>JACQWC010000185.1 GCA_016209635.1 Candidatus Rokuibacteriota bacterium | reverse complement strand
GTCTAATAGCGCGGGGGCGCGGACGCTCAGAGTCCGTGAATCAATCGGGGGTCGAGACGGGCCCGGGATCATCCCGGGCCCGGCGATCGTTGGGGGTATCGGGGGCCATGTCGGGGCCCCCGATGATCTCAGAGTCCGTGAATCAATCGGGGGTCGAGACGGGCCCGGGTTCATCCCGGGCCCGGTGAGCGTTGGGGGTATCGGGGGCCATGTCGGGGCCCCCGATGATTTCAGTCGACGCGGAAGACGAGCTCCGGCTCGAGGCGGGCGGCGCACGTCTGGCCGGAGAGCGCCATGGTCGTCCGCAGCTCGTCGCGCACGATCTCGAGCGCTCGCGCGACGCCGGCGGCGCCGTCGGCGGCGAGGCCCCAGAGCGCCGCCCGGGCGAGCGCGACGACCGTCGCGCCGCGGGCGAGGCCCTTCAGCACGTCGGTGCCCCGCGCGAAGCCCCCGTCGATCACGATCTCGGCCCGGCCCCCGACCGCGTCGACGATCGGGGGCAGCGCGTCGATCGTGGCCTGCGTGTGATCGAGCTGGCGGCCGCCGTGATTCGACACCCAAACGAGCTCGACGCCGGCCTCGACGGCGCGCCGAGCGTCCTGCGGGGTCATCACCCCCTTGAGCCCGACGGGAAGGTTCGTCGCCTTCCGGAGCCAGTCCACGTCGCTCCAGGTCAGGCGCGCGGGGTACGAGGGATCGGGCGGTCGCGGGTTGGGGGCCTTCGACATCGCCTCCCGCGGGTTGAAGCGCGCGAGGATGTCGCGCTCGCGCCGGCCGTAGACCTGCACGTCCACGGTCAGGCACACGGCGAGGTACCCGGCCGCCTCCACGCGCGCCAGCAGGTCACCGACCCAGGCGCGGTCGCCCATGTGGTAGAGCTGGAACATCTTCGGCCCGGTGCTGGCCGCGGCAACCGCTTCCACCGGCCAGCCCGTGGCGCCGCTCAGGAAGACGAGCGTGTCGGCGAGCCCGGCGCCCCGCGCCATCTCGACATCGCCCTCGGGGTGGAACAGCACGAGCCCGCCCATGGGCGCGACCGCTATGGGGGCCGAGAGCGGGACGCCGAGGAGCGTCGTGCGGAGGTCGATCTCGCGGACGTCGACGAGGATGTCCTGCCGGATCGCGAGGCGGTCCAGGGCGCGCCGGTTCCGTTTGAGCGTCGTCTCGGTCTCGGCGCCGCCCGCGCCGAAGTTCCACGCCTCCCGGGACAGGCGTCGCTTGGCCTCCCGCCGGATTTCGGGTAGCGTGACGAACCGCGGCCCTGGCATCATCGTCGCGCGAGTCTAGGGTGGTTCGAGGGAGAGCGCAAGATGAAGATCACCGACGTCACGCTGCGCTAGTGCCGGGGATCCTCGACCTCCGGAGCTATCCCGAGGCGCTCCGCGCCTTCCGCTGGGGCGACCTCTGGGAGCTGTTCGACGGCGACCGCGGGCACCTCAACATCGCCCACGAGTGCGTCGATCGCCACGCCGGCGCGGCGACCGCGCTCCGCCTGAAGTTCGCCGACGGCCATCGCGAGGAATACACCTTCGCCGACCTGAGCCGGTGGTCGGGGCACTTCGCGAGCTTCCTCGAGACCGAGGGCGTCGCGCGAGGCGATCGCGTCGGGATCATGCTCGAGCCCTCGCTCGCCTTCTACGGGGCGCTCTTCGGCACACTGAAGCGGGGGGCCGTCGCGGTCCCGCTCTTCACGCTCTTCGGCCCGGAGGGCCTCGCCCTGCGCGTCGACGACTGCCGGCCGCGGATGCTCCTGGTGGCGGACCAGGGCGACCGCTGGCGGGCGCGGTTCCCCGATCTACGCGTCGTGAGCCTCGACGAGGGGCTCGCGGCCCGCCTCGAGCGTGAGCGCGGGCACGGTCCGCCGTCGACCGCCGCCGATGACCTCGCCGTCCTCCAGTACACGTCGGGCACGACGCGGGCGCTGCCCGAGGCCGTGCCGCACACCCACCGGGCGGTCATCACGCTGATGGTGGCCGCGCTCTACGGCGTCGGCCTCCGGAGGGGCGACCGCTACTTCTGCCCGTCGTCGCCGGCCTGGGGGCACGGCCTCTGGCACGGGACGATCGCGCCCCTGGCCCTCGGCATCGCCGTCGGCGCCTACTCGGGGAAGTTCGATCCCGCGCGGATCCTCGAGGCGCTTGAGGAGTTCCGCGTCACGAACGTGGCGGCGGCGCCCACCGTGTACCGCATGCTCGAGCGCTCCGGGCTCGCCCAGGGCCGCCGCTTCTCGATCGAGAAGCTCTCCTTCACCGGCGAGCCGATGGACCCGAAGACCCGGGAGTTCGTCGAGGCGACCTTCGGCGTGGCGCCGCGGAGCATGTACGGCAGCACGGAGGTCGGGGTCGTCATCGTCGACTACCCCGGCTTCGCCGGCTACGAGGTCCGTCCCGGTGCGCTGGGCAGGGCGGCGCCCGGGTGGGAGGTGGCGATCGTCGACGACGGGGGCCGGCCGCTCCCGCCGGGGACGACGGGCGAGATCGCCGTCAGGCGCCGGGACGGCTGGTTCCTCCTGAAGGACCGCGGCCACATGGACGAGGACGGGTTTTTCCATCACGCCGGGCGCTCCGACGACGTCATCATCTCGGCCGGCTGGACGATGAGCGCCGTCGAGATCGAGGACGCGCTGCGCGCGCACCCCGACGTCGTGGACGCGGCGGTCGTCGGCGTGGCGGACGAGCTGCGCGGCGAGGCGCCGAAAGCCTACGTCGTCGCGCGCCGGCGGGACACGCCGTTCGTCGGGGAGCTCCAGGAGTTCGTCAAGGAGCGGCTGAGCCGGCACGAGTACCCGCGGCGGATCGAGCTGATCGACGAGCTGCCGAGGACGCCGGCCGGCAAGGTCGACCGGAAGGCCCTGCGGGACCGCGAGGCCGGGGTCGCCCCGTGAGGGGGAAGGCGAGAGCCCCGCGGTTTCCGGTCATCACGCGGGAGGCGCTCCAGGCGCTCGCGGCGCGCGTCGGGAGCGAGATCCGCCGTCCCGAGCCCTACATCGAGGTCGCGACGCGCGACGCCATCCGCCACTGGGCTCACGGCATCGGCGACCGGAACCCCTTGTGGGCCGCGAGCCGGACGGCGCCCCCGACGATCCTGTTCGCCATGGACCGCGTCGTCTCGGGCTACGTGGGAGGGCTCCCCGGCGTTCACGCGATGTACGGGGGCGCCGACCTCCGCTGGCGGCGCGCCATCCGGGAGGGCGAGCGCGTGGTCGGCCGGAGCGTCCTCCTGCGCCTGGAGGAGAAGCCGTCGAGCTTCGCCCGCCGCGCGATCAAGCAGACCTATCGCACGACGTTCGTGGGCGAGACGGGCGAGGTGATCGCGGAGGCGGACTCGTGGTGCTTCCGGACCGAGCGCGACACGGCGCGCGAGCGCCGCAAGTACGCGACGCTCGACGCGCCCGGCTACACGCCCGGCGAGATCGCGCGCATCCGCCTCGCGTACGAGGGGGAGGAGATCCGCGGCGCCACGCCGCGCGCGTGGGAGGAGGTCGAGGTCGGCGAGGCGCTGTCCCCCGTCGTGAAGGGCCCGCTCACGGTGACGTCGGTCATCGCGTTCGTGCAGGGGTGGGGCGGCCTCTACGTCCGCGCCCACGGCCTCGCCTTCGAGCTGTTCGCGCGCCACCCCGCCCTCGCGATCCCGAACGCCTTCGGGGCGCCCGAGCCGCCGGAGCGCGTCCACTGGGACGCGGCGCTGGCGCGCGCGGTCGGCGTGCCGGCGCCCTACGACTACGGCCCCGAGCGGGTGGCCTGGCTCGGGCACCTCGTCACCAACTGGATCGGCGACGCGGGGGTCCTCGAACGGCTCAGCGTCGAGGTGCGCCGGCACAACCTGCTCGGCGACACGACCTGGTGTCGCGGGCGCGTCATGGCGAAGGCGCTCGTCGAGGAGCGCGGCGAGGTCACGCTCGGCCTCGAGGCGGTGAACCAGCGGAACGAGACGACCGCGACCGGCCGGGCGGTCGTCGTCCTGCCCCGGAGCCCGGCTTGAGCCGGGCGCCAGAATCGGGGACAATGGCGCGCGCAGCCCCCCTCATCTCGACCGGCGAGGTGCCCATGTACGAGCGTAGCCGCGAAGACCTCGGCAACATCGTGGCGCTCGAGCACGTCAACGTGCGGATTCCGGACCAAGGGGTCGCCACCGCCTTCTACGTCGTCGGCATGGGATTCACGCGCGATCCCTACCTGATGGTGGGCCTCGACAACATGTGGATCAACGTCGGGCAGCAGCAGTTCCATCTCCCGACGGGAGGGCCTCAGATCGCCCGGGCCCACATCGGCCTGGTCGTGCCCGACCTCGACGTGCTGACGGCGCGACTGACCGAGGTCAAGGAGAGGCTCGGGGGGACGGCGTTCGCCTGCTCGACGGACGGGCGGTGCGTCGCCGTCACCTGTCCCTGGGGCAACCGCCTCCGGTGCCACGCGCCCGGCCCGGAGTTCGGCCGAATGACGCTGGGCATCGCGTACGTCGAGTTCCCCGTCCCCCGGGGGAGCGCCGCGGGCATCGCCGAGTTCTACGAGCGGGTGCTGAGCGCCCCCGCGACGACGACGGGCAGCGCCGGGGACCGCGTCACGCGGGTCCGCGTGGGCCGGGCGCAGGAGCTCGTCTTCAGGGAGACGGACGCCCCGCTGCCGCCGTACGACGGCCACCACATCGCGATCTACATCGCGAACTTCTCGGCCCCCCACCGGCGCCTCGAGGAGCTGGGGCTCGTCACCGAGGAGAGCGACGCCTGCCAGTACCGGTTCCAGGAGATCGTGGACCCGGAGACGCGCCGGCCGCTCTTCACGCTGGAGCACGAGGTGCGGAGCGTGACCCATCCGATGTACCTCCGCCCGCTCGTGAATCGCAACCCGGCCCAGCGCCAGCGCACCTACGCGCCGGGGCGCGACGCCTTCGTCCCCGGGATGGGGTAGACCCCGGGGCGGTCAGGGTGAAGATCCTCCGCGGCGGCACGCTCGTCGACGGCACCGGCGCGCCGCCGGTGCGGGACGCCGCGGTGCTGATCCAGGGCGGGCGCATCGAGTCGGTGACGCCGGCGGGGACCATTGGCTCTCCGGAGGCCGCCGAGATCATTGACGTGTCCGGGTTGACCATCCTGCCGGGCCTGATCGACTGCCACGACCATCTGGCGCTCCATGGCTACGATCTCGCGCGGCGCTGGGGCCTCGATGAGCCGCAGAGCACGCGGCATCTGAGGACGGCCCGCGTCGCGAGCCGGGTCCTCGCCTCGGGCTACACGGCGGTGCGGGATGCCGGCGGTCTCGACGCAGGCTTCCGGTTCGCGATCGAGGAAGGCCTCATCGCGGGACCGCGCCTCGTCCTCTCGATCGCGATCGTCTCGCCGACCGGCGGGATCGGTGACCGCATCAGCCCGTCGGGTCACGGCTGCACGGTGCCGCCGGACCTCGCGCTCCCGAGCGCCGTCGCCGACGGGGTCGAGGGGGTGAAGACGACGGTCCGGGCCATGGTCAGGGCCGGTGCCGACGTGATCAAATGCGCCACGACCGGAGGCGCGAGCTCGCGCGCCGGCCACGGCCCGAGGGACGCCGCCTTCGATGCGGATGAGCTCCGGGCGCTGGTGGACGAGGCGCACGCACTCGAGCGGCGCGTCATGTGCCACGCCCTCGGCGGTCGGGGGCTACGGCTCGCGGTCGAGGCGGGGGTGGACTCGATCGAGCACGGGTGTTACCTCGACGAGGACCCGGAGCTGATCGCGATGATGGCGGAACGCGGAACCTTTTTCGTCCCCACCCTGACCGTCTACGAGTACCATCGCGAGTCGGCCCAGCGGCACGTCCGCGAGCGCGCCCGCGCCCTGCGCGCGCATCACCTGGAGAGTGTCCGGCGCACGCTGGCGGCGGGCGTCAGGATCGTGGCGGGAACCGATGCCGGGGGGCACGGTCATCCGGGAAACGCGGTCGAGCTGGAACACCTGATCGAGGCCGGCATGTCGGCCATGCAGGCGCTCCAGGCGGCGACGGGTCGGGCCGCGGAGTGCCTCGGGCTCGAGCGGGAGATCGGCACCGTCGAGAAGGGGAAGTGGGCCGACCTCGTCGTGGTCGACGGCGATCCGCTCCGGGACGTCCGCGTCCTTCAGGATCCGTCGCGCATCCGGCTCGTGCTGAAGGCCGGGGAAACGATCGGACCCCGCGAACCCGCCCCGGCGTGGTCCCATTGACTTTCCGCGACATGGATCGCCTCTTCGTCACGCTGGGCGCGGTCTCGGCGGCCGTCGCGGTGGCGCTCGGGGCCTTCGGCGCCCACTTCATCCGGGGCCGCATCGCGCCCGAGCTCTCGAGCGCCTTCGATGTCGGCGGCCGCTACCACATGTACCACGCCCTCGCGCTGTTCGTGGTGGCGTGGGCGGCCACGCGCTGGCCGGGGAGCGCGACGGCCGCGGCCGGGTGGCTCTTCGTCGCCGGCACGATCCTCTTCTCGGGGAGCCTCTACCTGCTGGCGCTGACCGGCCAGCGCTGGCTCGGCGCGATCACGCCGTTCGGCGGCCTCGCGTTCATCCTGGGCTGGCTCGCGCTCGCGTGGCGCGTGCTGCGCGTGTAGCTCAGGCGAGCCGGTAGACCTCGACCTCGTCCGACTTCCCCTTCACCCGCACCGCGGGCAGCGGCTCGAGCGCGAACCCGCCGTCGAGGAGCCGGCGCGTCGTGCCGCTCACGAGGATGTCCGCGCCGAGCTGCTTGGTGAGGTCCTGGATCCGCGACGCCAGGTTGACCGCGTCGCCGACGAGAGCGTAGGCGAGGCGCTCGCTCGAGCCGATGTTCCCCGCGAGCACCCTGCCCGTGTGGATGCCGATGCCGTGGTGCAGCTCCGCCTTGCCCGCGCGCCGGCGCTCGCCGTTCCAGTGCGCGAGGCGCGCGCGCATCTCGAGCGCGGCACGCGCAGCCATCGCCGCGTGGTCGGGGCGCGGCACCGGCGCGCCGAAGACGGCCTCGATCTCGTCGCCGATGAACTGGAGGACGAGCCCACCGTGGCCCCGGATCGCCGCGTCCATCTCGGTGAAGTAGGCGTTCAGGTCGCGGACCACCTCGCGGGGCGGCGTCGCCTCGACCCATGGCGTGAAGTCGCGGAGGTCGGCGAAGAGGATCGTCAGCTCCTGCACCTGGCCATCGAGCGAGACGCGGCCCGCAAGGATCTCGTCGCGCACCTCGGGGCTCACGTACTTGCCGAACGTCTCCCTGAGGAGCTCGCGCTCCCGGAGCCCGTGGACCATCCGGTTGAAGCCTTCGGCCGCCGCGCCGATCTCGTCATTGGAGACGACCGGGGAGCGGACCTCGAGGTTGCCCTGCTCCACCTGGCGCATCGCGTGCTGGAGATCGCGCAGCGGCGCCGCGACGCTATTGGCGACGAACACCGAGAGCCCGACCGCCGCGAGGATCCCCACGGCCACGATGAACGCGATGAAGAGGAGCATGTTGGACACGATCTCGCTCGCCGTCGCCTGGTCGACCTGCAAGAGGGCCGCCGCTCGCGTGTAGGCGAGGACGCCGAGGATCGCGAGAGGCACGGTGCTGATCATGAGAAAGATGACCAGGAGCCGCGTCCGCACCTGGAGGCGGAGCACGCCGCCGACCGCGGCCAGGTCGCCCTCGGGGAAGAACGCCGGCAGCATGCGGCGCCACAGGTGCTCACTCGCGAAGAACATGAAGGCCGTGGCCACCGTGCCCGCGATGCACGTGATGCCGAACACCATCCGGAGCGAGCGAGGCCAGGAGAACGTGCCCGCGAGCAGGGGAAAGAGCAACCCCCAGATGAGACCGGCGAAGACCCAGGCGACCAGCGTCAGGCCGGCGAAGGCGAACGGCACCAGGATCGCCCGGCGGCGGACCGCGACCTCTCGCGGCGGCGCGTCACCGCCCGCCGCGAGCGGCCCGGTCCACCGGCGTCCCCAGACGTAGCCGACCAGGCCCAGGATGGTGAACCCGACGACGAAGAAGACGATCTCGCCCGACGAGACCTGGGACGGGAGCTGAGCGGCCGTGTAGTCGACGAAGCGGAAGTAGAAGTACGTGAGGAGAGCGCCAAAGAGGTTGCTCACGAGCAGGATCCTGAGCATCCTCCGCAGCGTAGTCCCGCTGTCCGCGCGCGCCGGCGTCTCGGTCGCGCTCGCCACCCGGTGCATGACCTCAGAGTCTAGCCGAGTACCGCGCGCGACAAGCGTGGTAGATTGCCGAGCGGCATGATCGGCGCTTCCCCGCGACGCAAGGAGGACCGGCGGCTCCTCGTCGGGGCGGGCCGGTTCCTCGACGACCTCGCGCGCGCGAGCATGCTTCACCTGGGCGTGGTCCGCAGCGTCCATGCGCATGCGCGCCTCCTCGGGATCGGGCTGGCGGGCGCGCGGGGCCTGCCGGGCGTGGTCGCCGCCTGGAGCGCCAGTGATCTTCCGGAGATCGCGCGGCCCATGCCGTCCGCGTACGGCGGCGCGCAGAAGGGGCGCCCCTGGGCCCAGCCTGTCCTTGCCCGCGACCTGGTCCGCTACGTCGGGGAGGCCGTGGCCGTCGTGGTCGCCGAGAGCCCGTACCGCCTGGCCGACGCGATGGAGGCGGTGGCGGTCGAGTACGAGCCGCTGCCTCCCCTCGGGCCCGCCGAGGAGGCGATGCAGTCGGCGACGCGTCTCCACCCGGGCTGGCCTGACAACGTGGCGCTCGTCGCCCGCGGCGCGGTCGGCGACGTCGAGGCGGGGCTCGCGCGGGCTGACCTCGTCGTCCATGCGCGGCTCCGCCACCCGCGCCTCGCCGGCAACGCCATCGAGACGCGCGGCGCGCTCGCGTACCGGGATCCCGACGGGGACGCGCTCGTCGTCTGGTCGTCGCACCAGAACCCGTACCTCCTGCGCGACGCGCTCGCCGCGGTCCTCGAGCTCCCGGTGGAGCGGGTGCGCGTGCTCATGCCCGACGTGGGCGGCGCCTTCGGCCCGAAGGGGTCGATCTATCCCGAGGAGATGCTCGTCGCGGCCGCCGCGCTGCGCCTCGGACGCCCGGTCAAGTGGGTCGAGAGCCGGCGCGAGCATTTCGTCGCGACCGGCCACGACCGTGCGCAGGCGCACGAGGCGCGGATCGGCTTCGCGGCCGACGGGACGATCGCCGCCCTCGACGACGCGTTCCTTGCCGACGTCGGCGCCTACCCGGCCGAGGGCGACGGGCTCACGCTGAACACGGTCAACCATCTGCCCGGCCCCTACCGCGTCCCGCACTATCGGAACGTCGGCACGAGCGTCGTCACCAGCAAGACCCTGAACGCGGCCTATCGCGGCGCTGGCCGCCCCGAGGCGGTGTTCGTGATGGAGCGGCTCGTGGACCTGGGCGCCCGGCGGCTCGGCCTCGATCCGGCCGAGATCAGGCGGCGGAATCTCGTGCGCCCCGAGGAGATGCCCTACGGGCCGGGGCTCACGTACAAAGACGGCGTCCCGGTCGCCTACGACCCGGGGGACTTTCCCGCCGCCTTCGAGCAGGCGCTCGCCCTCCTCGGCTACGACGGCTGGCGAAAGCGCCAGGCGAGGCAAGCGGCGAGCGCGCGGCGGATCGGGGTCGGTCTCGCATGCTACGTGCAGGGAACGGGGCTCGGCCCCTGGGAGGGCGCCCTGGTGCGCGTCGACCCGAGCGGCAAGGTCTACGTCTTCGTCGGCGTCGCCGGCCAGGGCCAGGGCCACGCCACCACGCTCGCCCAGGTCGCCGCCGCCGAGCTGGGCGCCGCGCTCGACGACGTGATCGTGACGGCGGGCGACACGACCCTCTTTCCGTTCGGGATGGGTACCGGCGGGAGCCGCGTCGCGGCCAACGCCGGCCCGGCGGTCGCCGGGACGGCGCGCGAGGTGCGCCGGAAGGCCGCGCGGGTCGCCGCTGAGCTGCTCGAGTGCGCGCCCGAGGACGTGCGTATCGACGGCAGCCGGGCGTACGTGGCCGGGGTGCCCGACCGCGTCGTGACGCTCGGCCGGCTCGCTCACGCGGCGCTCAAGTCGAAGGCCTTGCGGGCGGACGGCGAGCCGGGGCTGAACGCCTGCACCTATTTCTATCCCGACACGGTCACGTGGGCGTTCGGCGCCCAGGCGGCGGCGGTCGAGGTGGACGTCGAGACCTGCGCGATCCGGCTGCTCGCCTACGCCGTGGTGCACGACCCCGGCCGGGCGATCAACCCCGCGATCGTCGAGGGCCAGCTCCAGGGCGGCGCGGCCCAGGGCATCGGCGCCGGCCTCGGGGAAGAGCTGGTGTACGACGCGAACGGCCAGCTCCTGACGGGGAGCCTGATGGACTACCCGATCCCGCGCGCCGACCAGCTCCCGCCGCTCACCGTAGGGCTCGCGGAGCACCCGTCCGCCATCAATCCCCTCGGCGTGAAGGGCGTCGGCGAGAGCGGCGCGATCCCTGGAGCCGCGGCCATCGCCAACGCGGTGGAGGACGCGGTGGCGGACCTCGGCGTCACGATCCTCGAGGTGCCGGTGACGCCGGCGCGGCTCTGGGTCCTGCTCGACGAGGCCCGGCGCCGCCGCTGACCGGAGTCACGGCCTTCAGGGCGCGCCCCGGCCGGTGCCGAGGATCTCCTGGTTGTGCTCGCCGAGGTCGGGCGCCCGCGCCCGAATGGACGGTCGCCGGCCGTCGAAGGTGACCGGCAGGCCCATCAGCTCGAGATCGAGCCCAGGCACCGGCTGGATCATCCCGATCGCGGCGGTCTGTGGCTGCGCGAGCGCCTCCGGCAGCGTGTGGATCGGCGCGCCGGGGACGCCGGCCTCGGTCAGCCGGTCGAGCCACTCGTCGTTCGTCCGGGTGCGCATGATCGCCTCGATCTCGGTGATCAGCGCGTCCTTGTGCTCGACCCTGAGCGCGTTGGTGCGGAAGCGCGGGTCGGTCGCCCACTCGGGACGATCGAGCGCCCGCGCGAGCGCGGCGAAGAGTCGGTCATTGCCGGCCGCCACGACGATCGGCCCGGTCTTCGTCTCGAAGGCCTGGAACACGATGACCTTGGCGCTGCCGGTGGGATGCCGACGGGGAACCTCAGATGAGCCGCGGGTTCAGGGCCCGGACGGCGTCGGCGCCGAGGCCGAGCTCCTCGAGCACGCCGGCGCGGAGATTCTGGATCAGCACGTCGGCGCCCGCGAGTTGGTTCCGGAGCCAGTCGAGCGCCCGCGCGTCCCTCAGGTCGACGCTGATCGAGCGTTTTCCCGCGTTCATCGCGTGGAAGGAGGATCCCGCGCCGCGGAGGAACGGCGGGCCAGGATCTGACCCGCGAACGGCCCGGCCAGGTTCTGGCCGATCTCGACCACCTTGATGCCCGCGAGCGGCAGCATGGAGTTCCTCCTTCGCGTTCCGGCGATCGTCTCCCGCCCGGTGGCTACCGCGCGGTGAGGTCCGGCCACAGAGCGGCGGCGCCGCGCGCGGCGGTCGCGTGGCCGAGCCCCGCGGCCCAGCGGCTCTCGCTCCCGAACTCCGCGCGCCAGGACCAGAGCCGCCGCGTCGCGAAGTGGAGCGCGTGCTCGTAGGTGAAGCCGATGGCGCCGTGGACCTGGTGCGCGATGGACGCGGCGATGCCCGCTGCCTCGCCGGCCCGGATCTTGGCGACCGCGACTTCGAACGCGCACTCGCCCCGCTCAGCGGCGCGACAGGCCTGCTCGGCGGCGATGCCCGCGGCCGCCGTGTGTCCCGCCAGCACCGCGAGCTGCTGCTGGATCGCCTGGAAGCTCCCGATCGGCCGGCCGAACTGGCGCCGCTCGCTCGCGTAGCGGACCGACTGCTGGAGCACGCCGTCGAGGGCGCCTGCCATCTGCGCCGACCGGACGAGCGCGCCGTAGAGCCGGATGGCGTGGGCGGGCAGGCGGTCCGGGGCGCGCGCGGCGTCGACGACCGGGACCTCGTCGAACGTCAGCGTGTCACGCGGCTCGAGCGCCAGGTTCCGGTCGGTGTCGGCGCGGCCGGTCCCCGCGGCGACGAGGGCGACCATCGTCCGCCCCGCGACGTCGGTCACGACGACGACGTGACCGGCTGCGGCGCCCCACGGCACCCGCGTGGCGGTCCCGCTGAGCCGCCAGCCGTCGCCCGCGCGCGCGAGGCCGAGACGCTCGTCGCCGCGGACCGGCGCCACGGTGAGCGGCCCCGGCGGCACCGTGAGCCCCGCGCCGGCCAGGAGCCAGCTCCCGACGATCGTCTCGGCCAGGGGGACGGGCGCCGTGTGGCGTCCGGCGGCGCGGAGGACGACGTGCGCGTCCTCCCACGTGCCGCCGGCGCCGCCATGGGTCTCCGGCACGAGCGGGAGTGTCAGCCCGCCCTCCTCGAGCGCGCGCCAGAGCCTGTCCGGCCAGGCGCCCTTCTCGGCCGCCTCGATCAGCTCCTTCGTCACGAGGTCGGTGAAGAGCCGCGTGACCGTCTCGCCGAGGAGCGTGCGGAGCTCGCTCACCGGAGGCCCAGGCCCCGGGCGATGATGCCGCGCAGGATCTCGCGCGTGCCGCCGCGCAGGGAGAACGAGGGCGCCTTCTGCACGAGGTAGCCCAGGACCTGCTGGAGGTCGCTCCCGCGGTCGATCAGGGGCTCGACGTCGAGCAGCGCGTGGACCGTCTCGGGGATCTCCTGCTCGAAGGTCGTGCCGACGTCCTTGACGATGGCCGCCTCGAGGTTCGGGTTTAGGCCGGCCTGGAGCATGCCGGCGACCGAGAGCGACATCTGTCGGAGCGTGGCCAGGTGCGCCACGAGGCGCCCGAGAACGGCGGCCTTGCGCTCGTCGGGATCCGTCGCGACCTCGCGGACCAGCTCGGTCAGGAGCGTGAGGCTGGAGAGGTACCGCTCGGGCCCGCTCCGCTCGAACGCCAGCTCCGTGGTGACCTGCCGCCAGCCGTCGCCCTCGGCGCCGACCAGCATGTCCTCGGGGACGAACACGTCCTGCAGCACCACCTCGTTGAAGTGGTGGGACCCCGCCAGGTCGATGATGGGGCGGATCGTGATGCCCGGCGAGGCGAGGTCGACCAGGAACTGCGAGAGGCCCTCGTGCTTCTTGTCCGGCACCACGCGGGTGCGGAACAGCGCGATCATGTACTGGCAGCGATGGGCGTTCGACGTCCACACCTTGGTGCCGTTGACGACGAAGCCGCCGTCGGCGCGCGCGGCGCGGGTGCGGATCGACGCGAGGTCCGAGCCCGAGTCGGGCTCGCTCATGCCGATGGCGAAGGCCAGCTCGCCGCGCGCGATCGCGGGCAGGAACCGCAGGCGCTGCGCCTCCGTCCCGAAGCGCACGAGGAGGGGGCCGCTCTGGCGGTCCGCCACCCAGTGGGCGCCGACCGGCGCGCCGGCGGCCAGCATCTCCTCGAGGACGACGTAGCGCTCGAGGAAGCTCCGCTCGTGGCCGCCGTACCGCTTCGGCCACGTCATGCCGATCCACCCGCGGGCGCCGACCGTGCGGCTCCACTCGGGGTCGAAGCCGCCCCAGGAGCGGGCGCGCCTGACGGGCGGGCGGTCGCCCAGGGTCTCGCGCAGGAACTCGCGCACCTCGGCGCGCAGGGCCTCGGTCTCGGGCGGCAGGTCGCGGAGCTCGAAACGGAACGTCACGGCCGCCACATTCTGGCCGCGGCGGCCGGCGGATGCAACCGCGAGCCGCGCCCTTGCGTTCCGGAGCCGAACCTGATCTTCTAGAGCGCCGACATGAGCCTGCTCGACGGGATCCGCGTGGTGGAGGCGGCGTCGATGATCCTCGTGCCCTCGGCGGCCGCCGTGATGGCCGACTTCGGCGCCGAGGTAATCAAGGTCGAGCCCCCCGAGGGCGACCAGAACCGGTACCTGCACGAGCTGCCGACGCTGCCCGACTCCGAGATCCCTTACTGCTTCCTGGTCGACAACCGCGGGAAGAAGGGGATCGCGCTGAACGCGAAGGATGGCGACGGCCGGGCGATCCTCCACCGGCTCGTCTCGACCGCGGACGTGTTCATGACGAACTACCGTGCGGCGGCGCTCGCGCGCCTGCGGCTCGGGTACGAGGAGCTGGCCGCGCTCAACCCCCGCCTCGTCTACGCGAGCGCGACCGGCTTCGGCGAGGCGGGGCCCGAGGCGCAGAAGCCCGCCTATGACACCGTGGTCTACTGGTCCCGCTCGGGGCTCGAGTCGAGCCTCCTGGCGCTCGACGGCACGCTCGGCCCGATCCCAGCCGGGTCGGGCGACCATCCCTCGGGCCTGGCCCTCTTCGGCGCCGTCATGCTGGCGCTCTTCGCGCGCGAGCGGACCGGCCGCGGCTTCGACGTCTCGACCTCGCTCCTGGCGAGCGGCGCCTGGGCGAACGCATCCACGATCCAGGCCCAGCTCTGCGACGCCACCTTCCACGCCAAGCGCCCGCGCGCCGAGGCCCAGAGCTTCGGCGCCGTCTACTACACGAGCCGGGACGGCCGCGTCCTCAAGTTCGCCCTCGTGAATCCCGGCAAGCTCTGGCCCATGTTCTGCCGCGCCGTCGGGACGCTCGCGCTCGAGGACGATCCACGCTTCGCCGACCCCGAGGCGCGTCGCCGGCACGCGGCCGAGCTGATCGCGCTCCTCGATCGCGCTTTCGCCGAGCACGACGCGGCCTACTGGAAGGAACGACTGGAAGCTCACGACATTCCGTTCGCGATCCTCCCGACCTATCCGGAGATCGCGAGCGATCCGCAGATGGCGGCGAGCGGGGTGTTCCTCCCCCTCGACCACCCGCGCTTCGGACGGCTGGCCACCGTGAGCAGTCCGATCAGCGTCGCCGGCGTCCCGAAGACCCCGCCTCGGGCCGCGCCCGCGCTCGGCCAGCACACCCGGGAAGTGCTGGCGAGCCTCGGGTACTCGGCGGCGGAGATCGAGGACCTCCTGGCCCGGGGGGTCGCCGTCCAGGGCTGAGCGGCGACGGCCTCGCCGGGAGCGACGCCGGGGAGGTCGGCCGGGACCCGGCCGACCCCCGCGAGGCGTGCTAGTCGGCGCTGACCATCAGCTTGACCGTCACCCGGCGCTTCTTCTCGTCGGGCTCCTTCTGGTCCAGGATGGGGCCGAGGCCCACCGAGTAGATGCGCGGCAGTGCGATCCCTTGCTCGACGAGGTAGCGGCGGACCGCCTCCACCCGCCGCTGGCTCAGGGCCACGTTGTACGTGTAGCCGCCGGCCGGGTCCGCGTACCCTTCGAGGTCCACGGTAAGCCGCGGGTTCTCGCGTAGCTCCTTGACCAGCGTGGCGAGCGAGGTCTGGGCGGCGTCACTCAGCTCCCACTTGTCGAAGGCGAAGTGCAGCTGCACCGCCTCCACCAGGTCACGCTTGTTGCGATTCGACCACAGACGCGTGAACCGGCTGTCCACCTCGTCGGCGCGGTTGCTGGCAGCCTCGGCCCGGCCGAAGGCCCCCTCGGCCCGCGCGGCGGCGCCTTCGGCGCGCTCGCGCGCGGCGTGCGCCGACGCGGTCGTCTCGCCGAGACCCGTCTCGACGGTCGTGAGGCGGAAGCCCATCCCCTCGACCCGCTGAGACTCCTCGCTGACCCGCTGGTCGACGGAGACGATGCGCTTGTCGATCTCGACTTCCTTCTTGCCCAGCGTCTCGCGCACCCAGTCCCTGGTGGCGCAGCCGGTGGCCAGGACGAGCAGCGCGGGCGCCACGATCCAGATCCCCAACCCGTGTCGCATAGCGGCCTCCTTTGAAAGTAGCCCGTGCTGGCGGGGGCCGTGTGCCCCACCGTTTCACGGACGACGGACATCGACTCCCGGGTAGGCGGCGTGCAACATGCTCGCCAGACCACGATCCGAGGACCGTGAGCCGAACTTCTCCGCGGACGATCTGACATGAACACCCGGGCAGGTGGCGTGCAACGCGTTCGCCAGACCGCGATCTTGCTGATTTCTCGAAGAAACGGGGCCAGCCGGACGTCATTCAGCGACAGCCGGCCGACACTCGGAGTCAAGAGGTCAACGGTGGCGATACGCCGGCGAGCCCGAGCGCCGAGAGCCTCAGGGGCTTCATGCATGTAATTCTTACTCGGCACCCCCATACATATTACTCACTGCTAGCCGCCCCCTCCCGCCCCGCGCCCGATCCCACGGTCGCCTGGAACGCTGCCGGGGCGCGCACTTACGTCCGGAGACGGATCGATGGCATGACCGATGCTGCCCTGCAAGATCCTCGGGCGAGTCGACCCGAGGTGGTCGACGCGAAATGCGATTCCGGGGGGGGAGACCATGCACGTGCTCAAGCAGTTAGGGGTCGTGTCGCTCTTGGTGCTCGCGCTGGCCTCGTCCGTGTCGGCCCGCGTCATCCGGCTCGAGACTGCGGTGGCCCTCACCGATCACTCCGAGCCGGCCATCCAGCGGGCGTTCCAGCGCGCGCTCGAGACGTCCGTCCGCGGCGTCATCGCGATGGGGCTCTCTTCGATGTGGGTCGATGACGCCAGCGTCCTCGGCGACGTCGTGATCATCCGGCTGATCGCGACCGACGAGGAGGACGAGGGCGACGAGGATGACGAGGAAGACGACTGGGGACCGGGCCCGGAGATGGGCCGGCAGACCTTCTAGGCCACACCCCGTCCCGAGGGGTGACACGAGGGGACCATGCCCGGCGTAAAGACGACCTTTTGTACCCGGTGTCTCGAGCTTCGGTGGGTCGACGATTGGCATGACGCGCCTCATGAGGTGCTGTCGATCCTGCTGGGGCCATGTGGTCATGTGATCGAGCGAAGTGCTCGGCTGGAGTGGAATGTCCTGCGACGGCGGACCCGTGTCCGCGAGCTGCCGGGAATTACTACTGCCCACGCCGAGCGAGCGAAGACTCGGGTCGCGAGGTAAGGAGGGAGAGCCGATGAGGCACGTCGTGGCAATCCTCGTCGGACTGACGCTTTTCGGGCACAGCACGATGGGCTGGGCGGAGTCCACCTCGAGCGGGAGCACGCCGCAGCAGGTCGCCTCCGGCGCTGGCAGCGTGTTGGCAACACTCGTCTACTCGCCCATCAAGGCGAGCTTCTGCATCCTCGGAGGGGTCGGGGCGGCGTTCACCGCGATCGTCTCGACGGACACCGCCAGCAAGGTGGTCGGGGCAAGCTGTCGCGGGACGTGGGTGATCACTCCGGATGCGCTGAAAGGCCGGGAACACGTGCGGTTTGTCGGGGACGTTCCCGCCCCCGACGGTGCCAGGCGGCCGGGCCCGGCCGGCGGGGGGGCCTAGAGTTTCCTGCGGTCGACGACGGCAGTGTCCAAGCTCCGCTTGCGGAGCCGCTCGACCAGGGCGCCGTACGACTCGGCCTGGATGACCCGGTCGAACTGGGCGCGGAAGGTGGAGACGAAGCTCACGCCGTCGATCAGCACGTCGTACACCTGCCAGCGGCCGTCGCGCAGGTGCAGCCGGTAGTCGATCCCGACGTCGCTCCGCCGCGTCGTCACCTTGGACCGCACCGTCGCGTAGGTGCCGTCGATCGCTTCGCCCGTGTAGGCGATTCGCTCGCCGGCGTACGCCTCGATCCGGTTGAGGTACGAGCGCTCGATGAGGTCGGTGAAGAGCCCGACGAACTCGGCCTGCTCCTCGGGCGTGCGCGCCGCCCAGTGGCGGGAGAGCGCCCGGCGTGCGATCTCGTCGAAATCGAAGAGCTCTTGCGCGACCCGCTTGAGCTCGGCCCCCCGGTCGCCCCGGGCGCGGCCGGTGGCGTCGCTCTCCTGGAGCACGCCGACAACCCGCACGACGGCCGTCTCGACCGTCTCGCGCGGGCCCGTCGCGGGCGACGCCACCACCCCGGCCATCATCAACCACGCTGCGAGTGCCTTTCCCATGGCTGCGTCCTCCCGCTCCCGGTCGAGACTCGGCGCTCGATCGTGGCGCCACGCTAAGGCGCCACGCCGACGCCCGCCATCCGGCGAAGCCCCGGACGGAGCCGGGGAATTCCCCTCAATGGCCGATCAGGTCTTTCCTGGACTGACGGCTCCCCGTCGCCCGCCACCGGGATGCGCGAGAGCACGCACAGTGGGAGCGTCACCGACTCGGCGCACGCGAGGCAGTAGAAGTCCAGCTCGTCTCCGCGCTGTCCTTGCAGCATGATCCGCCGGCCGCACCTCGCGTGGTGGATGCCACCGTCGAGCGCCCGGTACACGGTCACGATCTCAGCGGAGACCAGGGTGTCCATCTTCGTCGTCCTCCCCGTAACGCACGTTTGCGTCCAGTCTAGGTGCGGGGCAGGGAGTAAGAAGCCGGTAGACGCCGTAATCCGAGGCCGGAAAATCCCTGGCGGCGAGAGGCGGGGGAGAGGGACCCGGGGACTAGTACCTGTTCGCGATCGGCAGCTCCTCGGCCGGGAAGAGCGTGATGATCTGGGCACCGCTCGGCGTCACGATCACCTCCTCTTCGATGCGCGCGGCCGAGACGCCGTCAGTGGCCGGGCAGTAGGTCTCGACCGCGAACATCATGCCGGCCTCGAGCTCCATCGGGTCGTCGAACGAGTTCAGGCGACTGATGATGGGGCGCTCGTGGAGCCCGAGCCCGATCCCGTGGCAGAAGTTCAGGCCGAACGCCGCCATCTCGCCGTCGAAGCCGATGTCCTGGGCCCGGGGGAACGCCCGCGCGATCTTGTCGGTGGTGACGCCGGGCTTGATGAGGGCGATCGCCTCGTCCATCCACTCGCGCGCCCTCTTGTAGGCCGCGATCTGCGCGCGGGTAGCGCGGCCGACGCTGAACGTGCGGTAGTAGCAGGTGCGGTAGCCCGTGAAGGACATGATGATGTCGAAGAACGCCTGGTCGCCCGGGCGGATGAGGCGGTCGGTGAAGTTGTGCGGGTGCGGGCTGCACCGCTCGCCCGAGATCGAGTTGATCGCCTCGACGCAGTCGGAGCCCATCTCGTAGAGCCGCCGGCTCGCCAGCGCCACGATCTCGTTCTCGCGCACCCCGGGCTTGAGCGCCTCGTAGATATCCTGGTAGACCCCGTCCACCATGGCGGCGGCCATGTTGAGCAGGGTGAGCTCGTCCTGGCTCTTGATCGCGCGGGCCTCGAGCATGGTCTGCTGCCCGTCGCGGACCTCGAGGCCCGCCTCCTGGAGCGCGAAGAGGAAGGGCGGCTCGACCAGGTCGACGCCGAGGGGCATCTGCGCGACGCCCTCGGCCTGGAGGATGCGCTTGATCTCCTGCGCGGCCTGCGCGAACAGGCCCGCCTTGGGCGACACGGCGCCGCGCATGCCGACCATGCCCGCCAGCGACTGCCGCTCGGGGATCCACGGCGCGTAGAGCCTGTGGTGGCGGGCCGCCGAGCCGAAGTCCCAGATCCAGGGCTCGCCGTTGCCGGTGAGGAGCGACCACCGGATGAGCTTGTCGCGGGCCCACTCGCCGATGACCGTGCTGGAGAT
>JACQWC010000021.1 GCA_016209635.1 Candidatus Rokuibacteriota bacterium | reverse complement strand
GCGTGAGGGTGACGATCGAGGACAAGGTCAGGAAAGACGTCGGCTACTGAGTCCACGCCCTCGCCCAGGATCCGGAGGATCCGGGGACGATCTACCGCCAGGACCACCGCGGCATGTACCGCACCCGGAACGGCGGGGACTCGTGGGAGCGGACCGAGAACGGCCTCGCGTCCGGCTTCGGCTTCCCGATCGTCATCGATCCGAAGACGAAGGCGCTCTTCGCGGTGCCGCTGGAGAGCGACGAGTACCGGTTCCCGCCGGGGGGCCGGCTCCGTGTCTACCGGAGCCTGAACCGGGGGGACTCGTGGGAGCCCCTCGGGCGCGGGCTACCCGAGGAGCACGCCTACGCCCTTGTGCTCCGCGGCGCCATGGCGGTGGACGGGCTGGATCCGGCGGGTGTCTACTTCGGGACGACTGCCGGCGGCCTCTACGCCTCGCGTGACGGCGGCGAGACCTGGCAGGCGCTGCCGGTGACGCTGCCGCGGGTTCTCTGCGTGACGGCGTTCGTCGTCTAGCGCTGATGCCTCAGGTGATCATGGCGTTGCCGAGCCTCCTGGCGGGGATCGTCGGCGGCGCCCGGACGCTTCCCATCGAGGCCGAGACGCTCGCGGGAGCGCTTGACGAGCTGGTGCGGCGCTACCCCGCCCTCAAGGTCCACCTCTTCGACGAGAGCGGCGCGTTTCGCCAGCATGTCCTCTGCTTCCACAACGAGGAGAGCACGCGCTGGCTCGGGAGCCTCGACCGGCCGCTCGCCGCGGGCGACGTGATCACGATCATGCAGGCGGTCTCGGGTGGGGTATGAAAAACCCACGAGGCGGGTAGAAAATACCCACGAGATGGGTATAATATACCCGTGCTCCGGAGAGGAATCGAAGGCCCGCTCAAGAAGGCTCTGGCCGACACCCCGGTGGTGCTCCTCGTGGGCGGCCGCCAGGTGGGCAAGAGCACGCTTGCCCGGACCCTCGTGCCTGACGAGCGCTACCTCACCCTGGACGACGCGACGCTCCTAGCCGCCGCCCAGGCCGACCCGACGGCCTTTGTCGCCCGGCAAGAGGGGCTGGTAGTGATCGACGAGGTCCAGCGTGTCCCTGACCTGCTCCTGGCCATCAAGGCTTCGGTGGACCGAGCGCGGCGGCCCGGCCGCTTCCTTCTGACAGGCTCGGCGAATATCCGGTTGGTCCCGCGGGTCGCCGGCGCCCTCGTCGGGCGGATGGAGATTCTCACGCTCTGGCCCCTGTCCCAGGGGGAGATGGAGGAGCGCGAGGAGGGCTTCCTCGACGCCGTCCGGCGGCCGCGCCTGCCGGGTGATCCGCCTGCCCTGACACCCGCGGAAGTGGCGGGGCGGATCGTCCGCGGGGGCTACCCGGCCGTGTATGCCTGGCCAGAGCGGCGGCGGGCGACCTGGTTGCGCTCCTACGTGACCGGTATCCTCGAGCGCGACGTGCGGGAGCTGACGACGGTGGAGGCCATCGCCGTCCTGCCGCGGCTTGTGGCGCTACTCGCTACGCGCCTAGCTACGCTGGTCAACCTTGCCGACGTTTCGCGGACGACGGGGATTCCCCACAGTACCCTTCAGCGCCATATGGCACTCCTGGGGAGGACGTTCCTGATTCACCAGATCCCGGGGTGGGGAATGAAGCTGGGCGCTCGCGTGCTCAAATCACCCAAGCTCGTTTTCGCCGACACCGGGCTCGCGACCGCGATCCTTCGCCTCGGCTCGTCGCGTTTGCGGCAGGAGCAAATCTTCGGGCCCGCCCTCGAGAATTTCGTGATCATGGAGCTCGCCAAGCAGGCCTCGTGGCGCGAGGAGCAGCCGGCGCTGTATCATTTCCGCACTCCGAAGGGCATCGAGGTGGATGTGGTCCTCGAGTTCGAGGGCGGCGAGGTCGTGGGTGTGGAGGTGACTCAGAGCCAGACGGTCACAGGCGGGGATTTCCGGGGGCTCCACGAACTGGCGAAGATCACCGGCAAGCGCTTCCGGGCGGGGGTGATCCTCTACCTCGGTCGGCGTGTCGTCCCGTTCGGGAAGAGTCTGTTCGCCGTGCCGCTCTCAGCGCTGTGGGAGTGGTAGCGCGGAAACTGTGGGATGAGGCTCGCGGCGGAGGAAGAGCAGATCCTGGCGGGGCGGCAGGGCGAGCCCGCGCGGCGGGCGCTCGCCATGCAGGTCGCCACGGGGGAGTTCTTCGGCGCCGAGCGCATGGTGCCCGTGACCTCCGCCCATCTGACCGGCGACCCCGAATCCATGGGGGACGCGGGCCTCGCCTTTGTGGAGGACCTGGTCCGCCAGGAGGCGCGCTTCGTCGTCCCCACCACGACCAACTCCTGCAACGTGGACTTCGCCCTCTACCGGGAGTTCGGCCAGCCGGAAGAGGTGGCGCAGAAGGAGCGGCGCCTCCGCGAGCTGATCACGGCGATGGGCGGGGTCCTCCTGACCTCCTGCACCAACTACCAGGCGGTCGCCCAGCCGCGCTTCGGCGAGCACCTGGCCTGGGGTGACACGGGGACCGTGATCTACGCCAACGCGGTGTGCGGCGCCCGGTCCAACTTCGAGGGCGGGCCGGCGTCGTACGCGGCGGCGCTGACCGGGCGCGTCCCCGCCTACGGGATGCACCTCCCCGAGTGCCGCAGGGGGACGCACCTCGTGGAGGTGCGCGACCAGCCCCGGAGCGAGAGCGACTGGGGGGCGCTCGGGGTCTTCGTCGGCCGCCGGCTGACGAACTACTGGCTCATCCCCGTCTTCACCGGGCTCGAGGTGGAGCCGGATTCCGACGGGCTCAAGCAGCTGGGGGCGACGCTCGCCTCCTACGGCTCGCTCGCGATGTTCCACATCGTCGGGATGACGCCTGAGGCGCGGACGCTCGAGGAAGCCCTCGGCAGGCAGAAGCCCCGGGAGAGGATCGTCGTCCAGCCGGGAGACCTCGATCGGACCTACCGCTCCTTCGTCCCTGAGAAAGACGAGGTGGACCTGGTCGTCTTCGGGACGCCCCACCTCTCGATCTTCGAGGTGCGGAGGCTCGCGCGCTTGCTCGAGGGGAAGAAAGTCAATCCCAGCACGATGCTCCTGCTCACGACCAACGCCCCGGTGAAGGCGCTGGCCGACCAGGAGGGCTACGCGAAGGCGATCGAGGCCGCGGGCGGGAAGATCGTCGTCGGGGTCTGCTACTACATCATGACTCCCCGAGAAATAGCTCGGCGTTACGGCCTCAGGACCATCGTCACCGACTCGGCCAAGCTCGCCAACATCATCGCCGCCTACGGCTACAATCCGATCTTCCGCCCCACGGTCGAGTGCGTGGCGGCGGCGATCAGCGGGCGGATCGCGCGATGAAAGAGCCGATCGTCCTGACGGGCCATCCCGGCGTGGGCGACGTCGTCGAAGGCGAGGCCCTCGTCTCCCCCGACGGCTTCAGCACCCGTTACGACCTCGACCTGACGACGGGCGTCATCTCGCGTGAATCACACGCGCTGTGTGGCCAGTCCATCG
>JACQWC010000189.1 GCA_016209635.1 Candidatus Rokuibacteriota bacterium | reverse complement strand
TCGGGGGCCCCGACATGGCCCCCGATACCCCCACCGCTCGCCGCGCCCGGGATGAACCCGGGCCCGTCTCGACACCCGATTGATTCACGGACTCTGAGCGCCCGCGCCCCGCGCTATTAGACGGGCACCCGCGTCGGGCTCGCGGTAGAATTCGGAGTTGATGGCCAGTGAGGGGCGCGGAGACACCGCGGCGGGGACCTCCCACCACCCGTATCACCAGCGCTACTACGACACCTACGGTCCGGTCCCGTACGACCGGAGCCAGAAGCACTGGATGGACTTCTTCGGCACCATCGCCGACCGCGTGGTCGCCGACATCGGGCCCAAGCGCGTCCTCGATGTCGGGTGCGCGAAGGGGTTTCTCGTCGAGACGCTCCGTGACCGAGGAGTCGAGGCGTTCGGAATCGATATCTCCGAGTACGCGCTCGGCGAAGTGCGCACGGACATCCGCCCGTACTGCCGGGTGGCGCGCGCCGAGGACCCGCTCGACGATCAGTACGACCTGATCGTCTGCGTCGAGGTCGTCGAGCACATGGAGGAGGCGGCGGCGCGCCTGACGATCGCGAACGCATGCCGCGCCGCCACCGACGTCCTGTTCTCCTCGACGCCCGACGGGTTCGACGAGCCCACGCACGTCAACGTGCGGCCCCGGTCCTACTGGATCCAGTGCTTCGCCGAGCAGGGCTTCTTCCTGGACCTCGACTTCGACGCGAGCTTCATCGCCCCCCACGCGATGCGGTTCCGGAAGGCGGCGGCGGACGTCACGCTCGACATCCTGCTGGCCAGGCTGGAACGCCTCCAGAGCGAGCTCGTCGCGCTCCAGCGGAGCAACAGGGAGAAGGACAAGCGCATCGCCGACATGAACGCGAACTTGCTGGCGATCCAGCGGACCATCGGCTGGAAGACGCTGGAGCGCTTGCGGCGGCTCCGGGACGCCCTGCTGCCGCCGGACAGCCGGCGGCGCCGCGGGTACTGGGCGTTCCGGCGGATCGTCGAGGTGCTGCTCGACGAGGGATCGCGCGCCTTCATCGACAAGACCGGTCACAAGCTCCGCCGGCTCCTGCGGGGGCAGCGGCTGCAGGTGGGCGTGCCGGAGCCGGACATCCCCCGGGACCTGAACCTCCAGTACGAGATCTGGCTGCGACGTCATCAGATCAGCGCCGAGGAGCTCGCGCGCATGCGGGATGCGGTCGCCCGGTTCGCCTCCACGCCGCGCGTGAGCATCCTCACCCCCGTCTACGACACCGACCCCGTCTGGCTCTCGCGCGCCATCGAGTCGGTCCAGGCCCAGATCTACCCGCACTGGGAACTCTGCCTCGTGAACGACGCGTCGACCGCGCCCCACGTCCGGACCATCCTCGACCGCTATGCCGCCGAGGATGCCCGCATCCGGGTGGAGCACCTCGCGCACAACGAGGGGATCGCGGGCGCCTCGGCGCACGCGCTCGCCGTGGCCACCGGCGACTTCGTGGGCCTCCTGGACCACGACGACGAGCTGGCCCCGGCGGCGCTCTTCGAAGTGGTCAAGCGGCTGAACGAGGATCCCGCACTCGACGTCCTCTACTCGGACGAGGACAAGCTCGAGGCCGACGGCCAACGGGTCGAGCCGTTCTTCAAGCCCGACTGGAGCCCGGACCTCTTCCTCTCGATGAACTACATCGCGCACCTGAGCGTCGTCCGGCGGACGCTGATCAACGAGGCCGGCGGGTTCCGGCGCGGCCTCGACGGCAGCCAGGACTACGACCTCATGCTGCGGGTGACCGAACGGACGGGCCGGATCGCCCACATCCCCAAGATCCTCTACCACTGGCGGAAGATCCCCGGCTCGACCGCGGCCTCGGCGGCGGCCAAGACGCCCGCGCACGGGGCGGCCCGCCGGGCCCTCGAGGACGCCCTGCACCGGCGCGGGTACGGGGGGCGGGTGGAAAGCGTCGCGCCGGGGCGGATGACCGTCCGCTACACCCTGCGGGAGACGCCGCTCGTCTCCATCATCGTGCCCACGCGCGACCGGTGGGAGCTCCTCCAGCAGTGCCTGTGGAGCGTCGAGGAGAAGACCGACTACGAGAAGTACGAGATCATCGTCGTCGACAACGACAGCACCGAGCCCGCGACCCTCGGCTACCTGGACGGGGTGGCCGCCAAGTGGCGCGTCTGCCGGTACCCGGGGCGCTTCAACTTCTCGACGATCAACAACTTCGGGGTCGCCCAGGCCCGCGGTGACTACCTCCTCTTCCTGAACAACGACGTGCAGGTCATCAGGAGCGACTGGCTGACGGCCCTCCTCGAGCACGCGCAGCGGCCAGAGGTCGGCGCGGTCGGCGCGAAGCTCCTCTACCCCGACGACCGGATCCAGCACGCGGGCGTCGTCCTTGGCATCGGCGGCGTTGCCGTCCACGCGTTCAAGTACCTGCCGCACCACGTCCCCGGCTACTACGGCTTCAGCGGAGTCGTCCGCAACTACAGCGCCGTGACCGCCGCCTGCCTCATGGTCCGGCGCCAGGTGTTCGACGAGGTGGGCGGGTTCGACGAGCGGTTCCGGGTGGCCTTCAACGACGTCGACTTCTGCCTGCGGCTCCGCCGGCGGGGCTACCTCGTCGTGTACACGCCGCTGGCGCTCCTCTACCACCACGAGTCTGCGAGCCGGGGCGGGCTCCACCCCCCCGAGGACGAGGAGCTCTGCTGGAAGCTCTGGGGCGACCTGATCAGGCGGGGGGATCCGTACTACAACCCGAATCTGTCCGTGACCCGCAACGACTGGAGCCTGCGTCTCTGAGCCTTCCCCGAGGTCCGCTGCGCGCCGTCCGCCTCCGGCCGACGTTGCACGCGTAGGCGCCCGCGCCGGTGTACCGCACAATCTCGGTCCTCGCGTACGGTGAGCTCGTCAGGAACCTCGTCCTGAAGGACCTGAAGCTCAAGTATCGCGACTCTGTGCTCGGCTTCCTCTGGTCGCTCGCGAACCCCCTCCTCCTCATCCTCGTCTACGGCTTCGTCTTCACCCACATGCTCCGCACGGACATCCCCAATTTCGCCTACTTCCTGATCGTGGGCATTCTCCCGTGGAACTTCTTCGCCCAGTCCCTCCTGATGTCCACCGTCTCGATCCTGGAAAACGGAACCCTGATCCGGACGGTCTGGCTGCCCCTGGAGGTCTTTCCCGTCGCGACCGTCCTGTTCAACCTGGCCCACTACTTCCTGGCCCTGGTGGTGTTCCTTCCGGTCTCGGCCGTTTTCCTCCAGGTCCGACCCGCCCCATCGATGCTCGCCTTCTTCCCGCTCCTCGCCCTCCACGTGCTCTTCACCCTTGGTCTCGGCTTCATCATTTGCACGGCGACCGTGTTCTACCGCGACGTGCGCCACTTCACCGAGAACCTCCTGATGCCGCTCTTCTGGCTCACGCCGATCGTCTACGAGATCGACACCCTTCCAGAGACCCTGCGGGCGATCATCTACCTCAATCCCCTGTCGCATTTCATCCTGGGCTACCAGGACATCCTCTACCGGCGGACCCTGCCAGACCCCACCCGGCTCCTGACCCTGCTCGTCGTCAGCACGGCCTCGTTCGTCGCGGGGTACGCCCTGTTCCGCCGGTGCAAGGCCCGCTTCCCGGAGGAGGTCTAGCGGTGCCGGGCGCGATCGACATCGTCAACGTGTCGAAAGTCTTCACCATCCGCCACAATCGGGCCCAGTCGCTCAAGACCGCGTTCATCGGGATCTTCCACCGGCGCTACCGGGAGGAGAAGGAGACCCTCTGGGCGCTCAGAGACGTGTCGCTCTCCGTCCGCCCGGGGGAGGCCCTCGGCCTGATCGGGCGGAACGGCTCCGGCAAGAGCACGCTCCTCAAGATCATCGCCGGCATCTACCCGCCGACGAGCGGTCGCGTCCGGCTGGCCGACGGCAGCCGCGTGGGCACCATCATCGAGCTGGGTGTCGGGTTCAACGGGGAGCTCACCGGGAAGGAGAACATCCGTCTCGGCGCGTCGATTCACGGCCTCAGCCGCAGGGAGATCGACGCGCTCTACCCGACCGTCGTCGACTTTTCCGAGCTGCATGCCCTCATGGACGTTCCCTTCAAGAACTACTCCTCGGGCATGCAGGCGCGGCTCGGCTTCGCCCTGGCCGTCAACCTCGAGCCGGACGTGATGCTCGTCGACGAGATCCTCGCGGTCGGTGACGAGGCGTTCCAGCGCAAGTGCATCGCGAGGATGGAGCGCTTCCGGGCGGAGGGGAAGACGATCGTCTTCGTGTCACACGTCCCGGAGACCGTGAAGCGCATCTGCGATCGCGCGTGCATCCTCGACCACGGCGCGCTCGTGTTCGAGGGGACGCCCGCCGAGGCGCTCGACGTGTACCACCGACTCCTTCAGTAGGCGTTCTTGCTGCCGAACCCGCGCCAGAGCGTGAGGAGGAGAATCTTGAGGTCGAGCGCGAGCGACCACCGCTCGATGTAGTAGAGGTCGTACTCGATCCGCTTCTCGAGCGAGGTGTTGCCCCGCCAGCCGTTGATCTGCGCCCAGCCCGTCATCCCCGCCTTGACCTTGTGGCGGAGCATGTACCCGGGGATCTTCCGCCGGAACTCCTCCACGAAGCGGGGGCGCTCCGGCCTCGGCCCGACGAGGCTCATCTCGCCCCGCAGCACGTTGACGAGCTGCGGCAGCTCGTCGAGGCTCCACGCGCGCAGGACCGCGCCGACAAGCGTCCGGCGCTCGTCGTCCCGGCTGGCCCAGACGGGCCCGGTCTCGACCTCGGCGTCCACCCGCATCGTCCGGAACTTGAGCATCTCGAAGTGCCGGCCGTCGAGCCCCATCCGCTCCTGGCGCAGGAGCACCGGGCCCGGTGACGTGAGCCGGACAGCGCCGGCGATCGCCAGCATCAACGGCGACACGAGCACGAGCGCCCCGCTCCCGATCGCGAGATCGAACACCCGCTTGAGGACCCGGTTCCACCCGTAGAGGGGGGACTCCCGCAGATGGATGAGCGGCACGCCGTCGAACTCCTCGATGCCGCCGCGCAGGGTCGCGAGCCCGTACATGTCCGGGACGAGGTGGATCGCCACGGGATCGTCCCCGATGTCCGCGAGGATCGCCGCGAGACGTCCGTGGTCGGCGTAGGGCAGCGCCACGAATACGATGTCGACGGTGTGCCGGTCCAGGATGGCTCGCAGCTCCTCGAACCGACCCAGCCACGGCCCCACGCTCCCGGCGTCCTCGTGCTTCTCGCCCACGAGGCCGAGCAGCTTCACGCCCACGTCCGGACGCCCCCGGAGCATGCGCGCCACCTCCGCCGCGGGTCCTCCCCCGCCGACCACGACCGCGTACCGGAGGTTGATTCCGCGCCGGCGCGCGAACCTGAGCGCCTCGCGGAAGGTCGCCCGCCAGAGGCTCACGGCCACGATCGAGAGCAGCCAGAAGTAGACGATGACCGTCCGCGAGTACTCCGTGCGCTTGAACAGGAACGTCATGATCGCGACCAGGACGAGGACGCCCAGCGTCGAGGCCTTGCCGACGTCGAGCCACTCGGACAGGTACGATCCGAGCCGGCGCGGCCGGTACAGGTCGAACCAGCGGAACGCGACGCCCCACACGACGAGGATCGGCACGAGCTGGCGGAGGTAGTCGCCCAGCGGTGGGATGTCGGGCGCGACCATCGCCGGCCCCACGGCGTAGAACCTCACGAAGTACGCGACGAGCCAGCACGCCGCGATGAGGACCAGGTCGGCGGCCAGCGTGAGCTGCTCGAAGAGCCGGGAGTTGGCCCTCAGCATCGCCGATGCTCGGCGATGCGCCCGGCGAGGTAGTGCTTCATCCGCTCCTTGAAGGACGGCCGGTCGAAGACCTCCGCCCGGGCGCGCAACGCCTTGGGGAGAAACCGGTGCGCGTTGGCCTCGAACCGGCGGATCGCCGCGACGAGGGCGTCGGCCGTCTGCGCATGGAAGAAGAGGCCGGTCGGAGGCTCGTCGGTCCCGTCGAGCGGCACGATCGTCTCCAGGGCGCCGCCGCCCCCGTAAGCGATCACCGGACGACCGGCGGCCATGGCCTCGAGCGGGACGATCCCGAAGTCCTCGACTCCGGGGAAGAGGACCGCGAGGCACCGCGCGTAGAGATCGGCGATCTCCGCGTCCGTGCGCCAGCCCAGGAACTCGACGGTGCGCCCCGCGGCCCGCCTGAGCCGGTGCGCTTCCGGCCCCGTGCCCACCACGACGAGCCGGCGCCCCAGCCGGTTGGCGGCGTCGATGGCGAGGTCCAGCCGCTTGTACGGCGCCAGCGCGGAGACGACCAGGTAGAAGTCCTCGGACTCGTCGGCGAGACGGAAGCGCTGGACGTCGACCGGTGGGTAGATGACATCGGCCCGCCGCCCGTAGTAGCGGGCGATGCGGTCCGCGACGTGACGCGAGATCGCGACGAAGTGGTGCACCCGCCGGCTCGAGAGGCGATCCCACCTCCGGAGCCCCGCGGCGACAGGCGGCATCAGCGCGCGCACGAGCGGGCCCGCGCGTGGACCGAAGTAATCGTCGTAGAGATCCCAGACGTAGCGCATCGGCGAGAAGCAGTAGCAGACGTGGAGCGCGCCCGGGGACGGGCGGGCCCCCTTCGCCACGCAGTGGCTCGAGGACAGCACGAGGTCGTAGCCTTCGAAGGCGAAGCGCTCGATCGCGAGCGGAAAGAGGGGGAGATAGTGACGATAGCGGGTCGCGGCCGCCGGCAACCGCTGGACGAACGATGTTCGGATGCGGTGCCGCTCGATCGTCGCCGAGACGCTGCCCGGCCCGTGCAGCAACGTGAAGATGTCGGCGTCGGGAAACAGCTCGCAGAAGACCTCGAGGCAGCGCTCCCCGCCCCGCATCCCCGTCAGCC
>JACQWC010000184.1 GCA_016209635.1 Candidatus Rokuibacteriota bacterium | reverse complement strand
CCGAGGCCTTGCTCGACGGCTTGCTGGGCAGCGACCCGACGCTCGCCCCTCTCAGGCGGCTGGTCGTCGAGTGGACACAGGGCAACCCGTTCTTCATCGAGGAGACCGTGCGCTCGCTCGTCGAGACAGGAGTCCTGGCGGGGGAGCGGGGCGCGTATCGCCTGACCCGGGTCGTCCAGGGCCTCCAGGTCCCGGCCACGGCCCAGGCAATGCTGGCGGCCCGGATCGACCGGCTGGCACCGGAGGACAAGCGGCTGCTCCAGGCGGCCGCGGTCATCGGCACCGACGTCCCCTTCGAGTTGCTCCAGGCCGTGGCTGACGAGCCCGAGGATCGGCTGCGCCGGGGGCTCGACCAGCTCCAGGCGACGGAGTTCCTCTACGAGACGCGGCTGTTCCCGGACCTCGAGTACTCCTTCAAGCACGCCCTGACCCATGAGGTCGCCTACGGTGGTCTCCTCCAAGACCGCCGCCGCGCCCTCCATGCCCGGGTCGTGGAGACCATCGAATCGCTTTATCCTGAACGTCTGGCTGAGCACGTGGAACGCCTGGCGCACCACGCCGTCCGGGGCGAGGTGTGGGGGAAGGCTCTCCCCTACTTCCGTCAGGCCGGTGCCAAGGCCGCCTCGCGTTCGGCTTACCGTGAGGCGGTGACATGTTTCGAGCAGGCGCTGATCGCGCTCGGGCGTCTCCCGGAAACTCGTGAAACCATCGAACAGGACGTCGATCTGCGATTCGAGCTTCGCAATGCGTACTTTCCTCTCGGAGGACACCAGAGGATCTTCGAGCATCTGAGGGCGGCCGAGGTGCGCGCCTCAGCGCTGGATGACCAAACCCGTCTGGGGAGAATCCTCGGCTATCTGAGCACGCAGTTTGTTGTTGTCGCCGATTACGTCTCGGCGATGGGCGCTGGCGAGCGCGCTCTGGCAATCGCCATGGCCCTGGGAGATTCCGCCCGGGAAATTGAAATGAGGCAACGTCTGGCCTTCGTCCACCATGTGTTGGGCGAGTATTCCAAGGCGATCGATCTGGGCAGGAAGGTCGTGGGGTCCGTGGCCCACGATCCGCTGGGAGCCCGTTTCGGCCCCATGCTCACCTCCGTTGTCTCGCGCTGGTGGCTGGGCTGGAGCCTTGCTGAGCGTGGAGAGTTCGCCGATGCGCTCATTCTGGCGGAGGAAGCCGGCCGGATCGCCGAGGATGCCGACTCTGTGAGCCAGGCGTGCGCGTGCTGGGTGCTCGGCCTTGTTCATGTTTCCGAGGGAGAGGTCCGCCAAGCCATCCCACCGCTCGAACGTGGTCTCGAGGTTTGCCAGGTCGCTCAGGTCGTGATGGTCTTCCCCCTCATGACCTCATGGCTAGGCTGTGCCTATGCTCTGTCCGGGCGGATGGCCGAGGCACTGCCTCTTCTGGAGCAGGCGGTAGAGCAGGCGGCGAGCCTCTTCCAGGGGTGGCAGTCGCCGGTCATCATCAGCCTGGGCCAGGGTTACCTGCTCGCCGGGAGAGTCGAAGACGCGATGAGGCTCGCTGCGAATGTCCTGGAGCTTACCCGTGAGCGCAAGGAACGAGGGTCCGAGGCGCAGGCTCTCCGGCTTCTCGGCGAGATCGCGTCCCGTGTCGATCCCCCCGACGGTGAGACGGCGGAAGGCTACTACCGTCAGGCTATAGCGCGAGCCGCCGAACTCGGCATGCGCCCGCTCGTCGCCCACTGCCACCTCGGCCTGGGGAGGCTGTACCGGCGCACAGGCAAAAGCGAGGGCGCCCAACGCCACCTCACCACCGCGACGGCGATGTACCGCGAGATGGACATGCGGTTCTGGCTGGATCAGGCCGAAGCGGGGCCGGCGGGCGGGCAGTGACGGCCGGTCGCCAAATGACGTGCGGGTTTCGCGCCTGAAGCCGTGTCGAGATCGGTCGCTCAGCACTCTCCATTCCTCTGCCGTGGCACCGACAACGGCTCATTTGTCGTCCGACTCTTCCCCCTGGTAGAGCCGTACGCGCCCCGGTTGCACGACCCACAGGCGGCGATCCGGGCCGGGCAGCGGAATGGAACCGCCAGGCGGGCGATCACGCGACAGAAGGGCGTCTCGCAACGTTCTGACGGTCTCGAGGATCAGTTCGCTCGTGACGCGGGCGGGAAGGCGGAGCAGCACGACGCCGCGGTAGTGGTGGGGTGGGAATCGCAGCGGGTTTCCGAATTCCGCGTCCATCGTGACGAGACACCGCTCCTCCCGGACACAGTGATCGATCACCTCGCTATCAGGCGCGCTCTCGAGCCGTTGATCAGACACCATCGCGACGTGGAAGCCCGCCTCGACCAGCACCGCGGCCGCTCGGCGGCCGAGGTTCTCGTCGAGCTTGAACCTCACGCGGGCTTCGCTACAGGAATGTCGACGTAACGCTCACGGCTCATCTCCGAGCCGTAGGCGATGCAGGCCAGCACATCCTCGCGTGCGACTCCCGGGTACTGCTCCAGGATCTCCTCGATACTTGTCCCGGCGGCGAGGAGATCAAGGATGAGGGAAACCCAGATGCGGTGCCCACGGATACACGGCTTGCCGAAGCAGGTATCCGGGTCGATCGAGATGCGCTGGAGTAGCTCTTCACGTGTCATAGGTGTCACCCATCCGTCGCTGCGATGATAACCGGCCGGAACGAGAAGGCCAAGCTCCACCTCGACCTGCCGTTGACGTTCCAAGGGCACCCCTCGAGCGTCTGTAGACAGTGCGGTGCCACCAACGCGCCCGCCCACAAGTTCTGCAAGAAGTGCGGCCAGTCGCTGCCCCTCAACCAGGACGCGGGCCTCAGCGATGAGGTCGAGGTCTTTGGAAGAGCCGCTTACGAGCGGCAGGTCATTTCGGCCGGAGGAGTCCAGGGGGGCGCGCTCAGGCGGCGCTTGCCGTCGCTCGCGAGCTTGACCGTCGCGTCGTTCGGATCGAGGTTCCGGTCCCACAGCTTGCACGTCACCTGCTTGTGCCGCTGGTCGAGGCCCTCGCAGTAGTTGGTGAACTCGCACCGCCGCACGAGGTCGCCGTAGCCGAGCCGGATCTTCCTGAACCAGTCCGGATCGGCGAGCGTCTGGCGGGCCGCGGCGACCGCGTCCGCCTCCCCGCGCTCGAGGATCGCCTCCGCCTGCTCGAAGGTCCCGATGCCGCCGCTCGTGACCACGGGCGTCGTCCGGCCCGCCGCCCTGACCGCGCGCCGGATCGCCGCCGCCAGGGGCACGTTCCGGCCGAAGGGCCCCCGCCCGTCCGAGATGACCGTCGGCATGCACTCGTAGCCCGACTCGCCCGTGTACGGGTAGACGGCCTCCCCGATCTTCGGCTGCTTGGCGTCCTCGAACCGCCCGCCCTTGGACACCGAGAGGTAGTCGACGCCGGCCTCGGCGAACCTCGCGCCGAACCACACGGCGTCGTCGAGGCGGCTCCCGCCCTCGACGACCTCGTCGCCCAGATAGCGGATGCCGACGACGTAGTCATCGCCCACGCGCTCCCGGACCGCGCGGAGGACCTCGAGCGGCAGGCGCGCGCGGTTCTCGCGCGCGCCCCCGTAGCCGTCGTCGCGGACGTTGAGGCGCGAGAGAAAGGACGCCATGGTGTAGGCGTGCGCGTAGTGCAGCTCGACCCCGTCGAACCCCGCCGCGCGCGCGCGCCGCGCCGCCTCCGCGAAGAGGCCCGGGAGGACACGGGGCAGCTCCCGGATGTGCGGGAGGTGCAGGTCCCAGACCCGCTCTCGGTAGCCGTAGTCGAGGGCTTCGAGCTCCCTCGAGTCGAGGACGGCCTCGTGGAGCCCGCGGTCGGCCGCGAGGAGAGACCTCCGGACCTCCGCCTCGGGCGCCCCGAGCCAGCGCTCCTCGCCGAGCGCCCGGGCGAGACGGCCGCGCAGCGAACCCGTGATCTCCAGATAGCGCTCGAAGTACCTCGCGGGCTCGGGCCGGCGGCGCACGGTCACGAAGTCGATCACCTGGATGAAGAGCCGCGTGTGACCCCCGCTCCTGGCGCGCACGACGTCGACCAGCTTCTTGAGCCCGGGGATGAACCGATCGTCGCCGATCCGGAGCAGGGGTCCGCTCGCGATGTCGCGGATGCCCGTGGCCTCGACGACGAGGACGCCGGGCTGACCCTCCGCGAACCGGCCGTACCAGTCGAGCACCTCCCGCGTGACGAAGCCGTCCTCGGTGGCGCGCCACGGGACCATCGCGGGCACCCACGTGCGCTGCTCGGCGACGAGCCGCGTGCCGATCGGGAGCGGCGAGAACCAGCGGGACCGCGCCGCCTCCTCGCGCGTCGGCCACCGGGCGGGCGGGAGGCGGTGGCGGATGCGGGGCCGGTCGGCGACGCCCGACGTCATGTCCGTGAGGGCGGCGCGATCGAGGGGGGCCGGCGACGGGCGGCCGCCAGGCTCATCCGCCGGCGCCGGGATTCCAGGGGAGCACGTCGGCCTGGCGGAGGATGTAACGCTGGATCTTGCCGGTCTCGGTCCGCGGCAGGCGCTCGATGAACTCGATGGCGCGCGGGTACTTGTAGGGCGCCAGCTCGCGCTTGACGTGCTCCTGCAGCTCGGCGACCAGCTCCGCCGACGGCCCCCGGCCGGGGTTGAGGACGACGTACGCCTTGACGACGAAGCCGCGCGTCCGGTCGGGCGCCGCGACGACCGCGGACTCGGCGACGGCCGGATGCTCGTCGAGGACCTGCTCCACCTCGGGCCCCGGGATCTTGTAGCCGCCGGAGACGATCATGTCGTCCGAGCGGCACTGGTAGGTGAAGTAGCCGTCGGCGTCCTGCACGTAGACGTCGCCCGTCACGTTCCAGCCCCGCCAGCGCACGTACTCCGCCTGGCGGTCCGGCTTCCGCCAGTACTTGCACCCGGTCGGCCCCTTGATCGCGACGAGCCCCGCCTGGCCCGGCCCGAGCTCGTTCCCCGACTCGTCCACGACGCGGCAGCCGTAGCCCGCGACCGGGACGCCCGTGGCGCCCGGACGCACGCGACCCGGGAGCGAAGAGATGAAGATGTGGAACATCTCCGTGGAGCCGATCCCGTCGAGCAGCTCGACGCCCGTCGCCGCGTGCCACTCGGCCCACGTCGCGGCGGGCAGCGGCTCGGCGGCGGAGACGCCGAGCCTGAGCGCGCCCAGGTCGTAGCGCCGGGCCATCGCGGGGACGCCGAGCATCAAGCGGTACGAGGTCGGCGCGCAGAAGCAGATCGTGACGCGCCGCTTCGCGAACGTCTCGAGCATGGATTCCGGCGTGAAGGGCCCCGAGAGGACCGTCGAGGCGCCGAACCGGAAGGGGAAGACGAGCAGCCCGCCCGTGCCGAACGTGAAGGCGAGCGTCGGGTGACCGCCGAAGCGGTCGTCCTCCGTGGGGGCGAGCACGTGGCGCGCGTACGCGTCGGCCGAGGCGAGGATGTCACGGTGGAAGTGGACGCAGCCCTTCGGGACGCCGGTCGAGCCCGACGTGTAGGCGATCATCGCGATCTCGTCACGGTCGGTGTCGGCGGGGGCGAACCGCTCGGGCTGCCCGTCCATGAGCGCCTCGAGAGTGGTGTCGCCGGGCTGGGCCTGGCCCGCGACGATCAGGCGCTTCAGCTCGGGGGCCTGCGGCTGCGCCCGCTCCAGCTCCTCGCGCAGGCCCCCCCACACGATCGCCGCCGTCGTGCCGGCGTCGTCGGCGATGTAGCCGAGCTCGCGCGCTCGCAGCATGGGCATCGTGCCCACGGTCACGACGCCGAGCTTCTGGCAGGCGAGGTAGCTGACGATGAACTCCGGGACGTTCGGCATGCGGAGGAGCACGCGGTCCCCCCGGTCGAGGCCGAGGCCCCGGAGCCCATGGCAGAGGCGGTTCACCTTCCGGGCCAGCTCCCCGTAGGTGAGCACGCGCTCGCCCGCGTGGATCGCGGGGCGCCCGGCCCGATCCCCCTCGGCGTTCCGGTCGAGCAGCTCGGCGGCGACGTTGAGCCGGAGCGGGTAGCGCAGCTCGGGCAGCGCGTACACGCGCTCCGGCATGAGCTCCGCGGGGGGCAGCGCGTCCCTGACCTCGGGGATCACGGCAGGCAGGCGAACCCCTCGATCTCGATGAGGCATCCCTGCGACGCGTCGTAGAGGTCTCGCACGCCGACGAGCGTCATGGCCGGGAAGTGCTTGCCGAAGTACTCGCGGTAGACGGCGCCGATCGCCTTGCTCCGGCTCTTGTACTCGTTGACGTCGAGGACGTAGATCGTCAGCTTCACCACGTCCGTGAGCTGGCCGCCCGCGGACGTCAGGACCGTCCGGAGGTTCTCGCACACCTGGCGGAACTGCGCCACGAGGTCCCCCTTGCCGACGATGGTGCCGTCCTTGTCGTGGGCGACCTGGCCGGCGAGGAAGAGCACCCGCCCGCCCTGGACCTCGACGCCGTGGGAGAAGCCGACCGGTCTGGCGAGCGCTGAAGGATTGACGGGTCCGATCTGTCGAGTCATGCGTGCCTCCTCGGGGGAGCGGGCGAGGAGCCGTCGAGGACGACGGTCTCGCCGTTGATCGTCTCGTTGCGGACCAGCTCGACGGCGGCCGCGGCGACCTCTTCGGGCTCGACCAGCCGGCCGCCCGGGTTGATGCGGGCCATCGCCTCGACGGCTTCCTCGAACGACCGGCCCGTCCTGGCTGCGATCGTGCGCGCCCCGTTCCAGACCATGTCGGTCGCGACGTACCCCGGACAGACCGCGTTGACCGTGACCCCCTTGCCGCTCACCTCGGCGGCCAGCGCGCGCGTGAACCCCACGAGCGCGTGCTTCGAGGTCGTGTAGGCGGTCACGTAGGGGGCCCCGTAGAGCCCGGCCAGCGACGCGATGTTGATCACGCGGCCCCAGCGGCGTTCGAGCATTCCCGGCAGCACCTCGCGGGTAAGAAGGTAAGGCCCCGTCACGTTGACGCGGAGGTGCCGGTCCCAGAGGCCCGGGTCGGTCCGGTTGAACGGCGCGGACTCGGCGATCCCGGCGTTGTTGACGAGGACGTCCACCGGGCCGAGGCTCGCGATCACTTCGCTCACCGCGGGCGTCAGGGTCGCGCCGTCGGTCACGTCCAGATCGACGGCCAGCGCCCGCACGCCGAGGTCGCGCGCGAGCGCGGCGGTCTCCTCGACCTGGCCGCGCGTGCGCGCGCCCACCGCCACGTGGCAGCCCTCGCGCGCCAGCCCGAGCGCGATCACGCGCCCGATGCCCCGGCCGCCGCCGGTGACGAGCGCTACGCGATTCACCATCCCTCGATCTCCGGGCGCGGCCCGCTCAGGGGCTCTCGATGCAAAAGAGGATGAACGAGCGCACCAGCCCCGCGTCGGGAGAGCCCGGAGGCGCCTCGCCGCCACAGCGAGTGCCCGTCTCCCTCGGCGGAGTGAAGGCCGTCCCGGTCGCGCAGCCGCCGAGGACGAGGACGAAGAGGAGCGAGAGCGCCGCGCGCGACGGACGGGGTGTCATGGCGTCATTCTATCCGGATCGCGATCGGTGATATATAGCTCTCGCCCATGACGCGCGCCTACACGAAGGCCACGCTTGCCGGCGCGGTCGATCGGCTGCGCCCCGGCATGAAGGTGCTGCTGCCGCCCGCGTGCGGCGAGCCGGTCGCGCTGGTCGGCGAGATCTGCCGCCAGGCGGATCGCCTCCGGGACCTGACGCTCATGGGCGGGATCCACCTCGGCGACTATCCGTTCGCGCGGCCCGAGGGCGCGGCTCTGCGGTTCGCCACGTGGCACATGTCGCCGCGCCTCGCCGACGCCCACCGGCGCGGCCGCGTCGAGTTCGTGCCGATGCGCTACTTCGATCTCGTGACCCACTTCGCCCGCGGCGGCGCGTGGGCGCCCGACGGCGTCCTCGTCCACTGCGCGCCACCCGACGCGCAAGGCTACCTGAGCCTCGGCGTCTCGGTCGGCGTCGTCCTGCCCGCGGCGCGGCAAGCGCCGCTGGTCATCGCGCAGGTGAACCCGAACATGCCGCGGACGCGCGGGAACGCCTACCTCCACCGGAGCCAGATCGACGCGTGGGTGGACGTCGACGAGCCGCTCCTGACCTATCCGCCGCCCGTCGTGGGCGACGTCGAGCGGGCGATCGGCCGTCACGTCGCCGCGCTCGTGGCCGACGGCGCCACCGTGCAGGTGGGCGTGGGCGCGATCCCGCAGGCCGTGCTGGAGGCGCTCGCCGACCACCGGGACCTCGGCCTCCACTCGCTCCTGGTCGACGCCGCGGTGACGCTCGTCGAGCGCGGCGTGGTCACCAACGCCCGGAAGCGCGTGCACCGCGGTCGGATGGACATCGCCGAGGCCATGGGCACGCGCCGGCTCTTCGAGTGGGTGCACGACAATCCCCGGGTGAACATGGAGTCCTCGGAGCTGGTGCACGATCCCGAGGTGGTCGCGCGGCTCGACGGATTCGTGTCGGTGAACTCCGCGCTCGAGGTCGATCTCACCGGGCAGGTCACCGCGGAGAGCGTCGGCGGCCGCCAGGTGGCCGGGATCGGGGGTCAGTTCGACTTCGTGCTCGGGGCCTCACGCTCGCGCGGCGGCGTGTCGGTCATCGCGCTTCCGTCGACGGGGCGCGCCGGTGCCGTCTCGCGCATCGTCCCGCGGCTCGCGGGCGGCGCGGCGGTGACCACTCCCCGGTTCCTGGCCGACTGCGTGGTGACGGAGTACGGCGCCGCGCGGCTCAGGGGGCTCGGGGAGTCTCAGCGGGCCAGGGCGCTCACGGCCGTGGCCCATCCGGATTTTCGCGAGGGGCTCGAGCGCGAAGCTACTTCGTAGCGTCGATCCTCTCGAAGATCTCCTCGTCCGTGGGGAACCGGTAGGTCGTCTGGTTGGAGTAGACGGTCTTGCCGTCGATCGCGACCTCGAAGATCCCGCTGTGGCCTTCCTTGAGACTGGCGGTGACCCCGTACTTCTGCTT
>JACQWC010000178.1 GCA_016209635.1 Candidatus Rokuibacteriota bacterium | reverse complement strand
CGTCTTGCCCGTGGCTCGGGTTGTCATTTGTACCAACCCGTCGGTACAGACGATAGCCGACCCCAGGGTTGGCCGTCAAGACTTGGCATTTTAGTACTTTATTTCAGCTAGATAGACCGTGGACTTCCCCCTGGTGGAGATCGACTCAGAAGAGCGGCGCGGCGACGCGGAGGGCGGCCATCACCAGGGGCTTCGGATAGACGCCCAGGAGCACGACGCCGAGCGCGCACAGGATCACGGCCAGCGCCAGCCCGGGGGCCAGGCGCACGCGCTCCGGCCGCTCGGGCGGCTCGATGTACATGCGCTTCGCGAGGAGCAGGTAGTAGAAGAGCGCCACGACCGTGAGCACCGCGCCGAGCAGCACGAGCCAGTAGAGACCCTGCTGCGCGGCGGCCCAGAACACGTAGAGCTTCGCCCAGAACCCCGCGACGAAGGGGATGCCGCCCAGGGAGAGCAGGAAGAGCAGCATCGCGAGCGCCAGGAGCGGGGAGCGCTGGGCGAGCCCGGAGAGCGCCGCCGCGTGCTCGGAGCCCTCCGAGCGCGCGAGGGCCTCGACCACGAGGAACGCGCCCATGTTCCCGAACACGTACGCCACGAGGTAGAAGAGCACCATCGCCGTCCCGGACGCCGACGCCGCGGCGAACCCGACGAGCATGTAGCCGATGTGGGCGACGCCCGAGTAGGCGAGCAGTCGCTTCGTGTTCTGCTGGGGCAGCGCCATCAGGTTCCCCGCCACGATGGTGACCGCCGCGAGCGCGGCCGCGATGGGCGCCCACGCGCTCACGCCCTCCCCGGCCCCCTCGAAGTAGACGCGGAAGAGCGCCACGAAGCCGGCGGCCTTCGGGGCCACGGAGAGCCACGCGACGAACGGCGTGCTCGCGGCCTCGTACGCGTCCGGAACCCACATGTGGAACGGGAACGCGGCGATCTTGAACCCGAACCCGGCGAACGCCAGGAGGAGCCCGAGCAGGAGCAGCGGATGGCCCGCGACCCCCACCTTCGCCACGCCGCCGAGGGCGGTCGTCCCGGTGGCCCCGTACACGAACGAGAGCCCGTACGCCAGGATCGCGGAGGAGACGCTGCCGACGAGGAAGAACTTCAGCGCCGCCTCCACCGCCACGCCCTCGCGCTTGACGAAGCCCGTGAGCACGTAGAGGGGGATCGACATCAGCTCGAACGCGACGAAGAGGAGGATCAGGTCGCGCGCCGACGCCAGCACCAGCATCCCCAGGAGCGACGCCATGATGAGGAGGTGGTACTCCGCGGCGCGGCGGGCGAACACGCCGGACCTCGCCGAGACGCCCGCGAGGAGCCCGATGAAGGTCGCGACCAGGAAGAGGCGCTTGGCGAAGAGCGCCAGGCCGTCCTGGACGAACATGCCGCCGAGCGCCGGCGGCGCTGGCGACAGCGCCAGGCTCCCACACGCGAGCGCCAGCACGCCCGCGGTGGCGAGCCAGCCCAGGGACCGGCGGTTCTCGCCGCGCGCGACGAGGTTCGCGCAGAAGACGACCAGGAGGAGGAGTCCAAGGCCCAGCTCGAGCGTGAAGGCGCCCATCGCGTCGCTCACGGGCTCGCGATCCGGACCAGGAGCGTCACGGTCGCCGTGTCGACCGGTCCGATCGCGAGGCCGGGCACCATCCCGAACAGCACGAGCACCGCGACGAGGAGGCCGAGCGCCACCCACTCCGGGCCCCGCGCGTCGACGAGGTCGTGGAAGTGGGGCGACGGCGGACCCCAGAAGATCTGCTTCGTCACGCGGAGGATGTAGACCGCGGTCAGGAACGTCCCGGCGACGGCCGGGAACAGCCACGACGGGTGCGCGGAGCGCCAGGCGCCGAGGAAGGTCAGCAGCTCGGCGACGAACCCCGCGGTCGCGGGCAGGCCGAGCGAGGAGAGGCCGCCGACGGTGAAGGCGGTCGCGATCCCCGGCATGGCGCGGCCGAAGCCCCCCATCCTGCCGATCTCGCGCGAGTGCGCCTTCTCGTACACGAGGCCGACGAGGGCGAAGAAGAGGCCGGTCATGATGCCGTGGGCGAACATCTGGAACACGGCGCCGTTGAGCCCGGTCTCGGTCAGGGTCGCGGCGCCGAGCATCACGATTCCCATGTGCGAGACCGAGGAGTACGCTATGACGTACTTCAGATCGCTCTGGGCCATCGCCGACAGCGCCCCGTACACGATGTTGACGCAGGCGACGCTCCCCACGAGCCACGCGAGCTCCGCGGCTCCGTCCGGCAGGAGCCCCATCCCGAGCCGCACGACGCCGTAGGCGCCGAGCTTCATGAGCACGCCCGCGTGGAGCATGGACACGGCCGTCGGCGCCGACGCGTGGCCGTCCGGCGACCAGGTGTGGAGCGGCCAGATGCCCGCGAGGACGCCGAAGCCGATGTAGAAGGCCAGGAACACCCAGCGCTGAACGGCCGGCGCGAACGTGACGGCCTCGAGGTCGAGGAACGAGAACGAGGAGGCGCCTGCCTGGGCGTAGAGGGCGAACAGCCCCACGAGGATGAACGCCGAGCCGAACAGGAGGTAGAGGGTGAGCTTCATCGCGGCGTACTCCTTCGTGCCGACCCCGGTCTCCCGGTAGGCCCACGCGAAGATCCCGCGCGGTCGCACCTCGCCGCTCGAGCCCCAGATGCCGATCAGCAGGTACATCGGCAGCACTGCCAGCTCGTAGAAGAGGAAGAACACGAAGAGGTCGAGGGAGACGAACACGCCGAAGACGCCGGTCACGAGCGCCAGCAGGAGGGCGTAGAACTCCTGGTTCCGGACGGCGATCGTCCAGGAGGCGAACACGCCGGAGAAGATGATGATCGAGGTCAGCAGCACCAGCAGGAGGCTGATCCCGTCCACGCCCAGCTCGTAGGAGATGCCGAGGGGGGGCACGAGCGGCAGCTTCTCGTAAAACTGGAAACCCGCCGCCTCGCGGTCGTAGAAGACGTAGATCCAGAGCGTGAGGACGGTCGAGATGCCCGTCGAGACGGCCGCGATCAGTCGCACCGCGAGCGGATGGCGGCGCGCGGTGAACATGATGAGCAGCGCTCCCAGGAACGGCGACCAGGTGATCAGCGAGAGGAGCGGGAGCATCGCCCTACCGCTGCCACCACTGGGCCCAGACGACGAGGACCAGGACCCCGAAGACCACGCCGTAGAGATAATCCTGGGCTTGGCCGCTCTGGAGCCTCCGGAGGATGTCCCCCGCCCGGAGCGTCCAGGCGCTCAGGAGGTTCAGGACGCCGTCGACCAGGTAGCGATCGATCCAGCCGATCAGGCGCGAGAAGCCCAGGATGAACCCGCGGTAGAGGCCGGCGTAGAGCGCGTCGAGCCCGTAGCGCCGGCGCGCGAGGAAGTCGAACGGCGCGAGCCGCGAGGCCAGGCGCGCCGGGTCGACGAGGTCGCGCTGGTAGGTGGCCCACGCGAGCGCGACGCCCGCCGCCGCCAGGCCGAGCGAGAGCGGCGGGAGCCAGCCCGGTGCCTCGTGCTTGCCCCCGCCGCCCGCGGCGAACCACGCCCCGATCCCCAGGGTGAGCCCGGTCAGGACCATGAGGGGACCGCCCATCATCGGGGGGGCGTCGTGCGGATGGCCGGGCGCCTGCGCCCGGCCGAAGAACGCGAGGAAGACGACGCGAAACATGTAGAACGCCGTGAGGAAGGCCGTGAGGGCCAGCATCACGAAGGGCCACGTCATCTCGCCCGCCCAGACCCCCGCGAGGACCGCCTCCTTGGAGAAGAAGCCCGCGAGCGGCCAGACGCCGGCCAGGGCGAGCGTCCCCACGATGAAGGCGGCCCCGGTCAGCGGCATCGCCCGGAAGAGGCCCCCCATGCGGAAGATGTCGTTGGTGCCCACGGCGTGGATCACCGCGCCGGCGCCGAGGAACAGGAGCGCCTTGAACACGCCGTGCATCAGCAGGTGGAAGAAGCCCGCACCCGCCGCGCCCGCGCCCGCGGCCGCCATCATGTAGCCGAGCTGGGACACGGTCGAGTAGGCGAGGATGCGCTTGATGTCGCTCTCGACGCACGCCATGGTCGCGGCCAGCAGCGCCGTCAGGGCGCCGAGCCACCCGACGAGGCCGAGCACGCCGGGCGTGAGGCCGAACAGGAGCTGGACGCGCGTGACCATGAACACCCCGGCCGTGACCATGGTCGCCGCATGGATGAGGGCGGAGACCGGCGTCGGCCCCTCCATCGCGTCGGGGAGCCAGACGTGGAGGGGGAACTGGGCGGACTTCCCGACGGCGCCGAGGTAGATGAGGAACATGATCGTCGAGAGCCCGTCGAGCGGCAGCGCCCCGCCCGCCGCCATGCGGAACAGCGCGCCGAACTCGAACGTCCCGGCGCTGGACCACAGCATGACGATGCCGACGATGAACCCGACGTCACCGAGCTTGGTGATCCAGAACGCCTTCACCGCCGCGCGCGCCGCCGAGGGGCGATCGTACCAGTACCCGATCAGGAGGTACGAGCAGAGCCCGACCAGCTCCCAGAAGACGAACATCTGGAGGAAGTTCGGCGAGAGCACGAGGCCGAGCATCGAGAAGGCGAAGAGTGACTGGAACGCGTAGTAGCGCCCGAGCGACGCCGGCGGCTCCGCGGCGAGGTAGTCGAGCGAGTAGATCTGCACGAGCAGGGAGACGAGCGTCACGAGGACGAGCATCGCCATCGACAGCTCGTCGACGAGGACGCCGACCGTCGCCACCGGTCCCCCGTCGGCCGGGATCCACGCCCAGCTCGCCTCGTGTCGTCCCCCCTCCCGCGACACGGCGAACGCCGCAAACAGAGCGGCGGCGATCGCGGCGATGCCGACGGCACCCGCCGCCCGGCCGCGCCGTCGGAGCGGCGGCACGACGGCCAGCAGGAGGAACGCGCAGAAGGGCAGCGCGAGGACGAGCACGGCGAAGGCCACGGGGCGCGTCATTCGGCTAGCCTCGCAGCAGATCGAGGTGGTCCGCGTCGATTGTCTTCCGCACGCGAAAGATCACGATGACGATCGCCAGCCCGACGGCGACCTCGGCGACCGTGATCGAGATCGTGAAGAGCGTGAAGATGATGCCGGCGAGATCCGCGCGGAACCGGGCGAAGGCCACCAGGTTGATGTTGACGGCGTTGAGCATCAGTTCGATCCCGAGCAGGATGCCGACGGCGTTCCGACGGGTCAGGACCCCGAAGAGGCCAATGCAGAACACCAGCGCGGCCAGGACCAGATAGGCGTGGAGGGTCATCTATCCCCGCCCGGGCGTCGCGGCCGGGGCGCGCTCAGTCATCCGACCTGGCGAAGTAGAGCGCGCCGAGGAGCGCCGACACCAGCAGCACGCCCAGCAGCTCGAAGGGGAGGGCGTAGGGGCCGGCGAGGGCGCGGCCGATCTCGGCGGTCGGGTCGCCCGGCGCCGCCCGGCCGGGCGCCGGGGCGTCGCTCCGGATGAGGAACCCCGCGACCGCGACGAAGAACCCGGCCGCCAGGACGGCGCCGTTCAGGACGTAGCGGCTCGTCTGAACGATCCGCCCGCCGACGAGCTGCTCGGTGAGCATGATGGCGAAGACCACGATCGTCACCACGCCGCCGGCGTAGAGCAGGAGCTGGACGGCGAAGAGGAAGGGGGACTGGAGGAGGAGGAAGACGACGCCGGTGGCGACGAGCGACACGGCGAGGAAGAGGACCGCGTGGAAGAGGTTCGGGGTGAGCACCACGGCGAGACTCGAGGCGAGCAGCACGACCGCCACCCCCCAGAACCCAGCCGCCTCGAGGGTCACTCGGCGGTCTCCTTCGCTTCCTCCTTCGCTCCCCCCTTCGTCTCGCCCCTCGCCGCCTTCGGTGGCGCCTGCATCTCGCGGAGCCGCGTTCCCGTGGCCCACGACGGGGCGAACTGGAGGCCGAGCGCGTGGAGCCGATCCTTGTCGAGCAGCAGCTCGCGGCGATCCGCCGTCGCGAGGTCGAAGGACTTCAGCATGACGATCGCGTCGGTCGGGCACACCTGCACGCACAGCTCGCAGAACTCGCACGCGTACAGCTCGAGCGTGAAGGTCTTCGCGTAGTTCCGCTTCTCGCCTTTGAGCATCTCCACCAGGATCACCCGGGGCGGGCAGACGTACTCGCAGAGCCGGCAGCCGATGCAGTTCTCCTCGCCGGTCGCCGGGTCGTAGGTCAGCGCGAGGATGCCCCGGAACCGGTCGGGATAGGGGCGCTGCACGTCAGGGTAGCGGACCGTGATGGGCCGGCGCAGGAGGTTTCTCAGCGTGACGCCCATGGCGCGGCCGACCGCACGGGTCAGCTGACCGACGTCGGTCCAGAACCGGTGGCCGTTACGCTCCACCGCCCCCCCCGAGCGCCACGACGAGCGCCGTCCCGAGCAGCAGGAGAAGGCTCGCGGGCAGCAGGAGCTTCCAGGTGACGGCGAGGATCTGGTCGACCCGGATGCGGACGAAGCTCCACCGCACCCAGGTCACCAGGAGGAAGATGACCAGCGCCTTGAGGAGGAACCAGACCGGACCGAGCCACGCGGGGCCCGGTCCCAGCCAGCCACCGAGGAACAGCAGCGCGCCGAGGAACGACGTGCCCAGCATGTGCGCGTACTCGCCGAGCTGGATCAAGGCGAACTTCATCCCGCTGTACTCGACGCGGAAGCCGGCGACCAGCTCGGACTCCGCCTCGAGGATGTCGAAGGGCACGCGGTTCTCCGCCGCGAGCGTCGCCACGATGTACG
>JACQWC010000183.1 GCA_016209635.1 Candidatus Rokuibacteriota bacterium | reverse complement strand
GAACTCCCGCGGGTCCTGCATGTCCTGCTGCGTCTCGATGAGCTGCCGGAGCCACAGGAGGGACTGGTCCAGCCGGTCCTTGCCGGTCTTCTTCTCCTTGTAGAGCCAGTGGGCCGCGATGCCCTCCTCGGCGATGCGATGCATCTCCAGGGTGCGGATCTGGATCTCGACCGGGTCCCCCTTCGGCCCGATCACGGTCGTGTGGAGCGACTGGTACATGTTCACCTTGGGCATGGCGATGAAGTCCTTGAACCGGCCGGGCACCGGCTTCCACAGAGAGTGGATCACGCCGAGGGCGCCGTAGCAGTCGCGGACCGAGGTGGTGATGACCCGCACGGCGGTCAGGTCGTAGATCTCGTCGAACTCGCGCCCCTGCTCGTGCATCTTCTTCCAGATCGAGTAGAAGTGCTTCGGCCGGCCCCGGATCTGGGACTCGATCCCGACCTCGGTCAGCTTCTTCTCGAGGATCGCAATGACGTGGGTGATGTCGGCCTCGCGCTCCAGCCGACGCTTCGCCACGCGCTTCTGCAGATCGACGTAGGCCTCCGGGTGGAGGGCGCGGAGGGCCAGGTCCTCCAGCTCCGCCTTCACGTTGGCCATGCCGAGCCGATGCGCGAGCGGGGCGTAGATGTCCAGGGTCTCCTGCGCGATCTTCCGCGCCCGTTCCGTCGCGAGGTAGTCGAGCGTGCGCATGTTGTGCAGCCGATCGGCGAGCTTGATCATCAGCACGCGGAGGTCGCGCGCCATCGCCACGAGCATCTTGCGGAAGTTCTCCGCCTGGCGCTCCTCGCGCGACGAGAACGCGAGCTTGCCGATCTTCGTGACGCCGTCGACCAGCTCGGCGATCTCCTTGCCGAACTCGCGCTCGAGGTCCGCCTTGGTCGCGCCGGTGTCCTCGAGGACGTCGTGCAGGAGGCCGGCCGTCACGGTGGTGACGTCCATCTTGAAGTTGACGAGGAGGTTGGCGACCTCGAGGGGGTGGGAGAGGTACGGCTCGCCGGACGCGCGCTGCTGGCCCCGGTGGGAGACCTCAGAGAACCGGTAGGCGCGCCGGACCAGCTCGAGGTCCGCGCCCGGCTGATACTTCGGGATCTCCTCGATCAGCGTCTGGAGTTGGGTCACGGTGCGAAAACCTCTGGTTAAACATTCGATTTTACATGCCCATCAGGCTTTCGCCACCGCTTTTTTCGTCCGACGAACCCGGCCCTCCACCCAGCTCGTCCAGTCCACGACGATCGCCGCGGCCACGTAGATCGTCGAGTACGTGCCGGTGATGACACCGATGAACAGCACGAAGGCGAAGTCCTCGAGCACCTTCCCGCCGAAGAAGAGCAGGACGGCCGTCGAGAAGAACGTCGTCAGCGCGGTCAGCACCGTGCGCGTCAGCGTCTGGTTGACCGCGGCGTTCATCTGCTGGGCGAAGCTCTGCCCCTTCGGGGCGAACTTGCCACGGTTCTCCCGCAGCCGGTCGTAGGCGACGATCGTGTCGTTCACGGAGTAGCCGATGACGGTGAGGAGCGCGGCCAGCACCGGGAGCGAGAAGTCGCGGTTCGTCAGGGACATCGCGCCCAGGCAGACCAGGACGTCGTGGAAGACGGCGATGATCGCCGCGACGCCGCCCTTGAGATCGAACCGGATGGCGATGTAGAGCAGGATGCCGATCAGCCCGGCCAGGACCGCGTAGATGGCCTGGAGCTGCAGGTCCCGCCCGACCTGGGGCCCGACGAACTCGACGCGCCGGATCTCGAACGTGCCGAGCGACGCCTCGCCCCCGATCGCCGCCTGCACGCGCCGGCCGATCTCCTCGGGGTCGCTCGACGTGAGCGGCATGCGGAGGATGAACTCGCGCGGGTCCCCGAACTGCTGGATCACGCTGTCGCCGAGTCCAATCCTGCCGAGGCTCGCGCGGATCGTCTCGATCGCGACCGGCCGCTCGAAGCGGACCTGGACCAGCGTGCCGCCGGTGAAGTCGATATCGTACCGGAGCCCCCCCTTGGCGGCGATCGAGAGCAGTCCGACCAGCAGGAACGCGAGCGAGACGAGGTAGGCCCGCTTGCGCTTCCCGATGAAGTCGTAGGTCGGGCTCCGGAACAGCTCGATCATATGGAGACCGCCTGGACCTTGCGGCGCCCCATGTACACCAGGTCGAACAGGAGCCGCGTGAAGAAGTACGCGGTGAAGAGGCTCGCCGCGAGGCCGATGAAGAGCGAGACTGCGAACCCCTTCACGGGGCCCGTGCCGAAGTTGTAGAGGATCGCCGCCGAGACCATGACGGTCAGGTGCGTGTCGATGATGGTGCGGAGGGCACGCGTGAACCCCGCCTCGATGGCCGCGCGCGGCGTCTTGCCGACGCGCAGCTCCTCTCGGATCCGCTCGAAGATGAGGATGTTCGTGTCGACCGCCAGGCCGATGGTCAGGGCGACCCCGGCGAGGCCCGGCAGCGTGAGCGTCGCGCCGAAGGCCGCCATGCAGGCGAAGAGGATGAGGAGGTTCAGCCCGAGGGCGATGTCCGCGATGAACCCCGACAGGCGGTAGTAGACCAGCATGAAGAGGAAGACGATGGCCGCCGACGCGGTGATCGCGATGAGGCCCTGGCGGATCGAGTCCGCGCCGAGCGAGGGCCCGACGGTCCGCTCCTCCAGGATCTTGACGGGCGCCGGGAGCGCGCCCGCGCGCAGGACGATGGCGAGGTCCCGCGCCTCGTCGACCGTGAACTGCCCGGTGACGACCGCGCGGCCGCCCGGAATGCGCTCGTTGATGCGCGGCGCCGAGTAGAGGGTGCCGTCGAGAATGATGGCCAGCTGCTTGCCGACGTTCTGCTCGGTCGCCTCGCCGAAGATCCGGGCGCCGACGCTGTTGAACTCGATGGAGACCTGCCAGTTGCCGGGCGAGTTCGGGTCGGCCTGCACCTCCGCGCGGTTCAGCTCCGCGCCCGTGAGCAGGGTCCGCTTCTGGACGACGAAGGGGATCTTACGCTCGGCCTTGGTCTCCTTGTCGACCCGCCGCTGGTAGAGGATCTCGGAGGTCTCGGGCAGCCGGCCCGCGACCGCGTCCTCGATGGCCGTCCGCTCGTCGAGGAGCTTGAACTCGAGGAGCGCGGTCTTGCCGATGAGCGCCTTCGCCCGCTCGGGATCCTGGACGCCCGGCAGCTGGATCAGGATCCGGTCGTTGCCCTGCCGGGTGATGGTCGGCTCGGCCACGCCGAACTGATCGACTCGGTTCCGGATCGTCTCCACGCCCTGGCGGACCGCGAGGTCCCGCAACCGGTTGATCTCGCGCTGACTCATGGCCAGCGTGAACCGACCGCCGGCCTGGTCCTCCTCGCGCCGCTCGAAAGTCGCGAACTCCGCCGCCACCGTGAGGGCGTCGTTCCACCCGAGCGGCGACGCCAGCTCTACGGCGAACGCCACGTCCCCCTGGCGGGCCACGCGCCGGACGCCGATGCCCTTGCGGTCGAGAGCCGCCTTCAAGTCCTCCGCCGCGCGATCGGTCTGACTGGCGATCGCCTTGTCGGCCTCGACGCCCAGGACGAGGTGGATCCCACCCTGCAGGTCGAGGCCGAGGTTGATGGTCTGCTTCGGCGGGAAGAGGTACCAGAGGGACCCCGCGATCACGACGAGGACCAGCCCGATCCGGACCCAGAGGGACCTACGCATCCCTGTCGCCCTGGGTTTCGAGGATGCGCCCGATGGCGGTCCGATCGAACTCGAGCTTCACCTGATCCGCCACCCGAAGCAGCACGGTGCGCTCGCCCAGCCCCGTCACCGTGCCGTGGAGGCCGCCCGTCGTCACGACCCGGTCGCCCTTCTTGATCGCCCCGAGCATTCGCTCTCGTTCCCGCTTCTGCTTCTGCTGCGGGCGGATCAGGAGAAAGTAGAAGATCGCAAAGATCGCCGCGAAGAAGACGATCTGGGTGAGAAGCGCGTTGGATCCACCGCTGCCGCCCGGCGGCGACGACGCAGCATACGCGAGATCCGCGGCGTGCGCGAAGTTCATCGGAGCTCAGGCCCTCCCGTCGGAGTTGTCAGTCCAGGCTGGGAACGTTGTCGAGCGAGACATCCCGAGACATCCACGGATGATACTGCATATCGAGTGAAAAACCGAGTCCGGAATGCGGAAAACGCGGAGCGCGCGATCGCCTCGCGCATCTCGCGCATGACGCGGACGAAGAACGTGACGTTGTGCAGCGAGAGCAGCCGGTAGGCGAGCAGCTCGTCGGCCATGAAGAGGTGGCGGAGGTAGGCGCGCGAGAAGCGGCGGCATGCATAGCAGGCGCATTCCGCGTCGATCGGCGCCGGGTCCCGCGCGTAGCGCGCCTGCTTGATGGTCAGCGCGCCGTCGCCGGTGAAGCACTGACCGTTGCGCGCGTTGCGGGTCGGCAGCACGCAGTCGAACATGTCGACGCCCCGCGCGACCGCCTCCACGAGGTCGTCGGGCTTCCCCACTCCCATGAGGTACCGCGGTTTCTCCTCGGGGAGGAGCCCCGCGACCAGCTCCGTCAGGTCGTGCAGCGCCTCCTTCGGCTCACCGACCGCCATGCCGCCGATGGCGTAGCCGTCGAACCCGAGCGCAACCGTCGCTCGGGCCGCGCGGGCCCGGAGGTCCGGGTAGGTCCCGCCCTGGACGATCCCGAAGAGCGCCTGCGCGGTCGCGCCCCGCGCGTGCGCCCTGCGGCAGCGCCGGGCCCACGAGAGCGTCAGCTCGAGCGAGCGCTCGGTCGCCTCGCGGGTCGCCGGGTACGCCAGGCATTCGTCGAGCGGATGGATGATGTCCGCGCCGAGCGCCTGCTGCACCTCGATCGCCAGCTCCGGCGAGAGGAAATGCGTCGAGCCGTCGACCGGAGACCGGAACTCCACCCCCTCCGCGGTGATCTTCCTGAGCTTCGAGAGGCTCCACACCTGGAAGCCGCCCGAGTCGGTCAGGATCGCGCCGTCCCACCCCATGAAGCGGTGCAGCCCGCCGAGGTCGCGGATCAGCTCGTGCCCGGGCCGGACGAGCAGGTGATACGTGTTGGCCAGGACGATCTGGGCGCCGGCCTCGTGGAGGTCGTCGGGCGTGAGGCTCCGCACCGTCGCGCGCGTGCCCACGGGCATGAACGCGGGCGTGTCGACGGCGCCGTGGGCCGTCGTGAGCCGACCGCGTCGTGCGCGGCCGTCGCGGGCGAGCAGCTCGAACACGAGGCTATTGTAGCGGGCGCCGCGCGGGGGAACTCACTGGATGAGCGTCGCGTCGCCGTACGAGTAGAAGCGATAGCCCGCACCGACCGCGTGCCGGTACGCCTTGAGGATCAGCTCCCGCCCGGCGAAGGCCGACACGAGCACGAGCAGCGACGTCCGCGGTAGGTGGAAGTTCGTGAGGAGCGCGTCGACCACGCGGAACCGGTACCCGGGGTAGATGTAGAGGTCGGCGGCGCCCTGGCACGGCTCGACGCTCCCGGCCCCGGCGGCGGCCTCGAGCGCGCGTGTGGTCGTCGTCCCGACGGCGACGACCCGGCGGCCTTCGGCGCGGGCCGCGTTCACCGCGCCGGCCACGGCCGGAGGAATGCTCACCCGCTCCGGCGGCAGCACGTGGGCCTCGACGCGCCTCGTCCGGATCGGGCGGAAGGTCGCGACGCCCACGTGAAGGGTGAGCGCATGGACCTCCACCCCCCGCGCGCCGAGCCGGTCCAAGAGGCGCTGCGTGAAGTGAAGTCCCGCGGTCGGCGCCGCCACCGACCCCGGCGGCTCGGCGTAGACCGTCTGGTACCGCTCGCGGTCCTCCGGACTCGGGGCGGCGTGCCGCGCGATGTACGGAGGCAGGGGCGGCATGCCGCGGGCGTCGAGGAGCTCCGGGATCGTCCCATCCAGCCGCTCGACGACACGGCGCCCGTCGCTGCCGACCGCCGCGACCCGGAGTCGCGGGCCCCCCGCGCCGCCCACGGCGAGCTCGGTCCCCGGGCAAGCACGGCGGCCGGGCCGGACCAGCGTCCACCACCGGCCCGCCTGCTCGGGCTCGAGGAACAGGACCTCGACGTCCCGACCGCTCGCCACGTCCCGGGCGAGGACGCGGGCCGGGATGACGCGGGAGTCGTTCACGACGAGACAGTCCCCGGGGCGGAGCAGGTCGGGCAGCGCCGCGAACGCGTGGTCCTCGAGCGCGCCGCGCGCGCGATCGATCAGGAGGAGCCGCGACCCGTCGCGCGACGGCGCCGGCCGCTGCGCGATCGCCGAGGGCGGCAGCTCGTAGTCGAACTCGGCCAGGTCCACCATCCGCCTCGACGCCGGCCCGGCGATCAGCCGATCTTCGAGCCCGGGCTGACCGGCTTGTCCGGGTGGAGGAGGATCACCTCACCCGCCTCGTCGTAGGCGCCGAGCACGAGCACCTCCGAGACGAAGGGGCCGATCTGCTTCGGCGCGAAGTTGACCACGGCGACGACGTGCCGGCCCACCAGCTCCTCGGGGCGATAGTGCCGCGTGATCTGCGCGCTCGACCGCCTGACGCCGAGCGGGCCGAAGTCGATCCAGAGCCGGTAGGCCGCGCGGCGCGCCTCGGGAAACTCCCGCGCGTCGGTGACGACGCCGACGCGCATCTCGACCCGCTCGAAGTCGCGCCAAGCGATCGTCATTTGAGGGAGCCGAGCGTCGCGCCCGGGTAGTAGAACTCGAGGATCTGCGCCGCCGAGTACCCCTGCTCCGCCATGCCCTTGGCGCCCCACTGGCACATGCCGACGCCATGGCCGTAGCCACGCCCGACGAAGCGGGCCACGTCGCCGGCGATCGAGACGGCGACCAGCGTGCTCTTGAAGGTGTCGTAGCCGATCATGCGGCGGAAGTCGTTGCCGAGCAGGCGCACGCTGCCCAGCGAGCCGTGGACCGTCACGACCGCGGCCCGGAGCGACGGCGTGCGCTCGGAAACCTGGATCGCGATCACGCTCCCCACGCCGACGTCGTGGCGGCGCATGATCTCGGCGAGGTCCGCGAGCGGGAGGTCGAGGCTCCAGAAGTAGTGGGGCGAGCCCGTCGAGAACTCGCAGCGCACGGGCTTGAGCGCCGGCATGTTCCGCGCGGCGAACACCGTGCGTGGATCCTCGGTGTATCCCCCGCTCTCGGTGTGGTAGAAGGCGGGAAAGAGCTCGCCCTCCCACCGGAGCACCTGGCGCCGGGTCTCGCTCACCGCGATCCACAGGGGCGACGACGCCGGCACGCGCCCCGCGTACTGCTGGTGCGCCGTCGACGCCACGATGTGGTACGGCTTGGCGCCGCTGATCGTCCGCTGATAGGCGGCGTACGTGCGGGCGACGATCGCGTGCGCGCGGAGCGCCTCGAGCGGCCAGCGGTCGGAGCTCTCGCCGCGCAGGACCCCGACGAGGTACTCCTCGAGCGGGAGCTCGTTGACGATCGCCATCCCGCTCCCGTTCGGCACCAGCTCGAGCGTGGCGGGGTACTCGCGCCCGTCGAGCCGGATCGGACGCTCGCTCCGGAGCCGGAACCCGCTCGCCCGGCGGCCCTCGATCTCGATGGCCTGAGCCCGGGCGGTCGCCCGGACCGTGTCGGCGCGCCAGCCGCGCCGCGGGCACCGGGCGCAGCCGCCGAGGCTCGAGATCTCGATCTCCGAACCGCGCAGCTCCACCGCTCGCGCCTCCTCCACGATGGCCACGCGGATCCCGCCCGAGGCCCAGGCGGGGGACGCCCAAGCGGCGAGCAGCCCGACGGCGGCGAGCAGGACGGCCCGCGGGCGGCTCACCGGCGACCGACGAGGTAGAGGATGAAGGTGAGGACCACGCTCAGCAGGAGGGACGTGGCGAGGGGGAAGTAGAAGGTCCAGTTGCCGCGCTGGATCGAGATGTCCCCGGGGAGCCGGCCGATCCACGGCAGCCGCCCGGCCACCACGAGGGTCACGCCGACCGCCGCGATCACCAGCCCGACGACGACCAGGAACTTGCCGATGTCCGTCACTCGAAGAGGCCCGCCTGCCCCGGCCCGGTCGCCGGGGGCTGCTTGCCGAGGTGGAGATAGGCCTCGCGCGTGACGCGGCGGCCCGACGGCGTACGGACGATGAAGCCGATCTTCAGGAGGTACGGCTCCACCATCTCCGCGAGGGTCTCCGCCTCGTCGTTGATCGTCGCGGCGACCGCCTCGATCCCCACGGGGCCGCCGCCGTAGCGCTCCACGATCGCCACGAGGAAGCGACGGTCCAGGCGATCGAGCCCCCGCACGTCCACGCCCTCCCGGTCGAGCGCGTCGTGCGCGATCGCCTCGGTGATCACCCCGTCGCCGCTCACCTGCGCGTAGTCGCGAACGCGGCGGAGCAGCCGGTTCACGATGCGCGGCGTGCCCCGCGACCGGCGCGCGATCTCCCGCGCGCCCGCGGGATCGATCCGCGTCTCGAGGATCGACGCCGAGCGCGTGACGATCCGCGCGAGCTCCGCCTCCGCGTAGAAGTCGAGGTGGTGGAAGATGCCGAACCGCTCCCGGAGAGGCGCCGAGAGCATGCCGGGCCGTGTCGTCGCGGCCACCAGCGTGAAGGGCCGCAGCGCGTATTTGAGCGCGCGCGCGTGGAGCCCCTTGTCGATCACGAAGTTGACCGCAAAGTCCTCCATCGCGGGGTAGAGCAGCTCCTCGACCGCCCGCGGCAGGCGATGCACCTCGTCGATGAACAGCACGTCGCGCTCGCCGAGGTTGGTGAGGATCCCCATGAGGTCGGCGCCGCGCTCGATCGCCGGGCCCGAGGTGGTCACGAAGCTGGTGCCCATCTCGTTGGCCAGGATCCCCGCGAGCGTCGTCTTGCCGAGTCCCGGCGGGCCGTACAGCAGCACGTGGTCCACGCCCTCGCGCCGTAGCTTCGCCGCCTCCACCGAGACGCGCAGGCTCGCGACGGCCTCGGCCTGCCCCACGTACTCGTCGAAGGAGCGCGGGCGGAGCTGACGCTCGAGGTGCGCCTCCTCCGGCACCGCCACGCGGCTCATGATCTTGCTGTCGTCGGCTTGGGCGCTCAGGTCCGGCCCCCGCGATAGATCTCGTCGAACAGCTCCTCGGCCGTCGCGATCCCCGGCCGGCGGCGGAAGGCGTCCGTGATGAGCTGGGACGCCTCCCCGGGCCGGTGACCGAGCTGCTTCACCAGCACCTCCCAGACCAGCTCGCGCAGGCCATCGCCCTCGACGGGCGGCGTGGCGGCCGGGGGCGGCTCGCTCGGCGCGCCGCCGCGGGCGAGCGCGAACTTGGCGACCTTCGCCTGGAGCTGCGCGACGATGTTCTTTGCCTTCTGGGGCCCGATGCCCGGAAGCGATCGCAGGTACTTCTCGTCCTGTCGCGCGATCGCCGCGGCCAGCTCGGCGACGGGCGCGGCCAGGGCCCGTGCGGCCACCATCGGTCCGATGTCCTTCACGGTGATGAGCTTCTCGAAGAACTCCTTGTCCAGCTCGGAGGTGAACCCGATCAGGACGGGGCGGGGCTGGTCGCGCGTCGCGTGGTAGTAGATCACGAGCCCCAGCTCGCCCGCCTTGTCCCCCGCATCCGCGGTGACGTCCTGGAGCTGGCGGATGGCGACCGGCGGCAGGAACACCTCGTACCCGATCCCCCCGCACTCGAGCACGATGCGGTCCTCGAGCTTCCGTCGGACGCGCCCGGTAAGCGTCGCGATCATCGGCGGGGCCTCCTCACGCGAGTCGCCCGCCGGCACGCGAGAAGCCCGTGAGCGCCAGGGCGAGCGCGTCCGCCACGTGCGACGGGCGGGGGAGGTCGACGAGGCCGAGCAGCCGCTGGACACCGCGCTGGACCTGCTCCTTGGAGGCCGACCCGTTGGCCGTGACCGAGCGCTTGACCTCGGCCGGCGCCAGCGTGAGCACCGCCACGTCCCGCTGCCGCGCGGCGAGACAGATCACGCCGCGGGCGTGGGCCATCAGGAGCGCCGTCCGGGGGAACCGGTACTCGGCATAGAGGTCTTCGAGCGCCACGAGCGCCGGGGCGTGAGCGTCGAGGAGGCGGCACACCCCGTCGTAGACCCGGTGCACCCGGGCCTCGAGCGGGAGGTCCCGGGTCGTGCCGATGACGCCCGTCGCGAGCACCGCCAGGCCGCCCGGCCCGGGCTCGACGACGGCGAAGCCGGTCGCGACGAGCCCCGGATCGATCCCGAGCACCCGCGGGCCGACGCCGGGCGGCGACGCCGGCGAGGGATCAGGCGGCCGAGATGGCCTCGAGGATCTCGTCCGTAATGTCGTAGTTCGCGTACACGGACTGGACGTCGTCCAGCTCCTCCAGCGCCTCGATCAATCGCAGCACCGCGGGCGCGTCCTTGCCCTCGACGCGCACGGTCGACTGGGGGACGAACGTGACCTCCGCCTCGACGACCGGCACGGCCCGCCTCTCCAGCGCCGCGCGCACCGCGTCCATTTCACCAGGCGCGGTCGTGATCTCGAAAGATTTTTCGACGCGACGCAGGTCCGCGGCGCCGGCGTCGAGCGCCACCCCCAGGAGGTCGTCCTCGCCGATCTTGTCGGCGTCGACGCGGATCACGCCCTTCCGCTCGAACATCCACGCGACCGCGCCCGAGGCGCCCATGTGGCCCCCGTGCTTCTCGAACACGTGCCGGATCTCCGACGCGGTGCGGTTCCGGTTGTCGGTGAGGACCCGCACCATCACCGCGACGCCGCCGGGGGCGTAGCCCTCGTACGCGATCTCCTCGTACGATTCGCCGGGCAGCTCGCCCGTCCCCTTCTGGATCGCCCGCTTGACGTTCTCCTGCGGCATGTTGGCGGCCCGCGCGGTCTCCGTCGCGGCCTTGAGGCGCATGTTCACCTTCGGATCGCCGCCGCCGTGGCGCGCCGCCACCGTGATCTCACGCAGGATCTTGGAGAAGAGCTTCCCGCGCTGGACGTCCGTCTTGCCCTTCTTGCGCTTGATCTGGGACCACCGTGAATGACCCGACATCGTCCTACCTTCTTTCCTCGAGAAGGGTCGCCTTGAGCCGCTTCACGCGCTCGAGCCGCAGCTCCCGCCGCGCCAGGGCCGCCTCCCACCGCCTCCGCTCGCCGGGCGTCTCCGGCGTGAACGCCGGACACGGGCGCGGGCGGAGGTCCATCCCGAGATGGACGAACGTGAGGAACGCCGTGCAGGCGTGGCGGACCTCCCCCGTCCACGGCCGCTCCGCGAGGACCTTCACCCCGACTTCGAGCGACGAGGTGCCGACGTGGTTGAGCCCCGCCCGGAGCGTTAGCACCTCGTGCGTGAAGATCGGCGAGTAGAAATCCAGGGCGTCGAGACACGCCGTCATCACCAGGCCCCGGCAGTACCGCGCCGAGAGGATGCCGCCGGCCTCGTCGATGTTCATGAGCATCCTGCCCGGAAACATCATGCTACCGAACAGCGCGTCCTCCGGGTGGACCGGCCGCACCGACTCGAAGCGCCACCGGATGTCCTCGTCGGCGTCTCCGCCGGTCTCGGCGGCCCGCGCCGCCTTCTCCGCAAAGCGAGCGAGGCGCCGCTCGCGCCTGGCCCGCGCGGCCTCGACGAGAGCCGCCTCGGCGGGATCGCGCGGCTCGATCTTCTGCGGAGCGAGGCGCGGGCGGATGTCCTCATCCACGCTGACGAAGACGAGGTGCGAGTTGAGCGTCACGTTCCGCTCGCCGGTCGTGACGTTCTCGCTCCAGACGCGGACGCCCACCTCCAGCGAGGTCTCGCCGACGTACTCGACCTGCGCGCGGAGGATCGCGATGGAGCCGATCCGCACCGGGGACAGGAAGTCGATGTCATCCATCGCCCCCAGGACGACCGTGCCGCGGGCCACGCGCGCGGCGGCCATCGTGCCGGCCTTGGTGATCCACTCCATCATCCGGCCGCCATGGATCTGACCCGGCGCGCCCGCGTGCTCCGGGAACACCCACTGGATCATCTCCATGGCGGTGTCGGCAATCGACGGCATATGGGCCTGAAACACGAGAGCCCCCAGGGACGCGCGGGGGCATGGCCAGTTGTATCACGGGGACGCTCGCCGGCGCAACGCCGCGGCCTACTGCTGCGCGCCCGCGTCGAGCCCGACCGTGGCGAGCCGGTGGAACCCCGTCGGGTGGAGCCTGAGTCCGCGGACCTCGGGGCGGGCGACCGTCCACTGGAGCCGCACGTACAGGGGAATCCACGGCAGCTCCTCGGCCAGCATGCCCTGCGCCCGCTGATACAGGCGCAGTCGCTCGGGGCGGAACGAGAGCTGGCTGGCCCGGATCAGCACGTCGTCGAGGCGCGGGTTTCGATAGAAGGAGAAGTTGAGCGCGCGGGGTCCCTTGCTGGCGCCCTCGCTCGTGGACAGGGGGAAGAGGAGAAGATGGGGATCGCCCCCCGCGACGGTCGCCTCGGTGAGCACGAGGTCGTGCTCGCCGGCCTGGAGGGTGCCCCGCATGGCCGTGGCCGACTCCTCACGGATCTTGACCGGCATTCCGACCTCGGCGAGGAGCGACTGGAGCGCTTCGGCGAGTCTCTCGAGGCTCGGCGGGCCGGACTCGCTCGGGACGAGCAGGGTCGGCGTGAACCCCGGCGGCCAGCCGCCCTCGCGCAGGAGCTTCTTCGCCATCGCCCGGGTCCCGCCGAGGACGGGGGAGCCCTCGCGGCGCGCCCACACGCCCGGAGGGAGGAAGGACTGGAGCGGGATGGCGCCGCGCTCGAGCACGGCGGCGAGCGCGGCGGGGTCCAGCGCCGTCGCCACGGCCTGCCGGACCTTCTTCCGCGAGAACGGTTCCTTCTCCGTCTGGAACGCCAGGTAGCCGACCCGCAGACCCGGAATGGAGAGGGCGCCGTCGCCCCGGCGGGGCGGTCCTGGCGGGAACCAGACGTCCAGGGCGCGCGCGTCGAACTCGGCCTCCGCGTGCTCGTCGGACCCGATCTCGAGGAACACGATCCGCTCGGCCCGCGGCGGGCCGCCCCAGTGCTGCGGGAAGGCGTCCAGCACGAGCCGGCCGGCCGAGACCTCCGCCAGGCGATACGGTCCGGTGCCGACGAGACGGCGGCTGCCGTCGGCGGCGAGGGTGGCCCTCGCGACGGCGAGCCCCGGATGCGCGAGCACCGTGAGCAGCGGGGCGTAGGGCTGGACGAGGACGATCTGGACCGTCCGTGCGTCGGCGGCCCGCACCTCCTTGACGACGCCGGGCGTGCCGCGGAGGAGCGCGCCCCAGACCGGGAGCGGCGGGCCCTGGGGATCGGGCCTGAGGTGCCGCTCGAAGCTCGCGGCGACCTCGGCCCCCGAGAGCGGGGCCCCGTCGTGGAAGCGGACGCCCTCGCGCAGGGTGAAGGACCACACGAGCCCGTCGCGCGAGACCGTCCACTGGACCGCGAGGGCCCCCTCGACGTCGGTCGACGCCTCGCGGTAGGCCACGAGCGTGTCGAACACCTGGCGGGCGACGAGCGGGACGGCGCCCTCGAGCGCCGTCCCCGGCTCCAGGGTCGCGGGCAGGCCCGACACGCCGACCCGGAGCTCGCGCCGCGGCTGGGCGGAGGCGAGGACGGACCACGTCGCGGAGACGAGGAGCGCGAGCGCGGTGGTGCCGAGGAGCCGCCTGGCGCGCATCGGCTCACTTATACGTGGAACGCCGGGCGCGTGCCACCCGTTTCGAGGGCAGCGGGAGGGGCACGAACCTTGACTTTCTTTTTTGCCGACGCCTATACTCGAACCGATCGATCGGCGTTGCGCGAGCGGCGCATGCGGGTGTCGTGAGAAGGGAAGGGCCATGAAGGAGTTCGACAAGAAGGGGAGCCCGAGCCGCGAGGGGTTCTCGAAGTTCCTGCCCGCCTCCATGTCCGACTCGAGCACGCGTCGGCGCCTCACCGAGTACGAGATCCAGGTGCAGGACCTCCAGGCCTACATCCGCAGCCTCGAGGAAGAGACGGTGCGCCTGCGCAAGAAGCTCGACGACACGCCGAAGGAGTTCATGGTCATCGAGAACAAGCTCCGCGAGGCGAACCGCCAGCTCGTGCAGGCGTTCAACCAGAACGAGAAGCTGGTCAACGCGCTCTACGAGGCACGGGAGCAGATCACCTCCCTGAAGGAAGAGGTGGACAAGCTCTGCGCGCCGCCCTCGACCTACGGCGTCTACCTGTCGCCGAACGAGGACGGCACGGTCAACATCCTCTCGCAGGGCCGGAAGGTGAAGGTCAACCTCCACCCGTCGCTCAAGCCCGAGTCGCTCAAGCCCGGGCAAGAGCTGATCCTCAACGAGGGGCTCAACGTCGTCGAGGCGGCCGGCTACGAGATCCAGGGCGAGGTCGTCGTCCTGAAGGAGCATCTCGACGCCGAGCGCGCCGTCGTGACGCTGCGGGCGGACGAGGAGAAGGTCGGCATCATCGCGGACCCGCTCCGGCGGTTCCGGCTGAAGACCGGCGATCACATCCTGATGGACTCGAAGTCCGGCTACCTGCTCGAGCGGCTCCCCAAGAGCGAGGTCGAAGACCTGACGCTCGAGGAGGTCCCCGACATCAACTACGACGACATCGGCGGCCTCGGCCTCCAGATCGAAGCGATCAAGGACGCCGTCGAGCTGCCGTATCTCTACGCCGACTACTACAAGGAGCACAAGCTCACGCCGCCCAAGGGGGTGCTCCTCTACGG
>JACQWC010000188.1 GCA_016209635.1 Candidatus Rokuibacteriota bacterium | reverse complement strand
GTTCCCCCCTCCCTCGCGGTCCCCCCCTCGCCCCGCGCGCGCCCCGTCACGCGACGCCCAGCTCGCGCCGGACGAGGCGCGCCCCCCCGCCGAGCGCCTGGAGCTTCCCGCGCGCGACCGCCCGCGGCAGCGGCACCATCCCGCAGTTCGTGCACGGGTAGAGGCGCTCGGGCCGGACGTACGCCGTCGCGCGGCGGATCGTGGCGGCGACCTCCTCGGGCGTCTCGATCGCCTGGGTCGCGACATCGATCACGCCGACGAGCACGTCCTTGCCCGCGAGCAGCCCGAGGAGCGAGAGGGGCACGCGCGAGTTCGCGCACTCGAGCGAGATCTGGTCGATCCGGCTCTGCGCGAGCAGCGGGAAAGTCTCTTCGTACTGGCGCCACTCCGCGCCGAGCGTCCGCTTCCAGTCGATGTTGGCCTTGATCCCGTAGCCGTAGCAGATGTGAACGGCGGTCCGGCAGCCGAGCCCGTCGACCGCCCGGTGCAGCGCGTCGATGCCCCACGTCTTGACGTCGTCCATGTAGACGTTGAAGGCCGGCTCGTCGAGCTGGAGCACGTCGAGCCCCGCGGCCACGAGATCGCGCGCCTCCTCGTTCAGGAGCCGCGCGAACTCCATCGCGAGCCCCACACGGTCGCGGTAGTACTCATCGGCCAGGGTGTCGCCGAGGGTCCTCGGTCCCGGCAGCGTGAACTTGAGCTTCCGGGCGGTGTGCGCGCGCGCCCACCGGACCTCGCCGAGGTGGACGGGGGCGCGGCGGCAGAGCGGGCCGGTCACCGTGGGGACCTCGGCCCGGTAACGGTCGGCGCGGATGCCGATCGTCACGCGCCGCCCGAAGTCGATGCCCTCGAGCCCGGCGAGGAACCCGTGGACGAAGTGCTGGCGCGACTGCTCGCCGTCCGTGACGATGTCGATGCCGGCCCGCTCTTGGTCCTTGAGGGCCACGAGGACGGCGTCGCGCTGGCCCTCGGCGAGCTGCTCCCGCGGGAGGCGCCACGGCGCCCAGAGGGTCTCGGGCGCCGCGAGCCACGGCGGCTTGGGCAGGCTCCCGGCGATCGTCGTCAGCAGCATGGACGGCTCCTTCGCTCTCGGGCCACGGGTGCCCCGACAGTATGGAAGCGGCTCGCGGAGAGTCAAGCCGGTTCCCTCACCCATCGTCGGCGCGGACTCGTCGCCTCGCCGCATGCCGCCGCCTCCGAGGCCGGCCGCACGGTGCTCCGCCGCGGCGGCAACGCCGTCGACGCGGCGATCGCCGCGGCGACGACGATCGCGGTCGTCTACCCGCACATGAACGGCGTCGGCGGCCCTCGGCCGGTAAGCCCGAGCGTCAGGTGAGCGGGATCTCGCGGACGAAGACGGTGAAGGGCGAGCGCCGGCTGGCGGCGAGCGCCTCGCGGATCTCGGCGGCGCCACGTCCCGCGCCCTCACGGAGGAGGGCCTCGAAGAACCGCGTGTAGAACGCGTCCGGGTAGACGACGACGGCAAGGCGCGCCCGCACGCCCGCCTCGGCGACCCGCCGCCGGTACTCGAGCACGGCGCTCTGGCCGGGGAGGAGCCGCGTGTCGGCGATCTCGCGCGAGAGATCGAGCGCGACCTCGCGGCCGATGACCTTCTCCCGCCGGCTTCCAGGAACCGCCTTCCCCTGAGCGTCGACCAGCTCGGCGCGCATGACGACCCGCGGCGTCACGTAGGTCGGGAACGCGTGGCCGACGCCCGTGCTCTCGACGCGGAGCGTGACGGTCACCGTGTCGCCGGGGCGGTAGCGCGGGGCGCCCGCGCGCGCGGTGATCGTGAGGCCGGAGCGGACCATGTCGGCGTCGTGGATGCCCCGCCACAGGTGGCGCCGGTCGGCCATGTGGCAGCCCTGGCACTGGACGCCCTCCCGCGCGAACCGGCTCTCCCGCCACTCCGCGTAGGTGTTCTCGAGGAGCTTCCCGGCGAGGGCGAAGCCGTCCGGAGTGAACTGGTGGCACCCCTGGCAGAATTCCGACGCGAGAAACGCGGGCGTCCGCGTCACGCCGTTGTGCGGGAGCGTCTCGCGCGAGGCGGGACTCTCGAGCGTGCCGTCCCGCCGGGGCGGACCGAACCGCGCGTGCCCGCGCACGTGACACCCGGCGCACGCGAGGCCCCTCTTCTGGAGCGCGCCGTCGAACGCCGGGTTCGGCGCGACGCGCGGGCCCGTGGCGACGAGCGGCGCCTGCTCGGCGAGCGGCGCATGGCAGCCGAGGCAGCCGAGCGCCGATTCCGGATCGCCCTCGAGCATCTCGACGAGCTGGCCCCAGACGCCCGGCCCCATCGCCGCCGCGTGGAGGCTCGTGCGCCAGTCGGCGAGCTGGGCGGGATGGCAGGTCCCGCACGCCTCGGGCTGGAGCGACGCCTCGACGGGGGTGAAGCGTGGGGGCGGCGATCCCTGGACCGGGATCGGGCGCCGCCAGTGACGGGCGAGGAACTCCTGGATGGCGTCGCCGGCGGCGGTCCCCGCGGCGAGCAACGTCAGCGAGAGCGCCAGCACCAGGCGCGGACCCGCGCGCATGGCCCTACCTTACCAGGGCGCCCGCGGGCTCGCGGCGGCGTGATAGGGTTGGGCGCGTGGTGCGGGTCACGGCGATCGGCTGCAAGGCTCACGCGGCTCTCCGGGCCGCCGCGAGCCCGGCGAGAGTCCTCTCGGCGCTCTCGGAATCGATCTACCTCACCGCGGGCGACGAGATCGTCTGGCTCGGGCGCGTCGGAGCGTTGCTCCATCCCCGCGCGATCCTCACCGCCTCGCCGCTCCCGGGGCCCGACGAGCCGCTCCGGTTCGATCTCGACGGCACCCGGCCGTGGAAGCCGTCTCGCCTCAATCTGGGCGGCCCCGGCGTTCACGCGCTCGCCGGCGGGTGCCGCGCCCTCCTCGGCGCGATCGAGTCCGTCGGCGCGCCCGACGGGCTCGGCACGCTCCTCGTCGGGAGGATCCCGCCCTTTCCGCTCGATCGGGCGCCGGAGCGCGCCGCGGCGCTCGCCCGGGCGTGCGGAGCCGACGACGCCCGGGCCGCGGCCGAGGCCGCGCGGGCGCTCCTCGGGCTCGGCCCGGGTCTCACCCCGTCGGGGGACGACTACGTGGGCGGGGCGCTCTTCGCGCGCGCGGTCCTGGGCGGGGCCGGCGCGTGCGACGGGGCCGGCTGGCGCCGCGCCGCGGCGGCGGTCCTCGGACGGGCGCGCGAGGCCACGCATCCGATCAGCGCGGCGCTCCTCGGCGATCTGGCGGACGGCGAAGGGCACGCGCCGCTCCACGAGCTGACGACGGCGCTCGCCTCGGAGGCGCCGCTCGAGGCGGCGGTCGAGGCGGCGCGGCGGCTCACGCGGATCGGCCACTCCTCGGGCTGGGACATGCTCGCCGGCTTCACCGCGGGAATTCTGGGAGAGGTTGCGGTACAGTACGGCTGAGCCCTCGCATCCATCCCGCACGGTCCTGGAGGCCACCACGTGGATCCCTTTCGGCTGCCGCGCCACGTCATCCCTGGGCGCTACGATCTCCGCCTCGAGCCCGACCTGACGGCGTTCACGTTCAGGGGCGACGCGACCGTCACCGTCACGGTGCGCGAGCCCGGGCCGGAGATCGTGCTGAACGCGGTCGACCTGGAGATCGACTCCGCGACGCTCGAGAACGACCGCGGCGAGGTCGTGCGCGGCACGGCCGTCATGGAGGCCGCGACCGAGCGCTGCCGGCTCGGCTTCGGGGCGCCGATCGCGCCGGGCGCGTGGCGGCTCCGCCTCGCGTTCAGGGGGACCCTGAACGACAAGCTCCGCGGCTTCTACCGCTCGAGCTACAAGGACGCGAGCGGGACCACGAGGGCGCTCGCCGCCACCCAGTTCGAGGCGACCGACGCCCGCCGCGCCTTCCCGTGCTGGGACGAGCCGGACTTCAAGGCGGTCTTCGCCACCACGCTCGTCATCGACCCGGCCCTCACCGCCGTGTCGAACACGCCGGTCGTCACGGAGCGGCTCGAGGGCGGAAGGAAGGTTGTCACGTTCGCCGACACCATCCGGATGTCGACCTACCTGGTCGCGTTCATCGTGGGCGATCTCGAGGCGACGGAGCCCGTCCGGGTCCGGCGGACACCCGTCCGCGTCTGGTGCGTGCCGGGCAAGCGCCGGCTGGCCCGGTTCGGCCAGGAGGTCGCGGCCGCTTCGCTCCGGTTCTTCGAGGACTACTACGGGCTACCCTACGCGGGCGAGAAGCTCGACCTGCTCGCGATCCCCGACTTCGCGTCCGGCGCCATGGAGAACTTCGGCGCCATCACGTGCCGCGAGACCGCGCTGCTCGTGGACGAGCGGCGGGCGAGCCACGTCGAGCTCGAGCGGGTCGCGGACGTCGTCGCGCACGAGAACGCGCACATGTGGTTCGGCGACCTGGTGACGATGACGTGGTGGAATGGCATCTGGCTCAACGAGGCGTTCGCCACCTTCATGGAGATGCTCGCCGTCGACGCCTGGAAGCCGGAGTGGCGGCGGTGGACGACGTTCGGCGTGTCGCGAGCGGCGGCGCTCGGCGTCGACGGCCTCTGGAGCACACGGCCGATCGAGTTCCCCGTGCGCGCGCCGCGCGAGGCCGACGCGATGTTCGACGTCCTGACGTACGAGAAGGGCGCGTCGGTGCTCCGCATGCTCGAGCAGCACCTCGGCCCCGAGGTCTTCCGCGAGGGCGTCCGCGACTACCTGCGCGCCCACGCGTACGCCAACGCCGACACGCGCGACCTCTGGGCGGCGCTCGGGCGCGCCGCGCGCCAGCCGATCCCGGACGTGATGGACGGCTGGATCTTCCAGCCCGGGTACCCGCTCGTGAGCGCGCGCCTCGAGAATGGCCGGACGCTCGTCCTCGCCCAGCAGCGCTTCACCTACCTCCCGGCACCGCCCGAGGGCGTGACCGCCGCGGGCGAGCCGGGGATGCCCTGGCAGGTGCCGGTCCAGCTCCGCGTGCGCGCGCGAGGGACCCCGACGACCCACCGCGTCCTCCTCGCGGGCGCCGAGACGCGGCTCGGCCTGCCGGAGGGCTTCGAGTCCGTGCTGATCAACGAGGGGGGGCACGGCTTCTACCGCGTGCGGTACGGCGGGGACCTCCTCGCGCGGCTGCTCGGCGAGCTCGCGGGAGGGCTCGCGCCGATCGAGCGGTTCAATCTGGTGTCCGACGCGTGGGCGGCGGCGACGGCGGGGCTCCTGGCCCTCACCGACTACCTCGAGCTGACGGCCCGGCTCCGCGGCGAGCGCGACAAGAATGTCTGGTCGATCCTCGCCGGCTCCCTCCACGTGCTCAACCGGATCCTGGCGATAGGCGACCGGCCGCGGCTCGAGGCACTCGTCCGCGACCGGCTCGGACCGGCCGTGACCGAGCTGGGCTGGGCGCCCCGACCCGAGGAGGACGAGCTGACCCGGCAGCTCCGCGGCGATCTCCTGCGGGCGCTCGGGACGCTCGGCGACGACCGCGCGACGCAGGCCGGGGCGGCGGCGCTCTACGCCACCCAGGACCGCGACGCGACGGGGACCGATCCGAACCTGCTCGGCCCCATCATCGCGATCCTCGCGCACGCCGGCGACACCGCGCGCTACGAGGCGTTCCTCGAGCGCTTCCGCACCGCCGAGACCCCGCAGGAGGAGCAGCGCTATCTCTACGCCCTCGCGGGCTTCCGGCAGGCGGCGCTCGTCGAGCAGACGCTCGGGCGGACCATCAGCGGCGAGATCCGCACCCAGGACGCGCCGTTCGTCGTGCGGGCGCTCCTCATGAGCGCCCACGGCCGCGAGCGCGCGTGGAGCTTCGTGAAGACCCACTGGGAGACGATGGACGGCCGGTATCCGAAACAGGGGCTCCGCCGGATGTGCGAGGGGGTGATCGGGCTCGCGACGCCCGAGCTGGAGCGCGACGCGCGCGAGTTCCTGGTACCGCGCCGGGCCGAGCTCGGCGAAAAGACGCTCGACCAGTATCTCGAGCAGCTCCGTGTGGCAGTGACGTTTCGCGAGCGGGAGGGCGCTGCGCTCGCCGCGTACCTCGCCCGCTTCGGCTAGGAGGTGGTGGGATGCGAGAGACCTTTCGTCGGACCGTGACGCCCGCGGCGCTGGTCCTGGCGGGGCTGGCGCTCGTCGTCGCGACGGCGTCGGCCCAGCACGGAGTCGGCAGCGGCGGCCACGGGGGCGGGGCGGGCGATGGACACCGGAACGCCCAGGAGTGCGAGGCGGAGTTCGAGCGCGTCGTGGCGGACGGGCGCGGGTTCGGGATGGCGTTTGCCGCGGACCAGAGCGGGTATCCCGGCCCCACGCACGTCCTCGAGCTGGCGGAGCGCCTGGGCCTCACCGCGGACCAGGAGGCGAAGGCGCGGGAGCTGCTCCACGCGATGCTCGCCGAGTCGCGCCCGAAGGGCGCCCGGCTCCTCGAGGCCGAGGCGCGTCTCCGCCGGCTCTTCGCCGAGCGCGTCGCCGACGAGCCCGCCCTCCGCGCCGCCGTCCTCGAGGTCGAGCGCGCGAGGGCCGAGGTCCGGCTGGTGCACGTCCTCACGCACGTGAAGACCCGCGGGCTCCTGACGGAGCAGCAGATCCGCCTCTACCACGAGGCCCGGTGGGGGGCGCGCTGACGGGGGGCTCATCACGTGCAAAGGGAACGGGCTCCGTGGTACGTTTCCGTGCGATGAGAGCCGCCGCCGTCCCGGCCCTCCTGGGCCTCGCCTGGCTCGGGTCACCTGCCCCGGCCTCGGCGCTCTCGGTCCAGGAGGCGATCCTTCGCGCGAAGCCCGCCGTCGCGCTCATCACCGCGGAGGTCGGCGCGGAGGTCACCCTCAACTGCGGCAAGGGACCGGTGACCGTGAAGCCCGCGCCGTTCGTCGAGACCGGGACCGGGTGGTTCGTCGACGGGCGCGGCTTCCTGGTCACGAACGCTCACGTCGTCGACCCGCCGCACCGCCTGCCGCCCTGGGTCGCATACGAGCTGAAGAAGAAGGCGATCGACAAGGCCTGCGTCGACCCCGCGCTCCGCGCCCAGGGGGTCACCCCCGGCCAGCGCCCCGACCTCGAGGACCGGATCCGGCGCGACGTCCCCGAGGGCGCGATGGCGAGCGCCAAGCTCGTGCCGATGCCGCAGATCACCGTCCTCCTCTCCAACGGCACGAAGCTCCAGGCGGAGGTCAAGAAGTTCAGCCCGCCGCTGTACGTCGACAACGCCAACCGGCCGCTGCCCGACTCCGGGCGCGACCTGGCGCTGCTCCGCGTGAAGGAGGGCGTCTATCCCGCGCTCGAGGTCGCGACGCGCGAGGCGAAGATCGGCGACCCGGTGCACATCCTCGGCTTCCCCGGCATCGTCCTCACGCACGAGCTCCTCGACAAGGGCGTCGCGCTCGAGGCGTCGGTGACCAACGGCGCCGTCTCGGGCATCAACAAGGACGCGATCGGCCAGGACCTCGTCCAGACCGACGCGCCGGCCGCGCACGGCAACAGCGGCGGGCCGGCCATCGGCGACGACGCCGCGCTCACCGGCGTGATGACGTTCGTGTCGCTCTCCCCCGTCGGCGGCGCGATCGTCCAGGGCTTCAACTTCCTCATCCCCGCGAAGGACGTGCGCGCCTTCCTCCAGGGCACCGAGGTCTCCCGGCCGGGTGAGAGCCGCTTCAACCCCGTGTGGTTCGCGGGCATCCAACTACTCCTCGAGGAGCGCTACCCGGCGGCGGCGGAGAAGCTCGCCGAGGCGAACCGCGTCCTGCCGAACCTCGCCGACGTCAAGCGCGCGCTCGCGGAGGCCGAGGAGAAGGTGAAGAACCCGCCACCCAAACCGTTCAACTGGGCATGGGCGACGCTCGGCGTGAGCCTCGTGAGCGCGGGCGCCTACGGCGGGATGTGGACCCGGCGCTGGTGGCGGAACCGCTACCGGGTCCTGCCGGGGCAAGTGATCCGCTACATCGAGGACGGGCGCAGCCCGGTGCTGCTCGACGTGCGGACCAAGACGGACTTCGAGACGAGCCCGCTCACCCTGCCGGGGGCCGTCCGGCTCGCGCCCGAGGATGCCGAGGCGGGACGGATCGAGCTCGAGGCCGACCCCGGCCAGATGATCGTCACCTACTGCACGAGCCCCGAGGAGGAGACGAGCGCCGGCGTCGCCCACCTCCTCCGCCAGCGCGGGTATCGCGACGTGCGGATCCTCAAGGGCGGCCTCGGCGGGTGGACGAACGCGCGGCTTCCGGTGGAGGCGAAGTCGCACCTCCCCGCCATCGGCCTCGAGATCTACAAGAACCTCACGCTCGGCGACATCGAGCGCCGTCACTTCAAGGCCGGCGAGGTCATCTGCAGCGAGGGCGATGACGCGCGCGAGGAGGCGTTCGTGGTTCACGCGGGCACGGTGGAGATCCGCAAGCGCATCGACGACACGCCGCGGGTGCTCTCGCGGCTCGGCGAGGGCGAGCTGTTCGGCGAGATGGGACTCTTCCGGCAGGCCCCGCGCTCGGCGGACGCCGTCGCGACGACCGACGTGGAGCTGCTCGTCATCAAGAACGACCGCCTCGAGTGGCTGATGCGCAACCGTCCCCAGCTCACGCTGGAGATCGTGAAGCACCTGGCGAACCTCGTCGTCTCGACCGACAAGGAGCGGGCGCAGGCCGGTATCGTCAGATGACGCCGGTGCGACGGAGCCGTCCGAGCTCCGCCGTCGAGAGACCGAGCCTCTCCCCGTAGATCTCCACGTTGTGCTCCCCCGGTATGGCCGGACCCGCGTGGGCGACACGTCCGGGCGTGCGCGTGAGCCGCGGGACCACGCCCGGCATCGCGAGCGCGCCGAGGAGCGGCACCGCCAGCGACAGGATGTTCTCGCGCGCGCCCACCTGCGGGTCCTCGAAGAGGTCGCGCACGCTCGCGACCAGCGACACGGGCACCTCGGCCGCGTCGAGCGCCTCGAGCGCCTCCCGCGCGTCCCGTTCGGCCACCCACGCGGCGACGAGGCCGTCCACCAGCGCGCGGTGCTCGAGGCGGGCCCGCGTGGTCGCCATGCGCGGATCGCCCTCGAGGTCCTGCCGGCCGAGCGCCTGGAGCAGGCGCGCGAACATCCGGTCGTTCGTGCACGCGATGGCGATCCAGCGACCGTCGCGGGTGCGGTAGTGGTCGTGCGGCACCGCGCTCTCGGTCCCCGACCCGATGCGCTCGCGGACCTGCCCCGTGCCGCCGTGCACGGCGATCGCGTCGTCCAGGATGCGTAGCACCGGCTCGTAGAGGCCGAGGTCCACGACCTGTCCCTCGCCGGTCCGCTCGGCGTGCCGGAGCGCCACGAGCGCGCCCACCGCGCCGAAGACCCCCGCCAGGTAGTCCGGCACCGTCGGCGTCCCCGGCGTGACCGGCGGCCGGTCGGGGTAGCCCGACAGGTAGGAGAGCCCGCCGACCGCCGCGGCGATGCGGCCGAAGCCCGGACGCGCGCGCTTCGGCCCCGTCTGCCCGAAGGCGGAGACGCGTACCATGACGAGCGCTGGGTTGACGCGGGACAGCGCGTCCCAGCCGAGGTTCCACCGCTCGAGCGTTCCCGGCCGGAAGTTCTCGGTCACGATATGGGCGCCAGCGACCAGGCGCCGGAGGAGCGCCTGCCCCTCCGGATCGCGGAGGTTGCAGGTGATCGACTTCTTGTTCCGTGCCTCGACGAGCCACCAGAACGAGCTCCCGCCGTCGGGCCCGGCGGGCCGGCCGAGGCGCCGGAGGTCGTCGCCGACGCCCGGCTGCTCGACCTTGATCACCTCGGCGCCGAATTCCCCGAGGAGGGTCGCGCAGAACGGCGCGGCGAGGAAGGTCGCGAGATCGAGGACGGTGACGCCGGTGAGGGGCACGGGAGTGCAATCTACCGTCGCGTCGGGTGAACCGCAACACGGAGCACGCGGCGTGGGCGCCGTCCTGTCGGGACCTCGCCCCCGCGTGGTACAACTTGGGGCCAGGATCGACGCCGGGGCTGGCGCGCCGATGCCGGAGGAGGACAGGGAGATGAAGATCGTCGACCGCTCACTTCACCCGATCTCGGTCAGTCCCACGGACGACCGGCGGGGACTGGAGGTCCGCGTCCACGGCGCGACGCCACAGGGGGACTTCGTGACGCTGATGACGCCCCAGGACGCCCGCGTGCTCGCCTTCGGCCTCCTCGCCGAGGCGGAGAAGCTAGGGGCCCGGTAGGGCGCGGCGGCGAGGACCATGCGCTCCGACGCGGTCCGCGTCGCGGTCCGGAAGCTCGACGGCGGCCTCCCGCTGCCGCGCTACGCGCGCGCGGGCGACGCAGGTCTCGACCTCTATGCCGCGGAGACCGTCACGCTCGAGCCTGGCGGGCGCGCGCTGGTCGGGCCGGGCATCGCCGTCGCGATCCCGCCCGGCTACGCCGGTTTCGTCCTGCCACGCTCGGGGCTCGCGCTCAGGCAGGGCGTGACGCTTCTCAACACGCCGGGCCTCATCGACGCGGGCTACCGCGGCGAGGTGAAGGTCCTCCTCGTGAACCACGACGCCCGGGCGTCCGCCACGCTCCAGCGCGGCGAGCGGGTGGCGCAGCTCGTGATCCAGCGCGTGGAGCGCGCCGAGCTGATCGAGGTGGCGGAGCTGCCGGCGAGCGATCGCGGCGGTGGCGGCTTCGGCTCGACCGGCGCCTGAGCCGTCCCCCCGCCCCGCCTCACGCCTCCGCGTAGGCCTCGGGGCGCTCGGCGAACGCCCGGGCGCACTCGAAGGAGCAGAAGTGGTAGGTCCTCCCCGCGAACGGCAGCCGGGCCGGCGCCGTCTCCGGCCGCACGAGCATGCGGCAGACGGGGTCGACCGCGGTGGGCTCGCCCGCCCGGCGGCCCGCGACGACCTCGACGATCACGATCGGATCGGTGACGTTCTTGAACCGCACCGGTCCCACCGGGCGGTACTCCACGTCGTCCGGCTCCCCCGCGAGCCTCCTGACCTCCTCGGTGCAGAGGATCTGGCCGCCCCGCGCGTGGGCGGCCACCCGCGCCGCGACGTTGAGCGGGGTCCCGAAGTACCGGCCATCCTGCTCGAGCGCGCGCCCGGCGTGGATCCCGACCCGCACCGTCGGGAAGAGCGGCTCGCGCTCGACGGCGTCGCGGAGCCGCGCGGCGACCCGGAGGGCGCGCGCCGCGTCGTCGGCGACGATCAGCAGCTCGTCCCCCGCCCGCTCGACGAGGCGCGTCCCCGGCTCGAGGGCCTCCTGCGCCAGCTCGACGTAGCGGGTGACGACGCTCGCCGCCTGCTTCGAGCCGTGCGCCTCGGTCAGCGCCGTGTAGCCGGCGAGGTCGGCGACGACGAAGACCACCTCGGCCTCTGGTACCTCGCTCACGCGCTCCGCTCCCCGGCGCAGCAGGTGCGGCCGCGAAGGGCCTCCCAGCCCTCCCGCGCGATCAGCGGCGTCATCGCGAGGGCCGCGAGCGGATCGGTCCACCACCAGCCGAGCCAGGCGTTCAGGCCGAGCCCCGCCAGGAGGATGGCGGAGAGCCAGGCGCAGATCTCGGTCTGCCGGGTCTCCGCCTCGAGCGCCCCGCTCTCGAGCCGGCTGGCCACGCGCCGCTTCGCTCGCGCGAGCAGCGGCATGACGACGAGGGAGAGGGCGGCCAGCACGATGCCCGCGAGCGACTCGTCGGGAGCCCGTCGGGTCGCGAGGCTGGCGAGCGCGTCGTAGAGCACGTACCCGGCGAGCAGGAGGAACCCGGCGCCGATCAGCCGGAGCGCGCGCCGCTCGGCGCGCGCCCGCCGCCGCTCGTCGGCGTCCCGCGCGAGCCGCAGGAGGGCCGCCACGCTGCTCGCGACCTCGATCCCCGAGTCGACCCCGAAGCCGACGAGCGCGATCGACCCGGCGGCGAGCCCGGCGACGAGGGCCACCACGAACTCGAGCGAGTTCCAGGCGATCGTCAACCACTGGAGCCGGCGCCCCCTGCGCGCGACCCGGGCTCGCTCGAGGCCGACCGTCATCGTGGGCGGTGCCGGCTCACCGGAAGCGCGGGAGCACCTGCTCGCCGAGGAGCCGGATGGAGCGGAGCACCTTCGCCTGCTCGAGGCCGGGCCACTGGAGCCTCAGCGTGATCGTCGTGACGCCGAGCCGCTCACGGTAGCGTGCGATCTCGTCCCCGACCATCCGGGGATCGCCGATGATGAAGCGGTCCCGCGCCAGCTCCTCGAAGGGCAGCGCGAAGCCCTCGCCCGGCGGGAGCGCCTTGTCCTGCTCCCAGCGCTGGTAGGCGCGATACTTCGACTGGAGAAACGGGCGCGCCTCGGCGAGCGCCGCCGCCGCGTCCGGAGCCACGTAGCATTCCTTGGTCATCGGGACCTCGCCGGCGGGGGGCTTCCCCGCGTCGCGGCGGGTCTCCCTGAACAGGGCGAGCTGTCGCTCGAGCGTCGGGAGCGTGGCGTGGGGGTTCATGAGCCACGCGTCGCCGAGCCGCGCCGCCCGCCTCACCCCGGCGTCGCTGTTGGCGGCGAGCCAGACCGGCGGCCGGGGCCGCTGGAGTGGCGGCATCGAGATGCGGACCTCGCGCAGCTGGAAGTGCCGGCCCGCATAGGTGACCGGCTCGCCGCTCCAGAGCCGTTCGATCACCTCGAGCCCCTCGACGAGCCGTCCCACGCGCTCCCGCGGATCCTGGCCGAAGGCCTCGTTCTCGACGTCGCGGTAGCCGAGCCCCACGCCGAAGATGACGCGGCCTCCGGAGATCACGTCGAGCGTCGCGATCTGCTCGGCGACCTCCACGGGATGGTGGAGGGGCAGGAGGAGACAGCCGGTGCCGAGCGCCATGCCGTCGGCCTCGGCCGCGATCCGCGCCAGCGTCGGGATCGGCTGGAAGTAGGTGAAGGGGCTCGAGAGGTAGTGCTGGCTCGCCCAGACCGAATCGAACCCGACGGCCCGCGCGAGCGCCACCTGCTCGACGTGCTCTCGAAACCGGAGATCCTGCGCGTCCTCCGGCGGGTGCTGCACGGAGAGCGCCAGGCCGAACCTCATCGCGGCAGCGTCCCGGCCTCGAGCGCCTCGCGATACAGGTCCTCGGTGTAGCCGCGAACGATCAGGTCGCCCAGCACCAGGACGGGCACGCGGAGGAAGCCGTCCCCGTGGACGAGGTACTCGAGGATCTGGGCCTCCGTGATCGGGTTCCGCGCGGCGTCGAAGCGGAGGACCTCCTGGCCGGCCTTGACGAGGAGTCGCCGCGCCCGGAGCCCGAGCAGGACGCTCGCCGCGCGATCGACGGGCGCCTGTTCGACCAGGTGGTTCGCGTACTCGATGCCCCGCCGCGAGAGAAACTCCCTCGCGCTGGCGCAGGTGGGTCAGCCGTCCTTGTTGTAGAGGAGCGCTCGGTGCATGCGATCACCTCCCCGGGCGACGTCATCTTAGCCCACATTTTCGTTTTGAGAGGCCAACGGGCCAGGCCATCATCGCTCAACACCCGCAAGAAACGCGGCTCTCGGGGGTTCCTCGCTGACGCGGAGGGCACCACCCAATGGGTGACACGCCATCTGGCCCGGCCCGCCTCTCGTTTAATCCTCAACTTCGCGTCGAGTTCCGGGGAGCGACCGTGACCTCGGATGCCGGGCTCCTCCTCCCGCGGGAGTTGGACGAGCGCCTGGGTCTGAGCACGCTGATCGACCGTTATGTCACCGATCCCCGGACCGGGCACAATCGGCAATTCCCGTTGCCGGATCTCTTCCGTCAATCGATCTACAGCCGCTTGGCCGGCTACGAGGACACCAACGACGCGGAGCGGCTCGCCGAAGATCCGGCGTTTCGGATGCTGGCCTCGCGCGAGCGGCGGGAGACGAGAACCTATTCCAAAACTTGGGAAGAGCCGGGTGAGCCTGCCACGCTGGAACCATGGCATGGCGACAGCTCACGGAGGCCCAGTGGGAACACGTTCGCCCGGTGCTCCCGCCAGTCAAGCCCAGCCGGAAGGGAGG
>JACQWC010000177.1 GCA_016209635.1 Candidatus Rokuibacteriota bacterium | reverse complement strand
CTCGAACATCGAGCCCTTCCAGGGCGCGGCGACTGGCGTGGGCGGGAACCTCCGCGACATCTACACGATGGGCGCCCGGCAGATCGCGATCCTCGACTCGCAGAGGATCGGCGACCCGAGCGACGCCAAGACCCGCCACCTGGTGTACGGCGTCGTCTCGGGCATGAGCTGGTACGGCAACTGCTTCGGCTGCCCGACCGTGGGCGGCGAGATCGCGTTCGCGCCCGCATACGCGGGCAACCCGCTCGTCAACGTCATGTGCGTGGGCCTCGTGCGCGCCGACCGGATCTTCCGCGCGCGGGCCGACGGCGTCGGCAATCCGGTCTTCTACGTTGGGAACAAGACCGGGCGGGACGGGATCCACGGTGCCACGATGGCGTCGTCGGCCTTCGACGCGCACGCCCAGGAGCGGCGGCCGACGGTCCAGGTCGGCGACCCGTTCACCGAGAAGCTCCTGCTGGAAGCGTGCCTCGAGGCGATGCGGACCGGCGCGGTCGTGGGGATCCAGGACATGGGCGCCGCCGGGCTCGCCTGCTGCACCTCCGAGATGCCCGCGCGGAGCGGGACGGGGATGGATGTCGAGCTCCGCCGGGTGCCGCAGCGCGAGACCGGGATGACTCCCTACGAGATCCTCCTGTCGGAGTCGCAGGAGCGCATGCTGCTCGTCGCCGCGCGGGGCCGGGAGGCGGAGGTCCGCCGGGTGTTCGACAAGTGGGAACTGGACGCCGTGGAGATCGGGCGAGTGACGGCCGACGGGACGCTGACCGCGCGCCTGGACGGCGAGGTCGTGGCGCGGGTGCCGGTCGATCTCCTCGCCGACGCGCCCCGGTACGAGAAGCCCACCGCGGCGCCGCCGTGGCTCGCGGACCGGCAGGCGTTCGACCCGCTCACGCTGCCGGCGCGGGGCGACCTCGGTGCGGCCCTCACCGAGCTGCTCGCGTCGCCCACGATCGCGTCGAAGGCGTGGGCGTTCCGCCAGTATGACCAGCAGGTGGGGATCAACACGCTCGTCCTCCCCGGCGCCGACGCCGCGGTGCTGAGAATCAAGGGCACGCGGCGGGCGCTGGCGGTGTCGACCGACGGCAACGGCCGGCACGTCTTCCTCGACCCCCGGCGCGGGGCTGCGATGGCCGTGTGCGAGGCGGCGCGGAACGTTGCCTGCGCGGGGGGCCGTCCCCTGGGCGTCACGGACTGCATGAACTTCGGCTCGCCGGAGCGGCCCGAGATCCTGTGGCAGTTCGCCGAGGCGATCGACGGGATCGCCGAGGCCTGCCGGGCCCTCGAGGTTCCCGTAGTGGGGGGAAACGTTTCCTTCTACAATGAAACCAACGGCCAGGCGATTCTTCCGACGCCGGTCATCGGGGTGGTGGGGGTGCTCGACGACGCCGGGCGGTTCGCGACCCAGTGGTTCAAGGCCGGAGGGCACCGCATCGCCCTCCTCGGGCCGGGGGAGGTGAGCCTCGGCGGGAGCGAGTACCTCTGGACGGCCCACCGTCGGCTCGCCGGGCGGCTCGCGCCGCTCGATCTCGAGCTGGAGCGACGCGTGCAGGCGGCGGTCCGGGCCGCGGTGAGCGCCGGGCTGGTGACCGCGGCCCACGATTGCTCGGACGGGGGACTCGCGGTGGCCCTGGCCGAGAGCTGCGTGAGCGGCCGGGCGCCGGTCGGCTGCGACGCGACGCTGGGCGGCGCCGGGGCCCACGCCGAGCTGACGCTGTTCGGCGAAGGTCCCTCGCGCGTCGTGGTGGCGGTGGAGCCGGAGCGGGTGCGGGAGTTCGAGGCGCTGATGGCCGAGTCGGCGATCCCCTGGCGCTGGATCGGCACGACTGGTGGCGACCGGCTGACCCTGCGCCTGGGCTCGAGGGCGGTGGTCGCCGCGGGGATCGACCAGATCGAGCACGCGTGGAGGAGTGGCTTTGAGCGTCGGATGGCGTGACGACAAATTCCACGACGAGTGCGGGCTGTTCGGCGTCTGGAACCATCCCGAGGCTGCCAACGTCACCTCTTTGGGCCTCTACGCCCTCCAGCACCGCGGCCAGGAATCCGCCGGCATCACGGCGACGGACGGCGAGGCCTTCCACACCGAGAAGACCATGGGATGGGTGGCCGACGTCTTCACGCGCGAACGGCTGCGCCGGCTCCCCGGCCACCGCGCCATCGGCCACGTCCGCTACTCGACCGCCGGCAGCTCGAATCTGAAGAACGCCCAGCCGATCATGGCGACGACCGCGCGCGGGCCGATCGCGATCGCCCACAACGGCACCCTCACGAACGCCGAGGCGCTCCGGCGGGACATGGAGCGCGACGGCGCGATCTTCCAGTCGAACTCCGACACGGAGGTCATCCTCCACCTCCTGGCCCGGACGCCGGCGGGCCCGCTCGAGGAGCAGATCCCGCAGGCGCTCGGGCAGGTGCAGGGCGCCTACTCGCTCCTGATCCTGACGCCGCGGGCGATGTACGCGATCCGCGACCCCAACGGCTTCCGGCCGCTCACGCTCGGGCGGCTCGGCGACACCTGGATCGTCGCGTCGGAGACCTGCGCCCTCGACCTCCTGGAGGCGAGGTTCGAGCGCGACGTCGAGCCCGGGGAGATCGTCGTCCTCTCGGAGGCGGAGCCCCGGACGTTCCGCGCCTTCCCGCCCGGGGAGCGGCTCCAGTGCGTGTTCGAGTACGTGTACTTCGCGCGGCCGGACTCGGTGCTCTGGGGACGGAACGTCCACACCGTCCGCAAGGCGCTCGGCCACCAGCTCGCCCGGGAGCACCCCGTCCAGGCGGACATCGTCATCCCGGTGCCCGACTCGGGGACGAGCGCGGCGCTCGGGTACTCGGAGGAGTCGGGGCTTCCCTACGAGATGGGGCTCATCCGCAACCACTACGTCGGGCGCACGTTCATCGAGCCGACGCACGGCATCCGGCACTTCGGCGTCAAGGTGAAGCTGAACCCGATGCGCGAGATGCTCGAGGGGCGGCGCGTCGTCGTGGTCGACGACTCGATCGTCCGCGGCACGACGAGCCGGAAGATCGTCCGGATGGTCCGCGGGGCGGGCGCGCGGGAGGTCCACATGCGGATCTCCTCGCCGCCGATCCAGTGGCCCTGCTACTACGGCATCGACACGCCGACGCGGAGGGAGCTGATCGCGTCGAGCCACGCGACCGAGGAGATCCGCCGGTATCTCGCCGCCGACTCCCTCGGCTATCTCTCGCTCGATGGGATGCTCAAGGCCACCGACTCCGACCCGGCGAACTTCTGTCACGCGTGCTTCACCGGCAACTACAAGGTCGGGATGGCGCCGGAACGCGCGCCTCAGCTCCGGCTGTTCGACGCGTAGGCGCCGCCTCCGCGCTCGATGGAGCCCCTGACCTACCGTCGCGCCGGCGTCGACATCGAGGCCGGCGACGAGGCGGTCCGCCGGATCGCGCCGTTGGCGCGGAGTACGTTCCGCCCCGAGGTCATCGGGGAGATCGGCGGGTTCGCCGGCTTCGTCCGCGTGCCCTCCGGCTTCCAGGAGCCCGTCCTCGTCTCCTCGACCGACGGCGTCGGCACCAAGCTCAAGGTCGCCTTCCTGGCCGATCGCCACGATACGGTGGGAATCGACCTCGTCGCCATGGGGGTGAACGACGTGCTCGTCCACGGTGCCGAGCCGCTCTACTTCCTCGACTACCTGGCCCTCGGCCGCCTCGAGCCCGCCCGCGTGGAGACGCTCGTCGCCGGGGTCGCCGAGGGATGCCGGCGGGCCGGGTGCGCGCTCGTGGGCGGGGAGACCGCGGAGCTGTCCGACCTCTACGCCGAGGGCGAGTACGATCTGGCGGGGTTCGCGGTCGGCGTCGTCGAGCGGGCGCGCCTGATCGACGGCTCGCGGGTCAGGCCGGGCGACGTCGTGCTCGGCCTCCCGTCGTCGGGGCTCCACTCGAACGGGTACACCCTGGCGCGCCGGATCGTCTTCGACGTCCTGAAGCTCACGATCGACGCGACGCTTCCGGGAACGGGCCGGACGGTCGCCGACGAGCTGCTCGAGCCCACGCGCATCTACGCGAAGCCGATCCTGGCACTGCTGAGACGCGTGGACGTGCATGCGATGGCCCACGTCACGGGGGGTGGGATCACGGGGAACCTTCCCCGCGTCCTCCCGCCCGGATGCCGGGCCGTGCTCCAGCGGCGGGCGTGGACGGTCCCGCCCGTGTTCGAGACGCTGCGTCAGGCCGGGCGCGTGGCCGAGGCGGAGATGTTCAGGACCTTCAACATGGGGATCGGCTACCTGATCGTGGTCCCGCCCGGCGAGGTCGAGGCGACCCGCGCCCTCGCTCTCGAGGGCGGGGAAGCGGTGGCGAGGATCGGGGAGATCGTCGCCGGGGAGCGCGGGGTGGAGCTGGTCCCGTGACGCGGGGTGGCCCGCCGGTCCGCGTGGGCGTCCTCGCCTCCGGGCGGGGCTCGAACCTCCAGGCGATCCTCGACGCCACGCGCGATCCGGACTTTCCGGCGCGGGTGGTGGTCGTGATCTCCGACCGCGAGGAGGCCCGGGCCCTCGAGCGGGCGGCGGCTCGCGGGGTGCCTGCCGTTCATCTGAACTCGAAGGATTACGCCGATCGGGACCGGTACGACCGCGCGATCGTCGGCGTGCTCGCGGAGCATCGTGTCGACCTCGTGTGTCTGGCAGGCTTCATGCGGATCCTCGGGCCCGGCCTCGTCCACGCGTTCGCCGGCCGGATCATGAACATCCATCCCGCGCTGCTTCCGGCCTTTCCCGGGCTCGCGGCGCAGCGCCAGGCGCTCGAGTACGGCGTGAAGATCACCGGCGCCACCGTCCACTTCGTCGACGAGGGCGTCGATACCGGGCCGATCATTCTCCAGGCGGGCGTGCCGGTCCGCCCGGAGGACACGGAAGAGACCTTGTCGGAGCGCATTCTCGTCGAGGAACACAGCCTGTACCCCCGAGCCATCCGGCTCTTCGCCGAGGGGCGGCTCCGGATCGCCGGGCGTCGCGTGCTGGTGGAGGCGACCCCGTGAGGCTCCGACGCGCGCTGCTCAGCGTTCACGACAAGACGGGCGTGGTCGAGCTGGCGCGGGAGCTCGCGGGCTATGGCGTCGAGGTCCTCTCGACGGGCGGGACCGCGAAGCTCCTGCGGGAGTCGGGCATCCCGGTGCGGGACGTCGCCGAGGTCACCGGGTTCCCGGAGATGCTGGACGGTCGCGTGAAGACCCTCCACCCGCGGGTCCACGGCGGCATCCTCGCCCGGCGGGACCTCCCCGAGCATCTGGCCGCGCTCGACCGGCACGGGATCCCGGCCATCGATCTCGTGGTCGTCACGCTCTACCCGTTCGAGGCCACGGTCGCGCGTTCGGGCGTGACGCTCCGAGAGGCCATCGAGCAGATCGACGTGGGCGGGCCCGCGATGATCCGGGCCGCCGCGAAGAACCACGCGAGCGTCGGCGTGGTCATCGACCCCGCGCAGTATCGCCCCCTGCTCGACGAGCTGCGGGCCAGCGGCGGAACGCTCGGCGAGGCGACGCTGGCTCGGCTGGCGCAGGAGGCTTTCCGCCGGACGGCCCAGTACGACGCCGCCATCGCCGCGTATCTGCGCTCCCCGGGCGCCGGGGCCACGCCCGCGCGCGCGCCCGACGAGCTTCCGCACCCGCTCCGCCTCGAGGCCGAGCGCGTGCTCCCGCTCCGCTACGGCGAGAACCCCCACCAGACCGCCGCCTTCTACCGGCTGGTGGGGGCGCCGCCCGTCGGCCTCGCCGCGATGAAGCAGCTTCACGGGCCGGAACCGGGGTACAACAACCTCCTCGACTTCTCGGCGGCATTGGCACTCCTGCTCGAGTTCGACGAGCCGGCGGCGGTCGTGATCAAGCACACGAACCCCTGCGGCGCGGCCGTGGGCGAGACGGTCGGCGGCGCGCTGGCGAAGGCGAAAGCCTCGGACCCGGTGTCGATCTATGGCGGCATCGTCGGCGTCAACCGGACACTGGACATGGCCGTGGTAGCGGCGCTGGCCGGGATCTTCGTCGAGATCCTCTTCGCTCCCGGCTACGCGCATGAGGCGCTCGCGGAGCTGCGCCGGACCAAGAAGAAGTGCCGCGTGTTCGAGGTCCCCTGCGATCGGGCCGGCCTGCCGGCGCGCCTCGACGAGTACAGGAGCGTCCTCGGCGGTCTCCTGGCGCAGTCGGCAGACCTCGCGGACCTCGACCAGGCGCGGCTCCAGACGGTGTCGAAGCGCGCGCCAACGGACGAGGAGATGCGAGCGCTCCGGTTCGCCTGGCGGGTCGCGAAGCACGTCAAGTCGAACGCCATCGTCCTCGCGACCCGGGACCAGGTCGTCGGCGTGGGCGCCGGGCAGATGAACCGCGTCGACGCGGCGCGGCTCGCGGTCGGGCGCGCACGCGAGGCGGGGCTCTCGCCCGAGGGGTCCGTCTGCGCGTCCGACGCGTTCTTCCCGTTTCGCGACGGCCTCGACGTCGTGGCGCGGGCGGGCGCCACCGCCGTGATCCATCCCGGCGGCTCACTCAGGGACGCGGAGGTCATCACCGCGGCCGACGAGCACGGGATAGCGGTGGTCGTCACGGGAATGCGCCACTTCCGCCACTAGGCGGTCGCGATGGACCAGCGGAACCCCGAGCGTATCTACGGCCTGCGCGAGCTGACGCGGATTCTTTCCCTCACGCCCAAACGCGCGGCCCAGCTCCGCCGGCTCGATCTGCTGCGGGGCGACGCGGGCTACACGTTCCGCGACCTCCTGGCGCTCAGAGCCGCGAGCGCGCTGCTCGAGGCGGGCGCCTCCGTGCGCCAGATCAAGCAAGCGCTCCTGGCGCTCCAGCGGCAAGACCCGGACCTCGAGCATCCGCTGGCCGAGGTGCGCCTGCTCGTCGAGGGCGACCGGCTGCTCGCCCAGTCCGAGCGTGTCCGCTTCGACCCGCGCACGGGCCAGACGGTGTTGGCGCTCGACACCGGGGGCCTCAAGGAGGCCGCCGCGGCGACGCTCGCGAGCGGGGTCGTGCGGCCGCTCGGGCCGCCCGTCCGGCAGGCGGAGACGTGGTTCGAGCACGCGAGCGATCTCGAGGGCGACCCCACGCAGTGGGAGGAGGCCGTCGACGCCTACCGCCGGGTGCTGGCGCTCGACCCCACGTACGCCGCGGCGTGGAACAACCTCGGCCTGCTCTACCACCGCATGGGACGGTACGCCGAGGCGCGGAGCGCCTACGCCTCGGCGCTCCAGCAGGACCCTCGGTGCTGCGAGGCCGCGTACAACCTCGGCTCGCTGCACGAGGACTGCGGGGAAGTCGAGGAGGCGATCCACGACTACCGCCTGGCGCTCCAGCTCTCACCCGACTACGCCGACGCGCACTTCAACCTCGCCGCCGCGCTGGCCCGCGCCGGACGGCGCGACGAGGCGGGCCTCCACTGGCGGCGCTACCTCGAGCTGGACGCGGGGAGCCCGTGGGCGAAGATCGCGCGCGCCCATCTGGAGATCGTCGAGCCGCCGGAGCGGAGCCGGCCCGAGTGAAGGTGCTGCTCGTCGGCGGCGGCGGCCGCGAGCACACGCTGGCGTGGAAGATCGCGCAGAGCCCGCTCGTCGAGGTGCTCTACGCGGCGCCCGGTAACCCCGGGATCGAGAGGCACGCGAAGTGCCTGCCGCTCCGCGCCGACGCGCTCGATGACCTCGCCGCCTTCGCCGTCGCGGAGCGGGTCGACCTCACGGTCGTCGGGCCGGAGGCGCCGCTCGTGGCCGGGCTCGCCGACCGACTGGCGGCCCACGGGCTCGTCGTCTTCGGCCCGAGCGCCCGCGCCGCGGCCCTCGAGGGCTCGAAGGCGTTCGCCAAGGACCTGATGGCCCGCCACGGAGTTCCGACGGCGCGCTTCCGCGTCTTCGACGATCCCCACGCTGCGCGACGCCACTGCCAGGCGCTGGGCGCGCCGCTCGTCGTGAAGGCCGACGGGCTCGCCGCCGGGAAGGGCGCAATCGTCTGCCGGACGCTCGACGAGGCGGACGACGCGGTCGCCGCCTGCATGGAGCGGAGGGTCTTCGGCGCGGCCGGCGCTCGGGTGATCGTGGAGGAGTTCCTGCGGGGCGAGGAGGTCTCGTTCTTCGCGCTCTCGAACGGGCGGGACGCGATCCCGCTCGCCGCCGCGCAGGATCACAAGACGGTGTTCGACGACGACCGCGGGCCGAACACCGGGGGCATGGGCGCCTACTCGCCGGTGCCGCGCGTCGACGAGGCCGGCGAGCGGGCCTTGATGGAGACGATCGTCCGGCCGACGATCCGGGCGCTCGCCCGGGAGGGCGCGCCCTACCGCGGCGTGCTCTTCGTCGGGCTCATGCTCACCGCCGAGGGCCCGAAAGTGGTCGAGTTCAACTGCCGCTTCGGCGATCCCGAGTGCCAGGCGATCCTGCCCCGCGCCCAGGAGGACCTCGTCCCGCTCCTCGCGGCCGCCGCGCGCGGCGAGGACCTTCCGGCGCGCACGGCCTGGCGGCCCGACGCGGCCGTCTGCGTCGCGCTCGCGTCGGGCGGGTACCCGGGCGAGTATCGGACGGGGCTTCCGATCGAGGGGATCGAGGCGGCGGAGTCGGTCCCCGGGGTCCACGTGTTCCACGCGGGGACGGCCCGGCGGGACGCGAGGCTCGTCACGGCTGGAGGCCGCGTCCTCGGCGTGACCGCGGTCGCGCCGGAGATCCGGGGGGCGATCGCCGCCGCCTACGCGGCGATCGCGCGCATCCGCTTCGAGGGGATGCACTATCGGAGGGACATCGGCCGGAAGGGTTTGAAGATTTAGGACGGAGGGGACCGTGGCGAGACCCGTGAGCGTTGGTATCGTGCTCGGCAGCGATTCGGATCTCGACGTCATGCTGGAAGCGGTGAAGGTTCTCGACGCGCTCGAGGTGGGGAGCGAGGTCGTCGTCGCCTCCGCCCACCGCACGCCGAGACGGACGGAGGAGTACGCGACGAGCGCGTCGGGCCGTGGCCTGGGCGTGCTCATCGCCGCCGCGGGCGGCGCCGCCGCGCTGCCGGGCGTCCTCGCTGCGCTGTCCCCGCTGCCGGTGATCGGCGTCCCGATCGCCTCGACGCCGCTCGGCGGACTGGACGCGCTGCTCTCGATGGTGCAGATGCCGAAGGGCGTGCCGGTCGCCACGGTCGCGATCGGCGCATGGGGCGCCGCGAACGCCGGGATCCTGGCGGCCCAGATCCTCGCCGTCGGCGATCCGGCGCTGCGTGAGCGGCTGGCGCTCTACCGGAAGCGCCTGGCCGACGACGTGGACGAGCGGGGCCGGCGCGTGACCGAGCAGCTCAAGTCGCGCGGGTGAGGGGTGGGCCGGGCCGGACGAGGCGGGGAGCGGCGCGCCGGTGAGGACCCGGGTGACGAGGATCGATCCCGTGGCGCCCGCGCCCGAGGCGCTGGCCGGAGCGGCGGCCGTGCTGCGGGAGGGCGGCCTCGTCGCCTTTCCCACGGAGACGTTCTACGGTCTCGGCGCCCTGGCGCTCGACCCGCGCGCCGTGCGGCGTGTCTTCGAGGTGAAGGGGAGGTCCGGGTCGAGGCCGCTCCTGGTCCTGGTCGACTCGATCGCCATGGCGGAGGATCTCGTCGCGGAGGTGCCGGCCGCAGCGCGTGACCTCATGGCTCGCCATTGGCCGGGCGCGCTCACGCTGGTCTTCCGCGCGACGCGGAAGGTGCCCGAGGAGCTGACCGCCGGGACCGGGACGATCGGCATCCGCCTCTCGTCCCATCCGGTCGCCCGCGGTCTCGTCCGGGCGGTGGGACACGCGGTGACGGCGCCGAGCGCCAACCCCGAGGGAGCGGTTCCGCCGACCGCGGCGGAGGCGGTGCTGGCGCACTTCGACGGCGTGATCGAGACGGTGCTCGACGGCGGCCCGACCGCCGGAGGGCCACCGTCGACCGTCCTCGACGTCACCGTCGATCCCCCGAGCGTTCTCCGCCGGGGCGCGGTCGTGCTGTGAGAGTGACCGGTGTCGTCCAGGCGGGCGGGAAGAGCACGCGGATGGGCGGCCGCCCGAAGGCCCTGCTCGACGTCGGCCGGCGCCCGCTGATCGGGCGCGTGGTCGACGCCCTCGGCCACGTCCTGGACGACCTCCTGATCGTGACCAACACGCCGGACCTCTACGCGTTCCTCGGCCTCCCCATGGTGCCGGACGCATACCCGGATCGCGGCTCGCTCGGCGGCATCTACTCCGGGCTCAAGGCGGCCGGAGGGACCGCGGCGTTCACCGTGGCCTGCGACATGCCGTTCCTCCAGCCGGACGTCATCCGGCTCGTGATCGACCGGACGGCCGAGGCAGACGTCGTCATCCCGCGGGTGGGGGAGCAGCTGGAGACCCTGCACGCGGCCTACGCGAAGACCTGCCTCGGGCCGATGGAGGAGGAGCTCCTGGCGGGGCGCCTCAAGATCACCGGGTTCTTCGACCGGGTGCGCGTGCTGGAGATCGCCGAGCGGGAGGTCGCGCGGTATCGCGATCCCGCGATCGTCTTCATGAACGTGAATACGCCCGAGGAGCTGGCCCGCGCGCTGGGGCTCCAGGCACGGATCGGCTGAGATCGATGCGGAGAGCGGCGATCGTCCACTATCACGAGGTCAGCCTGAAGCGCGGGAACCGGTCTCTGTTCCTGCGCCATCTGGCGATGAACCTCCAGAGGGCGATCGCCGACCTCGGCCCCGTGCCCCTGCGCCAGCTCTCCGGACGGATCCTCCTCGAACTCGAGGGGCATCCGCGTCCCGAGGCGGTCCGCGACCGGCTCGCGCGCGTGTGCGGCGTGGCGAGCGTGGCGCTCGCCGAGCGCGTGCCGTCCACGCTCGACGCGATGCGGGCTGCGGTCGCGCGGCTCGTCGAGGGCCGCGAGTTCGCCTCCTTCCGGATCACGGCGCGGCGCGCCTTCAAGACGTACCCGCTGACGAGCGTCGAGCTGAACCGCGAGCTGGGTGCCCTGGTTCTCGAGCGCGCGAGGACGCGCGTCGACCTCCATCACCCGGAGGTGACGATCCACGTCGAGGTGCTCCCGGCGGAGACCTTCGTGTACACGGAGCGCGCGCCCGGGCCGGGCGGCCTGCCCGTGGGCGCCAGCGGGACGGTCGCGGCCCTGCTCTCGGGCGGCATCGACTCGCCCGTCGCGGCCTGGCGGATGATGAAGCGGGGGTGCCGCGTCGTGTTCGTCCACTTCCACGGCGTCCCCTACCTTCCGCCCACCTCCCAGGCGAAGGCGCGGGCGCTGGTCGAGCGGCTGACCGAGTGGCAGTACCGCTCGGACCTCTACCTGGTGCCGTTCGGGGAGATCCAGCGCGAGGTGGTGCTCGCGGTGCCGCCGCCGGCGCGCGTGGTCGTCTACCGGCGGCTGATGGTGCGGATCGCCGAGGCGCTGGGGCGCCGGCACGGCGCCGAGGCGCTCACGACGGGCGAGAGCCTCGGGCAGGTGGCCTCGCAGACGCTCACCAATATCGCCCGCATCGACGAGGTCGCCCGGCTCCCGATCCTCCGGCCCCTCATCGGGATGGACAAACTCGAGATCACGGCCGAGGCCCAGCGTCTGGGCACGTTCGAGACCTCGATCGAGCCGGACGCGGACTGCTGCACGCTCTTCGTCCCGAGGCATCCGGCCACGCGCGTCTCGGAGGAGGAGATCCGCGCCGCGGAGGCGCGACTCGACATCGAGGGCCTGGTCGCGCGCGGCTGCGCCGAGGCGAGCCTCGAGACCTTCGCGTTCCCGGCGCCGACGGGGGTCGTCGCCGCGCGGTGACGCCGTCGCTCACGTTCCTCGGCGCGGCGGGGACCGTGACCGGCGCCAGGTTCGTCCTCGAGGGTGAGCGCGCGACGGTGCTCCTCGAGTGCGGGCTCTTCCAAGGGCTCGCCGAGTTGCGATCGCGAAACTGGGAGCCCCCGCCGCTCGATCCCGCCGGGCTCGCCGCGGTCCTGATCTCGCACGCGCACATCGACCACTCGGGGTACCTCCCCCGGCTCGTCCGCGCCGGCTTCGCCGGGCCGATCTTCTGCTCTCCGGCCACGGCCGATCTCCTGCGCATCATGCTGCCCGACGCCGCCCGGCTCCAAGAAGAGGAGGCGGACTTCCGGAACCGCGCCGGGCGCACGCGCCACCAGCCCGCGCTGCCGCTCTTCACCGAGGCCGACGCCGAGGCGGCCCTCGGACAGGTCGGCGCGGTGGCCTTTGGGCGGGAATTCGCGCCCGCCCCGGGGTTCCAGGCCCGGTTCAGGTCGTCGGGCCACATCCTGGGGGCGTCGAGCGTCGAGGTGCGCCTCGGCGACCGCCGGCTCGTCTACTCGGGAGACCTGGGACGGTACGGCGTTCCGGTGATGCGCGATCCCGAGCCGGTCGCGGTGGCGGACACGCTCCTCGTCGAGTCCACCTACGGGAACCGCCTCCATCCCGCCGACGACGGGAGCGCGGCGGTCGCCGGCGCCGTGCGCCGCGCGGTCGAGCGCAGGGGCTGTCTCCTCGTTCCCGCCTTCGCCGTCGGGCGCACGCAGGAGCTGCTCTACATGCTCCGGACGCTCGAGGAGGAGGGGCGGGTGCCGCCGATCCCGGTCTACCTGGACAGTCCGATGGGGATCGCGGCGACCGCGGTCTACGCGCGCCATCCCGAGGAGCACGACGAGGCCGCCGCGCGCGTGGCCGCGGAGGGGCGGCGGCCGTTCGTCCCCGGGCGCTTCCACCTCTCCCCGGCGGTCGACGACTCGAAGCGGCTGAACGACCTCGAGGGCCCGGCGATCATCATCGCGGGCAGCGGGATGGCGACCGGGGGCCGCATCCTTCACCATCTGCGCCGGCGGCTCGGCGACGAGCGGACCACCGTCCTCTTCGTCGGCTACCAGGCCGCGGGCACCCGCGGGCGGCTCCTCCGCGACGGCGCCCGGTCGATCCGCATCTTCGGCGAGGACGTTCCGGTGCGCGCCGCGATCGTCACCACCGACGCGCTCTCGGCGCACGCGGACCGCGCGGAGGTCCTCCGGTGGCTCCGCGGGTTCGCGCGCGCGCCCGCCCAGACCTTCACGGTGCACGGTGAGCCCGCCGCGGCCGAGGCGCTCCCGGGGGGCGATCGAGCGTGAGCTGGGCTGGGCCGGCTGCCGGGTCGCGGACGACGGCGCGCGTGTCGAGGTCTAGCCACCAAGATGTAGGTGGCTTGACTTCCCGATCCCCCAACCGGTATGGTGGGCGCGGAATGACGGCCATAGCCCTCGGCGCCGACCACGCGGGGTTCCTCCTCAAGGAGGACCTCAAGGCGTGGCTCCGCGGGCGGGGCCACGAGGTCGTCGACGTCGGGACCCACTCCACCGACTCCGTTGACTATCCCGACTACGCGCGGCTCGTCGCCGAAGCCGTCACCGCGGGGCGGGCCGGACGCGGCGTGCTCGTCTGCGGCACCGGCATCGGCATGGCGATCGCCGCGAACAAGGTCCCCGGCATCCGCGCCGCCGCCTGCGGCGACGCCCACACGGCCCGGATGAGCCGCGAGCACAACGACGCGAACGTACTGGCGCTGGGCGCGCGGAACACCCCGCTCGATACGGCCATCGCGGCGGTCGAGGCCTGGCTCGAGGCGACCTTCCTCGGCGGGCGCCACGCGCGGCGGCTCGAGAAGGTGGCGGGGCTCGAGCGCGCGTCCCGGGGAGAGCACGCGGATGCTGAGGCTCGCTGACGTCGATCCCGACATCGCCAAGGCGCTCCGCGACGAGGCGGTGCGACAGCACCGCAACCTCGAGCTGATCGCCTCCGAGAACTTCGTCTCCGAGGCGGTGCTCGAGGCCATGGGCTCCGTCCTGACCAACAAGTACGCCGAGGGGTACCCGGGCCGGCGGTACTACGGCGGGTGCGAGGTGGTCGACGTCGCCGAGAACCTGGCGATCGCCCGCGCCAAGGAGCTGTTCGGTGCCGAGCACGTCAACGTGCAGCCCCATTCGGGCGCCCAGGCGAACATGGCCGTTTACTTCACGCTCCTCAAGCCCGGCGACGTCGTCCTCGGACCCAACCTCTCGCACGGGGGCCACCTCACGGCGGGCAGTCCCGTGAACTACTCGGGCAGGCTCTACTCGATCGTGGCGTACGGCGTCCGGAAGGACACCGAGCTGATCGATCTGGATCAGGTCCGCGATCTGGCCCGGGCACACCGGCCGAAGCTGATCATCGCCGGGGGCTCGGCGTTCCCGCGGGCGATCGACTTCGGGCCATTCGGCGAGATCGCCCGTGAGGTGGGCGCCGCGCTCATGGCCGACATCGCCCATCCGGCGGGGCTCGTGGCCGCGGGCCTTCACCCCTCGCCGGTCGGCCTCGCGGACTTCGTGACCACCACGACCCACAAGACCCTCCGCGGACCTCGCGGCGGGATGGTCATGTGCCGCGCGTCGCACGCCCAGGCGCTCGACAAGACGGTCATGCCGGGGGTGCAGGGCGGCCCGCTCATGCACATCATCGCGGCAAAGGCCGTGGCGTTCCGCGAGGCGCTGACGCCGGAGTGGCGCGCGTACCAGGCGCAGATCGTCCGGAACGCCAAGGCGCTGGCCGAGGCGCTCCTGGCCCGCGGCTACCGGCTGGTGACGGGGGGCACCGACACCCACCTGATCCTCGTCGATCTCAGCGACCGCGGGATCACGGGCAAGGAGGCCCAGGAGGCACTCGACCGCGCGTGGATCACCGTCAACAAGAACACCGTGCCGTTCGAGACGAAGAGCCCCATGGTGACGAGCGGCATCCGGCTCGGGACGCCGGCGGTGACGACCCGGGGGATGCGGGAGCGCGAGATGGTCGAGATCGCGAGCCTCATCGACCGCGTCCTCACCGGTCTCGGCTCGGCGGCGGTGGCGGCGGCGGCGCGCAACGACGTGCAGGCGCTGACGAGCGGCTTCCAGCTCTACCCCGACCGGGTGCAGTGAGGGGAGGAGGGACCCGATGAAATGCCCGTTTTGCGGCCACACGGAGGATCGGGTCGTCGACTCGCGCGTCGGCCGAGACGGCGAGTTCATCCGGCGCCGCCGCGAGTGCCTCAAGTGTCGCCGTCGCTACACGACGTACGAGTACATCGAGGACGTCCTCCCGCACGTCGTCAAGCGCGACGGCCGCCGCGAGCCGTTCGACCGCCAGAAGCTCCGGGGCTCGATTCTGAAGGCGTGCGAGAAGCGGTCGGTCGGGGTCCAGGCGGTCGACGACGTCGTTGGCGAGATCGAGGCGCGGCTGCACGAGCGGGCGGAGCGGGAGATCTCGAGCAAGGAGCTGGGCGAGCTGGTGATGGAGCACCTCCAGCGTCTCGACCAGGTCGCGTACGTCCGGTTCGCCTCGGTGTACCGGCAGTTCACGGACGTGACGCAGTTCATGACGGAGGTGCGGGGACTCCTCAAGGACGACAAGCCGAAGGAGGACAAGGTCAAGCCCATCGCCGTGAAGCCCCGGCCGCTCGTGAAGACCAAGTAGCCCCCGCGTCTCAGCGGGTCGCCAGGAACACGCCGGCCATCACGCGGGACGGCGGCGACCAGGTGGTAGGCGTGGACCGCCTCGCCTGCGATCGCCCACGAGAGCGCGATCACCACGAACGGCATCAGGTTCATGAAGGTCGCCGAAGAGGACCGCGACCGGGACGAGGACGAGTCCGCTCACCACGTGCGCGCCTGCCATGATCCAGACCGGCGGGAGCGTCGAGGCCGCGGCCCGGCCGTAGAGCGAGTCGCTGACCCAGGCGGCCTGGGACAGGAGGATGATCAGGTCGCCGCGGTTCACCGTGAAGGTGAGGAGGACCGCGAGCGATCCTTTCGCCACCGTCGTCAGCACTGCAACGACAGAGAGGCCGATGCCGACCCAGTTGGCTGGCGTCAGCCGGTCGCCGAGGACCAGGGCGGCGGTCACCGCGACGAAGATGGGCGACGCCGCGCCCAGGATCCCAGCGTTCAGCGCGGTGGTCGAGGCCAGTCCCCAGTACCAGATGGTCGTGAGCCCGAGGACGACGAAGGCGATGTAGTCCCGCGGGACCAGGGGCCGCCCGAGCGGCGCCCGCAGGCGCGCCACAACGAGGAGGAGCGGGGGGGCGACGAGCGCGCGACCGGTGGTCAAGGTGAGCGGCGAGAGCGAGCTCCCCGAGCGGGAAGTTTCCCGCCCAGAAGAGGATGACCGCCAGGAGAAGCAGGGACGCGCGCCGCTCACTCAGGTGGGGACGTGTCGGGGGAGTTTGAGGGGGACGCCCAACTCGCGGCTCTCGGTGTGTCGGGGGAGTTTGAGGGGGACGCCCAACTCGCGGCTCTCGGTGTGTCGGGGGAGTTTGAGGGGGGATCTCCCAACTCAATAGGATTGAAGACGGCACGGCCCTGCCGGAACGGGAGGCCGACAGGGCCGGGCGCCTCACCGGCGCCTACTTCTTCTTCTTCTTGGCCTTCTTCTTCACTGGCTCACCTCCTCTCCTCGTCCTCGTCTGCGCGCATGCTAGGGGAGGCCCACGAGGCCTGTCAAGCGGAAAATCCAAGATACGGGGTTCCGGCTGCGGTGCGACCCCCACATCTTGGGTCAGAGTCCCCGGGGAGGCGTTTGACAAGGTCGGAGGCGGATGGTAGCGTTGGCCCGGCTCTCGACCTCAACTCACTGGCACACCGGAAGGAGCTCTCGGATGGAGCACGTGATCAAGAAGCTCGTGTTCGTCGAGCCGAAGTCGACCCACCTCCATGTCTACAGCAGGGTCACGATTCCGCGGCTCGGGTCGGTGCTCCTCGGCACGATCATGCGGGCGAAGGGCTACGACGTCCGTGTCTACATCGAGGACATCCACGAGCTGGACATGCAGGAGGTCCTCTCGGCCGATCTCGTGGGCATCTCGGCGATCACCTCCACGGCGCCCCAGTCGTACCGGCTCGCCGACAAGGTGCGGGAGGCCGGCGGGATCGCGGTGCTCGGCGGGACGCACACGAGCTTCCTCCCGGACGAGGGCCTCGAGCACGCCGACTACGTCATCCGGGGGGAGGGGGAGTTCGCCTTCCAGGAGCTGGTCGATGCTATCCAGCGGGGTGAGGGTGTCGAGCGGATCCAGAACCTCTCCTATCGCGTGGACGGCCGGGCAGTGCACAACCCGGAGCGCCCGAAAATCCCCAACCTGGACGTCAACCCGATCCCCGACTACCACCTCATCACGGGCTGGAAGCCGGGCGGCGTCATCTCGGTCGCGACGTCGCGGGGCTGCCCCTACTCCTGCACGTTCTGCTCGGTGCCGGGGATGTACGGGCACGCCTTCCGCACGCACTCGGTCGGGCGGGTGCTGGAGGAGCTGGAGCTGCACCGGGGGAACATGTACGTCTTCTTCGCCGACGACATCTTCACGGCGAACAAGAAGCGGTGCAAGGAGCTGCTCCGCGGCATGATCGCGCGGGACCTGACGGCCGAGTGGGGCGCCCAGGTGCGCACGGAGACGGTCGACGACCCGGAGCTGCTCCAGCTCATGCGCGACTCCAACTGCTTCAACGTCTATGTCGGTTTCGAGTCGATCAATCCGAGGACGCTCAAGCTTTTCCAGAAGAAGCAGGACCTCGCCAAGATCGAGCGCGCGATCGAGCAGTTCCACGCGCACAAGATCCGGATCCACGGCATGTTCGTCGTGGGCTCGGACGAGGACGACCTCGAGACCATCGACGCCACGGCCGACTTCGCCTTGAAGCACGACATCGACTCGATCCAGTTCATGATCTTGACGCCCATCCCGGGCTCCCCCGACTGGGACACCCTCTACGCCAAGGGCGACAAGTACGTGATCAGCCGGAACTGGTCCATGTACGACGGCCATCACGCGGTCCACCAGCCGCGGAAGCTGAGCCCCTACGAGCTGCAGGTGGGCGCGATCAACGCGATGGCGAAGTTCTACTCCTGGCGGGGCATCCTCCAGAAGCTCGTGAAGCGCGACATCTACTACGCCACCATCCGCTACTGGGGCAAGAAGATGATCCGCGACTGGTGGAAGGACGACGAGAACCGCCAGTACGTCGAGTGGCTCCGGGCGCAGCTCTACTCGGAGGCGAGCCAGATCGGAGCGCGGCCGATGAAGACGGTCGGGCTGCCCGAGATGCTGCTCCAGGACTCGGTGGGCCGCCTGCTCCAGCGCTTCCTCGGCGAGCTCGGGGTCACGGT
>JACQWC010000182.1 GCA_016209635.1 Candidatus Rokuibacteriota bacterium | reverse complement strand
TTCATCTCGTCGCGCGTCATCGCGTCGAGCGCGCCGAAGGGCTCGTCCATCAGGAGGAGCGGCGGGTCAAGGAGCAGCGCCCGGCAGAGGGAGGCGCGCTGCTGCATACCGCCCGACAGCTCGCGCGGGAACTTGGCGGCGAAGTCCCCGAGCCCGGTGAGGCGCAGCAGCTCGTCGGCGCGCGCCCGGTACTGCCGGGCCTCGAGCCCCGACAGCTCCGCGGGAAGCAGGACGTTCTCGAGGACGCGCCGCCACTTGAGCAGGACCGGCGCCTGGAACACCATGCCGACGCGGGGGATCGGCCGCGTGACGGCGCGACCGTCGACGATCACGCTCCCGGTCGTCGCCGGCCGCAGCCCGGCGATGATCCGGAGGAGCGTGGACTTGCCGCATCCCGACGGGCCGACCAGCGCGACCAGCTCGCCCGCCGCGACGGTGAACGAGATGTCGCGCAGCGCCTCGACCGGCCCGCTGGCGGTGGCGTAGGTCATGGAGACCCCGTCGAGCGCGATGAACCGACTCACGCGACCGCCTGGCGATCCAGGGGGCGGCGGCGCCGCTACCGCATGGACTTCGGCATCTCGACCCGGGTCAGGAACTCGTTCGTGAAGACCGCCTTGCAGTCGACCTTGGTCGGCACGCCCATGTAAGTGTTCACGATGTCGACCGAGGCGCACATCTTCTTGTCGTCCATCCAGCCGATGCCGTTCCTCGCGTACCGGTCCGTCTTCATCAGCTCGAGCCCCATGCGCATGTTGGCCTCGATGATGGCCACGTCGATTTCCGGCACCCGCTTCTTGAAGATCTCGAGCGCCGACTTCGGGTCCGCCATGACGTCCCGCCAGCCCATGTAGGAGGCCTCGAGGAACGCGCGCAGCATCTTCGGCTGCTCCTTCATGGTCCGCTCGCTGGCGATGATGGACATGCTGTACATGTCGAACCCGTGCTCGACCCACGGCATCATGACGGCGTTGCCCTTGCCCATGGCCTTCTCGTAGAAGGGCAGGCCCGTCGTGTAGTCGGCGACGGCGTCGACGCGCTTCTCGGCGAGGGCCGGGATCTTGGCGGCGGGCTCGATGTTGACCCAGGTCACTTTGCTCTGGTCGATGCCGTGGAGCTTGGCGAACGCGGGGAAGACCTGCCGCTGGCCGTCGCCCGGGGGCGCCCCGACCGACTTCCCCTCCAGGTCCTTGGGCTTCGTGATCGGCGCCTCCTTGCGGCTCCAGACGTTGAGCGGCGTCTTGTCGAACACCATCCCGACCACCTTCACCTTGGCCCCGCGCGCGGCGGCGGCGATGACGACGGCGCTGTCGGCGAGGCCGATGTCCGCCCGTCCGGTATCGACCTTGGCGATCGAGTCGCCCGAGCCCTTCGAGTTCTGCATGTCGACGTCGAGCCCCTTCGCCTTGTAGTAGCCCTTGTCGAGCGCCACCCAGTAGGCCGCGTGGTCGCCGACGGGGAACCAATTGAGCGCGAAGGTGACCTTCTGCGGCTGCTGCGCGGCGGGGACGAGCGGCCATGCGACGGCGACCGCCGCGAGCCCGAGAGCGATGAGGGACAGTCCACGCTTCATGGAAGGGTCTCCTTTACTCGGAGGTTTCGGCCCACGGGGCGATCCAGCGGGCCGCGAGGACCACGGCGCCGTACACGGCGAGCCCGACGATCGAGATCCACACGAGGGCCGCGAAGGCCACCGGCGTGTTCATGTTGCCCTGCGTGGTGATGATGACGTACCCGAGGCCCTTCTGCGAGGCGACGAACTCGCCGACGATCGCTCCCACCACGGCTGCGGTGGCCGTGACTTTCAATGCGCCCAGGATGTACGGGTAGGCGTTCGGGACCCGGATCTTGGCGAAGACCTTCCACTTGGGGGCGTTGAAGACGCGCCCGAGGTCCAGCATCTCTTCGTCGACCTGGCTGAGGCCGACCGCCGTGTTGATGACCACCGGGAAGAAGCCGATCAACGCGCCGATGAGCATGTTCGGGAGGATCCCGTAGCCGAGCCAGAGGAGGAAGAGCGGCGCCACGGCCACCTTGGGGAGCGTGTTGACGAAGACGAGGAAGGGCACGAGGGCGTTCGCGAGGACGGGGGACCACGCGATGGCCACGCCGAGCGCGATCCCGACGGCGCCCGCCAGGAGGAAGGCGCCGGCGATCTCGAGCGTCGTGATCCAGACATGGGACGCCCACGGGATCTCGGCGCCCGAGAGCGCCCTCAGCACCGTGAGGGGCGCGGGAAGGATGTACTCGCGCAGGCCGAGCACGGTGACCGCGACCTGCCAGGCGACGAGGAGCGCGACGAAGAGCACGACCGAGGGCAGGTTGCGTGCCAGCCACCGGCGCATGTCAGTCGAGGGTCAGGGTCACCGCGTGGCCCCGCACGTAGGCCTCGTCGACGTCGACGCCGAGGCCGGGCCCGGCCGGGAGCGAGACTCGGCCCCCGCCCCTCCACACCCGCTCGCGGAGGAAGGTGGTGTCGATGAACTGGGGACCGTTGAGCTGGAGCGGACTGATGTCGAACGCCGCCGCCAGGTGCATGCCGGCGGCGAGGCCGAGGTCGGTCTCGGTCAGCCCGGAGAGGGAGAGGCCCAGGCCCGCGGCCTCCGCGATCTCGCAGAGCTGGCGCGAGTACCAGAAGCCCCCGTTCCGCTGGACCTTCGCGACGGCGACCGTCAGGGCGTCGTGGCGGATGTACTCGAGCAGGTCCCCGAGCGAGCGGAGCGTCTCGTCGATGCCGATCGGCGTCGACGTCGAGGCCACGAGCCTCCGGTACCCGGAGAGGTTGAGCCCGCCGAGCGGCTGCTCGAAGAGCGTCACGCCGAGGTCCTCGAAGCGACGCGCCTGGCGGATCGCCGCGTCGACGCGGTAGCCACGGTTCGCGTCGACCTGGAGGGCCCGGTCGCCGATCGCGGCCCGCGTCCGGCGCACGAGCTCGAGGTCACCGGCCTCGCCGTGCATGCCGATCTTGCACTCGAAGCAGTCGTAGCCGGCGTCGAGTCCCTCGCGCGCGAGGCGCTCGGCGTCGGCCGGCCGCTCGCTCGTGATCATCCACGTGAGGTCGAACTGGGTGCGCCGGCCGCGGCCTAGCAGCTCGTGGAGGGGGACGCCGCGGGCCCGCGCGAGGGCATCGTGGAGGGCGATGTCGATCGCAGACTTCGCGAGCGGCGATCCCATCGTCACGCCGGGATTGATCGCGCGCTCCATCGCGCGGTGCACGCCGTCCAGGTTCCACGCCTCGAGCCCGACGACGGCCGGGGCGAGATACCGCCGGAGCGTCGTGACGATCGTCTCCGCGGTCTCGTAGGTCCAGCGCGGCGTCGGCGTGGCCTCACCCCAGCCCGCGACGCCGCCGTCGGTCGAGAGCTTCACGAGCACGCGCGGCGACGGCGAACCCGGCGTCGCCGCGACGCCCCCGGCGAGCACGAACACGGCCTTCACGGGGAAATTCAGGAGGAAGACTTCGACGTCGGCGATTTTCACGGCGCCATCATAGCAGCGGGCTCCATGCTACGCTACGCCGCATGCGCTGGCTCATCGTCCCGCCGTTCGACCGGCCCGGACACATGGGCGTGGACTTCGCCGCCGAGCTCCGCGCCCACGGCCACGACGTCCGCGTCGTCGCCTACCGGCGCACCAACGTCCTCTACAAGAACCGCGGCACGAAGGCCGCGTACCAGCTCTTCATCCTCCGGCGGCTCGAGCGCGTCTGTCTCGCCTGGCGCCCGGCGGTGGTCCTCGTCGTCAAGGGCGGGCCCATCACGCCGGGGCTCATCCGCCGCGTGAAGGCAAGACTCGACACCCGCTTCCTCAACGTCTTCCCCGACAACCCGCTCTGGATGATCCCCTTCGAGTGCATGGAGGCCTACGATCTCTTCCTGACGAAGGAGCGCTACGCCCTCCGGAGCCTCCAGCAGGCCGGACTGCGGAACCTCTACTACCTGCCGATGTACTGCGTCCCGGACTTCCACCACCCGGTGACGCTCACGCCCGAGGAGCGCCGGCGGTACGGCGCGCCGATCTCGTTCGTCGGCAACCGCTACCCGTACCGCGAGCGGTTCGTGCGGGAGCTCAGCGACTACCCGCTCAGGCTCTGGGGAAGCGGGTGGCCGGAGGCGGACGACCCCGTGATCCGCCGCATGGTCGGCGGTCCCCCCGTCTGGGGCCGGGAGAAGTTGCTCGTCTACTCGGGCTCCACGCTCTCCCTCAACCACCACCATCCGATGAACGACATCGTGGGCGTCAACACGCGGACGTTCGAGCTCGCGGCGGCGGGCGCGTGTCAGGTCGTCGATCTCAAGGAGGACCTGTCGACCCTGTTCAAGCCGGGCGAGGAGGTCGTCGCGTACCGCGACCTCGCCGAGCTGCGGCGCCACGTGGACTACTTCCTGGCCCACCCCGACGAGGCGCGGGCGATCGGCGAGAACGCGCGGCGGCGCGCGCTCGCCGAGCACACGCTGCGCCACCGCGTCGAGGAGATCATCGCCGTGGTCGAGGAGCGCTTCGGGTGACCGAGTCCCTCGCGCGGCACCTCGCCTGCATCGACTGCGGCGGGCGCTACCCGCTCGGCTACCGGCTCGAGTGCGAGCGCTGCCGGGGACTGCTCGAGCTCACCTACGATCTCGAGCGCCTCCGGAAGGAGGGGCCCGCGCTCTTCTCGGGCACGGGGCTCTGGCGGTACGCTCCCGTGCTGCCCATCGCCGACCCTGCGCACCGCGTGACGCTCGGCGAGGGCGGGACGCCGCTCCTCGACTGCCCGCGCCTCGCGGCGCAGCTCGGCGTCCGCCGCCTCCTCCTCAAGTTCGATGGCCCGAACCCGACGGGCACCGTCAAGGACCGCTCGTCGGCGACCGCGATCGCCGCGGCGCTCCAGTTCGGCTACCGCGCGACCTCGGTCGTCAGCTCGGGCAACGCCGGCTCGTCGATCGCCGCCTACTCGGCGCGCGCCGGCCTCCGCTCGCTCATCTTCGCCTACGAGCGCGCGTCGGCGCCGAAGCTCCTCCACATGGCCGCGACGACGGCGGACCTGGTGATCTACCAGGGGGTGTACGACGACCTGATCACCCTCTGGGACCGGCTCGTCGAGGAGCGCCTGTTCTTCGACTGCGGCGCCTCCCGGAACGCCTACAAGCAGGAGGGGAAGAAGACGCTCGCCTACGAGATCGCCGAGCAGACCGCCTTCACGCCGCCCGACGTGGTCGTGGCGCCGGTCGCCGTGGGCGAGACCTTCATCGCGACGGCGCGCGGTTTTCGCGAGATGCGTGAGGCCGGCTGGATCCCGCGAGTGCCCCTGATGGTGGCCGCTCAGGCGACGCGGGCCAACGCGATCGCGCGCGCGTTCCGCGATGGGACGCCCATCCGGCCGCTCAAGATCGGCTACACGGTCGCCGAGGGGCTCGCCGCCGGCAACCCCGGCAAGAAGGGCGAGTGGGTGCTCCGCCTCCTCCACGACCTGAAGGGGCTCGCCGGCGACGCGGAGGACGAGGAGATCCTCGACGTCCAGCGGCTGCTGGCGCGCGTCGAGGGCGTCTGGGCCGGGCCCACCGGCGTCGCCACGCTCGCCGTCCTCCGCCGTCTCCTCGCGGGAAAGCAGCTCGACCCCGCGCAGACCATCTGTGTCATCGTCAGCGAGACCGGCCTCAAGACCGAGGCGGAGCTGCCGAGCCGGCAGGGAACCGCGTTCGATCACGATTCGCTCCGGCGGCTCGTCCTCGAGCGGCTCGGCTCCGCCTGATCCGCCCCCCGCCGTGCCCCTCCCGCGGCGGTTCTATCTCCGGCCGACCCGCGCCGTCGCCCGCGACCTCCTCGGCTGCGTTCTGGTGTCGCGCCGGGGCGCCGCGCTCACCGCCGGCCGGATCGTCGAGACCGAGGCGTACCTCGGCCCCGAGGACGGGGCCTCGCACGCCGCGATCCGCCCCGTCGCCGCGCGTCCGCTCTTCTACGGCGAGGGCGGCCGCGCCTACGTCTTCCGGATCTACGGCGTCCACTTCTGCCTGAACGCGATCACCGGTCGGGCGGGGCGCCCGGGCTGCGTGCTGATCCGCTCCCTCGAGCCCGTCCTCGGCCTCGCCGCGATGGCGCGCCGGCGCGGCGTCGCCGGCGACTCCCCGGGCCTCGCCCGCGGCCCGGGAAACCTCACGCGCGCGCTCGGGATCACGCGCGGGGACAACGGCGCCGATCTCACGGCGGGACGGCTGACGATCGAGCCCCCCGACCGGCCGCGCGACTTCCGCATCGCCACGGGCCCCCGCGTCGGCGTCACCCGCGACGCCGACCGGCGGCTCCGCTTCTGGATCGTCGGCCACCACTGCGTCTCGCGGTGACGGGCGCCCGGTTAGAGCGGGTACGGGACGAGCTCCTGCGCGATCTCCACGACTCCGCCGAAGTGCCTGCGGGCCTCCGCGGCCAGGGCCTCCACCTCCGCGTGGTAGTCCGCCTCGATGTGCGCGAGGATGAGCCGGCGGACGCCGGCGCGCGCCGCGATCATGCCGGCCTCCTCCGCGGTCGAGTGGGCGCCGAAGCGGCCACGATCGCGCGCGGGAAAGGTCGCCTCGTGGATCAGCGTGTCGGCGCCGTGGGCGAGCGCCACGACGGACTCGCAGGGCTCGGTGTCGGACGAGTAGACGACGGAGGCGCCGCGCGGGCGGACGTCGACCCGCACCGCGAAGTTGGGCATCGAGCCGTGCGCGTTGGGCGCGGTCGTGAGGACGAGCGGGCCCAGCTCGAGGGCCGGCGCGCCCGGGCCGGGCTCGATCCCCCGGAGTAGGAGCGCGAACATCCCGGGCCGCTCCCAGAGCTGGAAGGCCGCCAGGACGCTCCGGAGCGGCTCCACGTGCTCGGGACGGCAGAGGATCGGCAGCGGCTCCGTCCGCCCGAGGAGCAGGAGATTCTGGAGGAGCGCTGGCAACCCGTACGCGTGGTCGGGGTGGACGTGAGTGATCACGACGCAGCCGAGCGCGCGGGCATCGACGCCCGCGCGGCGGAGCTTCTGGACGGGGCTCCCCCCGCAGTCGACGAGCACGGCGCCCTCGGCGACGACGAACACGAGCGAGGTGGTATCGCGCTCGAGCGACGGGATCGCGCCGGACGTCCCGAGGAAGTGGAAGCGTACCAGGGCGTCAGCGCCCCTGGCGGAGCGCCTCGGGATCGAACAGCTCGTCGGCGATGCTCGTGTTGGCGCGGAGCGACCGGACGATCACGAGGACGACCATCTTCCCGTCGACGAAGGCCTCCTGGCGATACGGGAAGAAGAACCCGTCGAGGAGCCGACGGTGCTCCGAGAAGCTGAGGTCGACGAGCGCGGGCCCCTTCGGCAGCCGCTCCCGCGTCACGACCCGCACGACGCCGTACTCCTCGTCCAGCCAGACGGCCGGGCTCTCGCGATCGCCCGGTCCCGCGCCGATCACCGTCACCGGCCGGCCGCCGACGCGCACCACGTGGCTCACACCGTCGCGCACGCCGAGCGCCCGCCACTCGGAGAGGAGGTCGGTGGCGCTCCGACGGAACGGGACGAGGAGGTAGGTCCGATCGCGCTCGAGCGGGGGCGCCTCGTAGATCCGGCCGTCGTGCTGGCGAACCCAGACGCGATCGCCGACGGTGAGCCGGACCTCGCGCCGGCCCTCGAGCGTCTGCTCGACGCGCTGGCGCCGCGGCAGCTTCATCAAGATGCGCTGCTCGCCCGTCGACTGCGGGTGGAGTCCGTCCGGGTGGTAGAGGGTGAACGTCTGCTCGATGACGAGGTCGCTGATCGCGGCGCCGCCGAGGCGCGCGATCCAGGCCTCGACCGCGGCGCGCGCGTCGCCGGCGCTCGTCGGGGCCGCGGCGCCCAGCATCGCCGCGGCCAGCAGTGCCCAGGCGATCCCCACGAGTCGGTTATATGAGCCGGCCTCGCGAAAAGTCAACGAAAAGTGTGATTTTCCTGGCGAAAATGTTGACCTCGACGAGGGGCCCCGGTATGATGGGCGCAAAACGAAGGAGTCCTCGTGTCCCCTTCTGACGCGCTCGGTAACGGTGTTCTCGATCTGATCCTCAATGCGGGCCCTATCGCGAAGTTCGTCCTGGGCGTGCTGCTGGTGTTTTCCATCGTGGCCTGGGCCCTGATCGTCGACAAGTGGTGGCAGTTCCGGCGCGTCCGCCGGCAGACGATCGCGTTCCTCCGGATCTTCCGCGAGGGGCGGCGGGCCTCCGTGGTCCACGCGAGCGCCAAGAAGTTCCGGGAGAGTCCGCTCGCGCAGCTCTACGCAGCCGCGTACCAGGAGGCGACCGGCGCCTCGGAGGTCGTCGACCGCGGCCTCGAGGACGTCGACGACGGGCTCGGGGCCGAGCGTCTCGAGGCGGCGCACCGCGCCCTCCGGCGCGCCGCCGGGCTCGAGATCGCGCGGCTCGAGCGGTACCTGCCCTTCCTCGCCACGACGGCGAGCGCGACGCCCTTCATCGGCCTCTTCGGCACCGTCTGGGGCGTGATGGCCGCGTTCCACGGGATCGGGCAGCAGGGCTCGGCGAGCCTCGCGGTCGTCGCGCCCGGCATCTCCGAGGCCCTGATCGCCACGGCCGCGGGCCTCGGTGCCGCGATCCCCGCGGTGATCGGGTACAACTACTTCGTGAGCCGCGTCAAGCACTGGGCGACGGAGATGGACGGGTTCACGCTCGATCTCCTGAACCTCCTGAGCCGCCCGGCGCCCAAGCTGGCGCGCCCCGCGAAAGATGGCATTTAAGCTCGACGGCGGCGAGGGCTCTCGCCGAATCGGCACGACGCTCGCCGAGATCAACATCGTTCCGCTCGTCGACGTCGTCCTGGTCCTGCTCCTCATCTTCATGCTCACGGCACCGATGATGTACCGCGGCATCGACGTGAACCTGCCACGGGCCGCGTCGAAGCCGACGGCCGTCGAGGAGCGGATGGTGCTCACCGTGACGCGCGACCAGCAGATCTTCCTCAACGACCGTCGCGTCTCGCTCGCCACGCTCGACACGCAGCTCCGCGAGGCGTTCCGGACCCGTGCCGACAAGACGCTCTACCTCAAGGCCGACGCTGCGCTCCAGTACGGCCTCGTGGTCGAGACGATGGATCGAGTGCGACGGGCCGGCATCGAGCGGCTCGGCATGGTGACCGAGCCGGCGCGGGAGCGGTGACCTGACGACGGCCGCAGCCACGCTGCGGATCCGCGCGCGTCCGCCGGCGGGCCCCGCCACCCGCCGATTCCGGTTGCCGATGGCGAGCATCGTCCTCTCGACCGGGGTGCACGTCAGCCTGATCGCCGCGGTCGCCGTCGGCGCCGCCGTGTGGCGCGTGAACCAGCCGAAGACCTACATCGTCAACCTGGTGCCCGCGATCGCCGCGGTCGGCCTGCCGGAGGGTCGCCCCGCGCCGACGCCGCTGCCGCCACGCGCCGAGGATCGCGCGCCGCGCGTGACGAGGTCCGGGCCGGCCGACCTGCCGGCGCGCTCGCGGCAGAGCGACATCGGCCTGCCCGACCGGAGCCTCCCGCCGCGCGCGCCGGCGCTGCCCCGCCCGGGCGAGAAGGAGTCGCCGGCGGTCGCGAGCACGCCGAGGCCGACGGTCGCGACGCCGCCCGCGGCCGCGCCGGCCCCTGCCCGGAGCGAGCCGGTCGCTCCACGGCCGGCGGCGCTGGGCCGGCCGTCGGGCTCGTCCCAGGGAGCCGGCGCCCTCACGCTCAACGTCACCGACTTCCCATTCGCGTGGTATCTCCAGACGATCCAGCGCAAGATCACCGAGAAGTGGGCCCCGCCGATCCGGAGCGGCGACAGCCAGCAGGCGGTCGTGGTCTTCGAGATCGGGCGCGACGGGCAGGTGCGCCATCCGGCGATCGAGAAGTCGTCGGGCGATCACTTCTACGACCAGGCGGCGCTGCGCGCGATCACGGAGGCGAACCCGTTCCCACCCCTGCCGACGGAATTCAAGGAGCCGCTGCTGCGCGTCCATCTCGGCTTCCACTACGCCGGCGCCGGGCGGTAGCTCCGTGCAGTTCCGACACATCCTTCCGTTCACCGCCGCGCTCATCCTGCTCGGATGGACGCTGTTCGTGCCGTGGTCGCCGCGTCCCGCGCCGCGCGCGCAGGGTGTCGACGTGTTCCTCAACGTCACGGCGGGCGGGGCCAGGAAGCTCAACATCGCGATTCCCGAGTTCACGGTCGTGGCGGGGACCGACACGACGGGCGCGGCGAAGCTCGTCGCCTCCGTGGCGGGCGACGACCTGACCTTCTCGGGGCTCTTCAGCGTGGTCGCCGCGACGGGCTCGATTCCCGCGAACGACCCCGGCGCGCTCAAGCAGTCCTGGACCGACTTCGCGGCGGCGGGCGCCCACGCGGCCGTGCACGGGCTGCTCGCCGTGCGCGGGGACCGGCTCGAGGCCGAGATGCGGCTCTACGACCTCACCACGCCGGAGCAGCGGCTCATCGCGGCGAGGAAGTTCGAGGCGCCGGCGGGCCAGCCCCGCCGGCTCGCGCACAAGATCGCCGACGAGATCGTGCTCCAGTTCACCGGCGAGGCCGGCATCGCCGACACCAAGATCGCGTACGTGCGCGGGCCGCGCGGCGCGCGAGAGATCCACGTCGCCGACTACGACGGCGCGAACGCCACGCCCGTGACGCGGAACGGCTCGATCAACCTGATGCCCGCGTGGAGCCCGGACGCGCGCTCGCTCGCGTTCGTCTCGTACATGAAGGGCTATCCCGACCTCTATCGCGCCTTCCCGTTCGAGCGGCGACCGGAGCAGACGCTCGCGGCGTTCGTCGGCATCAACACGTCGCCCGCCTGGAGCCCCGACGGCCGGACCCTCGGGATGACCCTCTCGAAGGACGGCAACCCCGAGATCTATGTGCTCACCCTCGCGACGGGCGCGCTGCGCCGCCTCACCCGCCACGCCGGGATCGACACGGAGCCCACGTGGTCGCCCACGGGGCGGCAGATCGCTTTCGTCTCCGACCGGGCCGGCGTCGCGCACATCTTCGTCATGGACGCGGAGGGCACCAGCGTCCAGCAGCTCACGTTCGGCGGGTTCCAGACGCAGCCCCGCTGGTCGCCGAAGGGCGACACGATCGTCTACACCGCCCGCGAAGGGAGCCATGACCTCTGGGCGATTGCCCCGGATGGGTCGAACGCGCGGCGGCTCACGGCCGGTCCCGGCAACAACCAGGGCGCCGCCTGGTCGCCGAACGGCCGCCACTTGATCTTCCAGTCGAGCCGTCTCGGCGGCTGGCAGCTCTTCGCGATGCTCGCGGACGGGTCGTCCGTGACGGCGATCACCCGGGGCCCCACCGAGCACACAAGCCCCTCGTGGTCGCCACGGCTGCCGTGATAGGATGGGCTCTGCTGTCAGCACCCAACCATAGGACAAAGGAGGAGTCATGTTGACCCGTGGTTCACAAAGCTTTGTGGTGGCGCTGCTGATGGCGGCGGTGATCCTCGCCGGGTGCGCCAAGCGTCCCGCGACGACCCAGGCGTCGGCGCCGGCGCCGAGCCCCTCGGCGCCCGCGGCGCAGCGGCCCTCGACCCCGCCGGCGTCGACACCGAGCGCGCCGTCCGTGTCGCCCCAGCCCAGTGCGCCCGCGGCGCCCTCGGTCCCGGCGCCGACCGCGCGGCCGTCGCCGAAGGAGTTCGTCGCCGTCTCCGACCTGAATGACATCCACTTCGACTTCGACAAGTACGACATCCGGCCGGGAGACGCGAAGGTCCTGGACACGAACGCGCAGTGGATGAAGGCGAACCCCGGTCACCTGATCCTCATCGAGGGCCACTGCGATGAGCGCGGGACGAACGAGTACAACCTGGCCCTCGGCGAGCGTCGCGCGAAGTCGACGATGAACTATCTCGTCTCGCAGGGCGTGCAGGCGAGCCGGATCACGATCATCAGCTACGGCGAGGAGCGCCCGGTCTGCGGCGACAAGAACGAGGCGTGCTGGGGCAAGAATCGGCGCGCGCACTTCCTCGCCAAGCCCCGCTGAGCCCGACTGAGTCGGCGAGGAGGAGCGCGCTCTTCCTCGCCCTTGTCTTCCTCCTCGGCGGCTGCGCGGGCGTCGCCGAGGTGACGGGGACCGCGACCCAGCAGGACGTCTTCCAGCTGCGCGCCGACCTCACAGCCCTCCAGACCGCCACCCAGCGCGCCCGGGCCGACGCGGACGCGCTCTCCACCCAGCTCGACCGCCGGCTCCGCGAGCTCCAGGCCGAGTCCGAACGGCAGACGACGGCGCTCGGGCGCCGCCTCGACTCCCTGACGACGACGCTCACCGCGCTGACCGCGCGCCTCGACGAGCTCGGGACCCGCGTGGAGACGCTCACCCGGGACCTCCGGTCCGCCGCGCCGCCGAAGCCCGCGCCGTCCACCGCAGTCCCGGCGCGACCGGCGCCCGCGCCGCCGACGGCCTCTCTGCCGCCCACCCCGGCGCCGGGGGGCGCTCCGCCGCCCACCTCCCGGCCCGCGACCGACTCCCTGCGACCTCAAGACCTGTACCAGGCGGCGTACATCGACTTCAGCAAGGGGAGCTACGCGCTGGCGATCGACGGCTTCCGGGAGTTCCTGCGCCGCTTCCCCGAGCACGCCCTCGCCGACAACGCGCAGTACTGGATCGGCGAGGCGCACCTGAGCCTGGCGCGAGGCTACGCGAACGCGGGAGACTCCGAGCGGGCGACCCAGTCGCTCGAGCAGGCGGTGCAGGAGCTCAAGAAGGTGATCGCGAACTATCCCCGCGGCGACAAGGCGCCGGCCGCCCTCTACAAGGAGGCGCTGGCCCTGCTCGAGCTCGGGCAGCCGGCACTCGCGAAGGCGCGGCTGGAGTACCTGGTCGAGAACTTCCCCCAGGCGGCCGAGACGCCGCTCGCGCGCGAGCGGCTGGCGTCGCTCAGGGAGCGCTGAGAGCCCGTGAAGAAATCGGCTCGCGGGCTTCCGGTGGGGGGGTGTGGGGGAGGAGCGGCGGTCGCTCCCCCCCACTTCGACTGAGGCTCAGTCGGCGTCGAAGACCCAGACGACCGCTAGCTCCTGATCCGGCCTCGAGTACACCATCACCGTGGAGCCCGGGCTTTCCGTGTCCGCCGACCGGACGATCACCGGCGCTTCCCGCGACGGCTGGCTCTCCGGGGCGCGCCAGACGATGAGGGGCAGGAGGAGGGCCGCGGCCAGGGCGCCGGTCATCACCGCCCACCTTCCTCGCCGCCACGCCGAGCGCGCCGGCAGGGGCGCGACCCGGGCGCGATCCTCGATGGCCCGCAGGATGCCGGGCCAGAACCCGGTCCAGTCGGGCTCGCCGACGGGCCCGAGCGCCGCCGCGACCAGGGACCGGAGGCGCCGCACCTCGTCCGCCTCCAGCCGACACCGCTCGCAGGACCCGAGGTGGGCGCGGGCCGACCGAGCGCCGGCCGCGTCGAGCGCGCCGTCGAGGTACGCGCCGATCCGCTGCCGAGTGCGATAGCACGCGAGCACGCTCATTGGACGGGCGGATCACCCGCCGGTATTCTCATGCCGACATGATAACCGAGGGGACCATCACCCTGCGAACGGCCGACGGCGTCTCCCTCGAGGCGCGGCTCGGGCTGGCCGGGGCTCCCACGGCCGGCCTCGTCGTCTGCCACCCTCACCCGCTGTACGGCGGGGACATGGACAACCCGGTCGTGGTGCGCGTCGCCGAGGTGGGCGCCGGCCTCGGCTGGGCGACGCTCCGGTTCAACTTCCGCGGGGTCGGCGGGTCCGGGGGGACCCACGGCGGGGGGACGGACGAGCAGGCCGACGTGGCCGCCGCGCTCGCCCATCTCCGGTCCCGCGTGGCCGGGGGCTCTGTGGTCCTCGCCGGCTATTCCTTCGGCGCGACGGTCGCGTCCGCCGTCGCCCTCGAGGCCGACGGGCTCGCGGGCCTGGTGCTCATCGCGCCCCCGCTCGCCTTCCCGGGCTTCGAGCCGGCGCCCCTCGAGCGCTTCGAGGCGCCCCTGCTCCTCGTCTCGGGCAACGCCGACGAGTACTGCCCGCGCGAGTCGCTCGAACGGCTCGGGGCGGGGCTCGCGCGGGCCACGCTGCGAGTCATCGACGGGGCGAATCATTTCTTTCTCGGGCGGCTCTTCCCCCTGGGCGAGGTCGTGGCGGAGTGGGTGCGGGGACTACAGGCGCGGGAGGCGCCTGGGCGTCGCGGTGCCGGCTGACAGAATGATGCGGACCCCTTCCTCGATCGAGAGGCCGGTCGCGATGACGTCGGCGCGGGGAACAACGCTGACGTCGCCGAGGTACAGGTTGTTCGTCGGGACGAACACGGTGAGCATCTCGCGCTTCCCCTCGGGCCCGTCGAGGAGCGTCTCGCTCGTCACGAACCCGAAGGCGTACTCGCCCTCGCGCGGGTGCTGGACGAGCACGACCTCCTTGAACGAGCTCCTCCGCTCCGGGGAGAACGAGTCGATCAGCATCTTCACCGAGGGATAGAGCCGCCGGTAGATGGGGACCCTCAGCAGAAGCAGGTCGCCCCAGGCGAGGACGCGCTGGCCGACGACGTTGCGCGCGATCGTGCCCATGAGGAGCACGATCGCAATCGCGGTGAGAAAGCCGAGACCGGGGACGGGGCGCCCGAATATCCTCTCGTACGTCGGGCCGAGGATGTCGTCGATCCCGCTCCAGAAGATCCAGAGGAGCCAGGCGGTGGCGACGGCGGGCACGGTGACGAAGAAGCCGGCGATCAGACGGACCTTGAACCAGTTCTTCACGCCGGAGGCCATGACACGCTCGATGATGAGAGCACAGGGGTCGAGGCGAGTCAAGCCGCGGCGGCGCGCGCTCGTCACCGGCGGCGGCGTCCGCGTCGGCCGCGCCATCGCGCTCGCCCTGGCGCGGGCCGGCCTCGACGTCGCGATCGGCTACCACCGGTCCACCCGGGAGGCCCGACGCACGCTGCGCGAGCTCCGGGCGTGCGGCGCCCGGGCGGTCGCCCTGCGCGCCGACCTCGCGGACCCGCCGGCCGCGCGCCGCCTCGTGGCGCGCGCGGCCCAGGCCCTCGGCGGCCTCGACGTCCTGGTCAACAACGCGGCGGTCTTCTACCGCACGCCCTTTGCGGAGACGACGCCGGCCCAGTTCGACGAGTTGATGAGCGTCAACCTGCGCGGCCCGTTCTTCTGCGCGCAGGCCGCCGCCGCCCGGATGGGCCGGCGCGGCGGCCGCATCGTGAACGTCGGCGACGCGGGCGCCGCGAGCGCGTGGCCCGGCTACATCCCGTACACGCTCTCGAAGGCCGGCATCGTCGTGCTGACGCGAAGCCTCGCGGTGGCGCTCCGCCGCCGCCGCATCGCCGTGAACTGCGTCGCGCCGGGCGCGGTGCTGGCGCCGGCCGGCTTCTCGGGACGGCGGTGGCAGGCGCTCACCCGCTGCGGGGCGGGCAGCGCCGAGGATGTCGCGGCGGCCGTCGTGTTCTTCGCCACGTGCTCCGAGTTCATCACGGGCCAGATCCAACAGGTCGACGGCGGCGAGACGGGCTGATCGAGCGGGGTCTGGCGTGTGTGTCGGGTCGGGTGAGCCGGGCCGAATGACGAGCCCGGCTCGCTACGGGAGGACGATCCGGCCGCCCCCCATCACGCCGAGGAAATCGCCCAGGGAGGGGAAACGCATGAAGGGGTTATCACGCTTCTCGTCCCCCAGGGTGGACGCCGGGCCGCCGTAATTGTGGCCGGGCAGGAGGACCGTGTCGTCGGGCAGGGCGCCGAGCCGCTGCGTGAGGGAGTAGTACATCTCGCTCGCGTCGCTGCCCGGCAGGTCGGTCCGGCCACACGAGCCGATGAACAGGGTGTCGCCGGAGATCAGCCGCCCGTCGACGAGGAAGCACTGCGACCCCGGCGTGTGGCCGGGCGTGTGGAGGAACGTCAGCGTCAGCCGGCCCACCCCGAGCGTGTCATGGTTGTCCACCCTCACGAGATCCGAGCCGAACCCTTTCAGGAACTCGCGCTCGGCCTTGTGGACGTAGACCTTCGCCGGGACGCGCGCGAGCAGCTCCTCGACGCCCGGGATGCGCCCGGGCATGCCCCACGACTCGAGGCTCCCGCCGACGTGGTCCTGGTGGGTGTGCGTCACGAGGGCGCCGGTCAGCGTCATGTCGTCCCCACGCGCGGTCTCGAGGATCCGGTCGATCTCCCACGCCGGATCGACGACCACGCACTCGCGGGTGAGGGGGTCGCCGACGAGGTACACGAAATTCTGCATCGGCCCCAGCTCCATCTGCCTGAGATAGATCGTCCCCTCGTTCACGCCGGATATGCTACCGCAGCCAGGACATGTGCGCTAGAATGCCGCGACTCCACGACGATTCTCCCCGGGGGAGCGCATGACGACGGCGCACGCGGCGGTCGCGAAGCGGGTGTCCTATCAGCTCGAGACGCTCTGGGATTTCGACTACGAGCCCACCCACCACGAGCTCGAATCCCTGTACGAGACCGCGAAGAAGAACCAGTGGAACGCCTCGACGACGATCGACTGGAGCCGCCCCGTCGGCCGGGACGGCCCCGTCCTCAACGTCCACGTCGCCTTCGCCGGCACGAACTTCTTCAGCCGCCTCACCCCGGAGGAGCAGAAGGAGGTCGAGGTCAGGGTCTCGGCCTGGCGCCTCTCGCAGTTCCTCCACGGGGAGCAGGGGGCGCTCCTCGTCTGCGGCCAGCTCGTCAACTCGATCCCGGAACTGGACGCCAAGCTCTACGCGTCGACGCAGGTCGTGGACGAGGGGCGGCACGTCGAGGTGTACGAGCGCTACGTCAAGAAGCTGCACAAGATCTATCCGGTCGACACCCTCCTCAAGTCGCTCATCGACGAGATCCTGGCCTCGGACCTCTGGGAGCTGAAGCTCCTCGGCATGCAGATGATCATCGAGGGACTGGCGATCGCGGCGTTCAACGTGATGCGCAAGCAGACCGCGGATCCCACGCTGGCCGACGTGCTGGACTACGTCCTCCAGGACGAGGGTCGGCACGTGAACTTCGGCTACTTCGCGCTGAGGCGCTCGATCCCCGAGATGGAGCCGGCCAAGCGCGCGTGGCTGGAGGACTTCGCCTTGAAGGCGTGCGACGCGATGTACGGGCGCGACGAGCGGACGGGCTTCCAGTCGGTCAAGACAGTCTGGCACGAGATGGGCTGGGACGGCGAGAAGATCTGGCGGGACACGATCGCCAACTCCCAGACCACCAAGGTGTTCAACCGGCTGCTCTTCACCGAGGTCCTCATCCCCCGCCTCCAGCGCCTTGGCCTGGTCTCCCCCCGGGTCGAGCCCCGCTACCGGGAGATCGGCCTCCTCGCTTGACCCCCGGGCCGGCCCCGATCAAGAGTTGCATTCCGCACGTGACTTCTGCTATAAAGCCACGCGTGAAGGCGACGGTCTGCGCGGTGCTCGTCGCTGTCCTCGTCCTCCCGCTCGCCGCTCCTCCCCTTTCCGCCCAGACGACCGAGGCCGACGTCTACGTCGCGCAGGCGGTCATCGATTTCGACGACAAGCGGTACGACGCCGCGCTCGAGAACCTGCGCCGCGCCCTGGAGCTGGAGCCCGACCACGTCGAGGCGCTCTACTACTCCGGCCTCGTGCACCTGGCGCAGCGCCGCCCGGCGCAGGCCGTGACCTTCCTCGAGCGGGCGCGGGCGAAGGCGCCGACCGACCGCTCCGTCGCCTTCCAGCTGGGCCTCGCGTACTTCACCCAGGAGCAGTACGACCGCGCGGAGCCTCTGCTGGAGGAGGTGTTCCGGGCCGACCCCACGCAGGACGGGCTCGGCTACTACGTCGGGTTCATCCGCTACCGGAAGAAGGACTACCAGGGCGCCCTCCGGGCCTTCCGCGCCGGCCGCGCGGCCGATCCGCAGATCCAGCAGCTCACTCGCTTCTACACCGGCCTGGCGCTCGGCGTGCTCGGCCTGCCCGCCCGGGCGGCCGCGGAGGTCGACGAGGCGCTGCGCCTGGCGCCGGGCTCCGCGCTCACCGGCCCGGCCGAGCGCCTCCGGGACACGATCGCCCAGGCCCGCGAGAAGCAGCGACGGTTCACGGCAGAGCTCCGCTTCGGCTTCTTCTACGACGACAACGTCGCGGTCGTTCCCGACCCGGACACCCGCGAGCCCCTGGTCAGCGCGCTGCGCCGCCGCGGGCACGAGTCGTCGGGCGAGCTGTTCGGCGCCCGCGGCGAGTACGCGTGGCTCCGCACGGAGGCGTGGGACTCGGCGGTCGGCTACTCGTTCTTCGGCACCTACAACAACGACCTGCCGTCCTTCAACATCACGAACCATCTCGTCACCGGCAACGTGACCCACCGGACCACCCTCGGCGGGATGGCGGCGCAGGCGGGCGCCCTCTACGGCTTCGACGTCCTCTTCCTCGACGACGACGAGTTCCTCCAGCGGCACACGTTCACGCTCGTCGGCGCCCTCATCGAGAGCGACCGGCATCTGACCCAGGTCTTCGGGCGCTACCAGAGCAAGGAGTTCAACGAGGAGCCGCCCCTGCCGCCGTCGGACGAGGTTCGGGACGCGAACAACTGGATGGTCGGACTCCTGCACCTCTTCCGGTTCGCGCAGGACCGCCACTTCATCAAGGTGGGATACCAGTTCGACTACGACGACACGGACGGGAAGAACTACGAGTACCGCGGCCATCGGCTGGCCGCGGGCGCCCAGTACACGCTGCCGTGGTACCAGATCCGCCTGAAGTATGACTTCGACATCCACATCCGCGACTACGTGAACAACAACAGCCTTCTGCCGACGACCAATCCGGGCTCGACGCGGCGGCAGGACGAGGAGATCACGAACGTCGTGCGGGCCGAGTTCCCGCTTCCGTACAACCTGACGCTCTCGGCCGAGTATCAGAACACCAACAACAACTCGAACCTCGCGGTCTTCGACTACACCCGGAACGTCGTCTCCCTGATCCTCTCCTGGACGTACTGAGCGACGCGCCCTACGGGCGCTTCGCCTTCACGTAGCGCTGGCCCTTGTTGTCGAACGCCCACTCGTTCGTGTCCTTGACCTCGACGCTCGCCTTCTTGCCGGCCTCCTCGATGAGCTTCTTGCGCTCCTCGAGCATCCTGCTCATCTCCTGCTGCATGTCCTGCGCCTGACGCTGCAGGAGGGCGAAGTTCGCGAGGATCGCCGACATGCGGGCCTCGAGGGCCGCCGCCCTGAGCGTGGTCGGCTCGTCCAGCTTGATCTCCTCCGTGGGCTTCGATGGGGGCGGCTGCCGCTGCTGGGCAAGGACCCCCGCGGGGACGCCACACAGCAGCAGGGACGCCACGAGTCCGCTGACGATCAGTCTCTGCATTTAAGGACCCACCTTCACCGTCCCGTTCCCGCTGACCGCGATCAGGCTGCCAGTGACGGACCCCAACGACGCGTTCGTCGGGAGCGACGTGCCGTTGATGATGAACGTGTTGCCGTTCGTGTTGAGCACGATCATCGCGTCGGGGCGGGCTCCCTGTCAATCGTCTTGTCGCGCTGATGGCACGGGGAGGCGCCGCGCGCCCACTGGTCAACGACGCCGGCGGCGCGCTACCCTGGGGCGCGAGCGATACCGACCGCGGGGGACAGTCCACCATGACACGCGCGCAGCCGAAGGCCGTTCCGGCGCCAGACGCCATGCCGACGACGGTGGACTGGGCCCCGGTTCCCAGCGAGGCATTGTCTGCGGCCGGTTGAGATCGAGCTCCTGGCCGATCGCGCATGGCCGGCCGAGGAGCAGGTATGCCTCGGCCCCTGGAAGCTCCGCGCCACCCGCGGCGTGACCAGTCGCGCGAACAGCGTTCTGACCTCCGCCCGGGAGGCGGCGTCCCTCGCCGCCGATGGCCTCGTCGACGCCGCCGAGCGGTTCTATCTCGAGCGCGGCTTGCCGCCGACCTTCCACCTCTCGCCGGCCACCGTCCCGCCGGGGCTCGACGCGCTCCTGGCCGGGCGCAGGTACACGCGGGAGAAGCCGAGCGAGGTGTGGACGGCGGAGGCCTGCCTCGTCGAGAGCCGCTCCCGCTCGGGCTCGACGCCCGGGGACCTGCTACTCCGCCCCGAGCCGGACTCCGCCTGGTTCGACTGCGCGTTCGACGACCCGCCGGACCGCCGTCCGATCCACGAAGGGATCGTCGGCCGGATCGATCGCCCTCGCCTGTTCGCGTCCGTCCGCCTCGATGACGCCGCCATCGCCTGCGGACTCGGGGTGAGCGACACCGGATGGACGGGGATCTACGCGATGGCTACCCGCCCCGACCATCGGGGTCGGGGGCTCGCCACGCGGATCCTCCATGCCCTGGCGCGCTGGGCCGACGAGCACGGCGACACGCGGCTTTACCTCCAGGTGCTCGCGGAGAACCCCGCGCGAAGGCTCTACCGCCGGCGCGGCTTCGCCCTGGCCTACCCCTACCACTACCGGGTCCGCCGGACGTGAGCGGGGAACTTCCGGCGCCCCGCCCGGTCTAACCGTGCGCGAGGAGCTGCTCGACCGCCTCCGGGCGGGAGAACCACGGGCCTTCGAGGAGCTGGTGAGCGCCTATCAGCACCGGGTGTTCGGCGTCGCGTACCGCATGCTCGGCAGTCGCGCCGAAGCGGAGGAGGCCGCCCAGGAGGTCTTCCTCCGCGCCTGGCGGGGGATAGGCGAGTTCAGGGGCGACGCGAAGCTCTCGACCTGGCTGTACGCGATCGCGTCGCGCCTCTGCCTCAATCGCCTGGCCTCGGGGGAGCGGAGAGTCGCGCGACATGGCGAGGAGATGCTGACGCGCCTGGCGAACCCCCACGCCGACCCGGCCGTCCGTGCCGAGCGGAACCAGCTGGAAGCCGCGCTCCACCGCGCGATCGCCGAGCTCAGCGAGGACCGGCGCATCGTCGTGGTGCTGCGGGACCTCGAGGGTCTCTCCTACGAGGAGATCGCGCGGTCGCTCGGGCTCGAGCTGGGCACGGTGCGGTCGCGGCTCCACCGGGCTCGCATGGACCTCAGGGAAAAGCTGGAGGGTTTCTTGCCATGACCTGCGACGAGGCGCGCGACCTGCTCTCGGCGCTGGTGGACGACGCGCTCACGGCCGCCGAGCGTGCCGCCGTCGACGCGCATCTGGCCGCGTGCGCCGGGTGCGGTCGCGATCTGGACCGGCTGCGGCGGACCGTGGCGCTCCTCCACGCGGTGGAGCCCGTGCGCGCGCCGCTCGGCTTCGTGGACCGGGTCGTCGAGGCCGCGCGGCTGGCGCCGTGGTACCGCCGCGTTCTCGGAACGCTCTTCCTGCCGCTTCGCGCGAAGCTGCCGGTCGAGGCCGCCGCGGTCCTCCTGGTGGCGGTGGCCGCGATCTACGTCTTCCAGCAGTTGCCCGAGCTCCAGCAGGCCGCGCGGCCCGACACCCCCGCCCCGACCGCCAGCGAGACCGCGCGACCCGCCGCGCCCGAGCCGGTACCGCCAGCCCGCCCTGCGCCACCGCCCGGGGCGAGCCAGGAAGGCGCCGGAGCCGTGCGCGAGGCCCCGGATGCGGCGAGGGCGAGCAAGGGGGCGAGCGCCCCGCCCGCCGCCAAGGGGGCCCCGGGGGAGAGCACGGCCGCGGGGCCCACCGCTCCGGCGCCGCCGGACAAGACCGAGCGCGTGCCCGGGTCACGCGCGGACGCGATCGAGGCGGAGCCGAAGCGCGCGCCCGCGTCACCGCGCCTGGCCATGAAAGCGCCGGCGCTCGCCGATGTGTCCGGACGACTGTCGGTCGCCGATCGAGAGGCCGCGGAGCGGGCGCTCGGCGATCTCGTGGCTCGGCTCGGTGGCGCCGAGGTCTCGCGCGATGCCGACAAGGAGGGCGGCGCGGTGACCATCCGCATCCCGCGCGAGGCGTTCGCCGAGCTGGTCCAGGGGTTAGGACGGATCGGCCGGTGGCTGCCCGACCGGGAGCCGGCCGACCTCCCGACTCACGTTGTCGTGACGCTCCGGGTCACCGACTGAGAGCCTGTGAAGGACTCCCCTCAGTTCCGACCGCCTCGCCGGGGTCTCAGCCCCGAGCCTCGTACCGGCCCGGCGCTGCGGCCAAGCACCATGTCGATCCCACCGAGGATCATCGCCACCTGCGCACGCGACAGCCGACCGGCGGGTGCGGACAGGACGGATCGATCCACCGTCACGACCTGCGAGACGTTGGCCACGGAGTCCTTGGTCAGCCCCGTGTCGCGGGCCCGCAGGAGAACGTTACCGGGAGCACCCGCCCAGCGGAGATTGCTCGTGAGTGAAACGCACACGACCGTGGCGATCCGACTGCGATTGAAGGCGTCACCTTGAACGACCACGACCGGCCGTTGGAAGCCCGGTTCGGAACCCGTGGGGGCCGGCAGGTCTGCCCAGCAGACATCGCCCTGGGTGATCACCACTCGGAGCGCTCGAGTGTCCGGCGCGCGCTCTCCCGGATGAAGGCGTCGGGTTCCGTATTGACGTCGGCACAGACCGCGTCGAGGGTGGCCGTAACGTCGTCCGGCGCGTGTCGGGCCAGGTATTCGGCGAGGGCTTCGCTGTAAAGGCGGCTCCGGGACTTTCGCACTCGCCGCCCGAATCGCTCGGCCTTCGCGTACAGGTCCTCGGGGATCGAGATCGCTGTTTTCATACCCCGAGTATAACCTGAGCGATAGGCTGTGGCACCCGGCCCCTGAGGCCTCTAACCCAACTTCAGACGTGATCGGCGCCTACCGGAAGCCATCCGCCCCCGGCCCCCACGGGCGCCGGGAACTTCAGCGCCGTCGCCCGGTCTAACCCGGCAGATGAACACCACCCGGTTCGGCCAGGAGGACGGCGCGATGACGACGAAGCTCGTGGCGGCGGCACTCTCGGTGATGCTTGCGACGACGCAGCTCGCGACGGCGGCCCCGCTCGCCATCACACGGGAGGACCAGCGCGACCTGATGGTCACGATCTACAACGGCAACCTCGGCCTGGTGAAGGACGTGCGCGAGGGACGCCTGGGGTCCGGGACCTTCGAGGTCCAGTTCGCGGACGTGGCCGCGCAGATCGACCCGACCAGCGTGCACCTCCGGTCCCTCACCGACCCGGCGGGACTCAAGATCCTCGAGCAGAACTACGAGTACGACCTCCTGTCGAGCGAGAAGCTCCTCGAGAAGTACGTCGGCAAGCGGGTCCGTCTCTACCAGGCGGACGGCACCTACCACGAGGCGACCCTGCTGTCGACGCAGGGCCCGGTCTTCGAGATCAACGGCCAGATCCACCTCGGCCACCACGGCCGACTCGTCCTCCCGGCCCTCCCCGAGAACCTCGTCGCGAAGCCGACGCTGGTCTGGCTCCTTCGCGGCACCTCGGAGGGCCGCCACCGGATCGAGGCCTCGTACCTCACTGGCGGCATCACCTGGAAGGCCGATTACGTCATGGTGCTCAACGCCGCCGACGACCGCACCGACCTTGCGGGCTGGGTGACAATCGACAACCGCAGCGGCGCCACGTACGGCAACGCGGCGCTCAAGCTGGTCGCGGGAGACGTGAACCGCGCCCGCGAGCCGCGCCGGGACGGCCGGGCGCTCGAGCTGGCGGCCAAGGCGGCCTCGGTCGCCGAGGGGACGCGCGACTTCGCCTCGGAGGGGTTCTTCGAGTACCACCTCTACACGCTCGACGGCCGGACGACGATCAAGGACAACCAGACCAAGCAGCTCTCGCTCCTCACGGCCGACGCCGTGCCGGTGCAGAAGCGGCTCATCTACTACGGCGCGCAGGACTACTACCGGAACTCGTACGGCGTCCCGATCTCGAACCAGAAGGTCGGCGTCTACCTCGAAATCAAGAACCGCAAGGACCACCGTCTCGGCATCCCGCTCCCCAAGGGCAAGATCCGCGTCTACAAGGCGGACGCCTCCGGCAGCCAGCAGCTGGTCGGCGAGGACTGGATCGACCACACGGCGAAGGACGGGCAGGTGAAAATCAAAATGGGCAACGCCTTCGACGTGGTGGGCGAGCGGACGCAGAAGGAGTGGAAACAGATCGCGCGGAACGTTTACGAGGTCGAGTGGGAGATCGCGCTCCGGAACGCGAAGACGGCGGACCAGAAGGTGACCGTGATCGAGCCGGTCCCCGGCGACTGGCAGGTGCTCTCCTCGACCCACCCCTGGGAGAAGCTCGAGGCCCACACGCTCAGGTACGAGCTGCCGGTGCCGAAGGAGGGGACCACGAAGCTCACCTACCGCGTCCGCATCCGGTTCTAGATCGGGGGGCGCTACCCGATCTCGATGGGCTCGTCCACGTAGACGGTGTACTTCCGGGGCTTGCCGCGCGCGGCGTCGTCGGGATCGACGTAGACGATCGAGCTCATCCCCTTGATCGCGCGCGGGAGGATCGCGACGCGGATGAAGCTGGTCGGATGGTCGGCCGAGGCCGCGGCGCGCACCGGTTCCCGCCCGCTCTCGAACCACGCCTGCCCCGGACCGACGAGGCGCGGCGGCTCGTCGCCGACCCGGACCTCGAGCGTGCCCGCGATGAGGCAGCGAATACCGCCTCCTTTGTGCCGGTGGGGCAGCGCCACGCCTCCCGGCGCGAAGTCGACCCGATCCGCTCGCATCAGGTACTGCTCGGCGGGGTCGAGGTCGATTGGGTGCTCGAGGAGAATCTCCGTGACGATGCCTGCGCCGCCGCCCCTGCCGATCCGCGCGCGCGACGGCGTGGCGAGCTCCCAGCGGAGGACCGTCGCGCCGTCCGGCCCCGCCACCGCCTCGCCCTGGCCGGATCCGTGCCCGGCCCCGTCCGTCGCGACACGGGCGTGCCGGCCGCCGTCGGTCACGGCGAGCTCCCCGGCGAGGACGTAGAGAACGCGATTGAGAGCGGAGAGCGGCGGGGCGTAGCGGGCGCCGCGCTCGAAGCGGTCGCGCGCGAGCCCCAGGGCATAGCCATTCATCGGGCGCCGTCCCCGCCCTCCCACGCCTTGAGACAGGCCGTCCCGTCGGCCCTGCCGCCCTCGAGGGCCCGGGCGAGTCGCGCGGGGTCGAAATCGAGCGGCCGGAGCCCGAGCGCCACCGACGGCGTGACGATCTGGATCTCCACCCCGGGATGACGCAGCCGCGCCAGCTCCGTGTCGCGGAGGATCTGGTGGCGCATCGCAATCTCGAAGGCGTCCTCGAGCGCGCGGCGCACCGTCGCGGGCCGGTCCCCGCGCCCCTCGGGGGCGTAGCTCACGAGCACGATCGCGCGGCCGATGGAAAGACCGGCGTCGAGCGCCTCGACGATCGGGGCGCGGCTGGTGAGGCCGCCATCGACCAGGAGGTCGCCGTCGATCTCCACCGGCGGAAAGACGCCTGGGACCGCGGTGGCGGCCATGAGCGCGTCGACGGTGACCGTCCAATTGTCGAAGCGCCGCGTCTCCCGCCGTACCAAGTCGGTCGCGACGACGAGCAGGCGCACCGGCGAGGCGCGGATCCGGTCGAGGTCGAGCGACGCGGCGATCAGATCGCGGAGCGGCTGGGGATCGAGCAGCGAGCCGGCGCCGCTGACGGCGAGCAGCGTGAGCCACCCGGGGAGGAACCCCGAGAAGAACACGGAGGGGCGGAGTGCCCAGACTTGCTCGCGCCTGAGATCGCGCCAGGCGGACTCGAGCCGGTCGAGGCGGCCGTCGGCGAGCATCGCGGCGTTGAGTGCGCCGGCCGAGGAGCCGGCGACGAGCCGGATGCGGAGCCCGCCCTCGACGAGCGCCGCTGCGACGCCCGCCTCCCAGGCACCCTTGGCGCCCCCGCCCGACAGCACCAGCGCCACCGGGGCGTCGGCGGGTGATCGGGCGGGGGTGCAGGCGGCCGACGCGAGCGAGGGAGTCCAGAGCGTGGCGATCGCGAGCCCGGCGACGAGCCGCTCCAGGGCGCCGCCCCGCGCGGCGATCATCGCGCGCGCTCCCGGTCCAGCGCGTCCGCGAGGCGCGGGTCGAGGCGGCGGAGGATGTCGGCCTGCTCCTGCGCGGCGGCGGGGTTCCCCGCCGCCCGGTAGGCGCGCGCGAGCGCCCAGCGGGCGAGCGGCGCCTGGCCGTTGGCCGCGATGGCGCGCTCGATGTAGGGAATCGCCTCCGCCGGCCGTTCGAGGCCGGTGAGCGCGATGCCGAGGTTCGTCAGGGCGCCGGCGTGGGCCGGGTGGAGCCGCACGGCTTCGGCCAGGTGCTCCACCGCCTCGCCGAGGCGTCCCTCGCGGATCAGGGCGATGCCGAGCCGACTCCGCGCGTCGAAGTTGTTGGGGTAACGGGCGAGCACCGCGCGGAAGTGGTCGACGGCGTCGGACGACCGACCCACCTTGAGGAGCGCCAGGCCCAGGTTGCCGTGCAGGCCGACGTAATCGGGGCGGCGACGGAGCCCCGCCTCGAACTCCGCGATCGCCGGCCCGAGGAGCCCGCGCTCGCCGAGATAGGCGCCGAGCTGGTTGCGGCAGAGGGCGCAGGCGGGATCGACCTCGATCGCGTGCCGCCAGAGCGTCTCCGTGTCGCGCCAGGTCTGGATCTGCTGCGTCGTGAGAGCGGCGAGACCGAGGATCCAGACCGCGGCGCCCGCCAGGGCGAGCCGGGCGAAGGTCGGCTTCACGGTCCCCGCCGCCCCGGCCGCGACGAGCCCCGCCACGGCCGCGCCAGGGAAGAGCGCCCAGCCGAGACAGGAGAGGTAGCTGTAGCGATCGGAGGCGAGCTGGTGCCCGTGATGGATCAGGTTCGCGACCGGCCCCAGCATGACGCAGTAGGCGAGCCAGACCGTGAGGCCGGCCGGGACGCGCCGGCGCAGGAGGACGAGCGCGGCGGTGAGCCCGAGCGCGGCGAGCGCGCTCCCGAGAAAGCGCGGCTCCAGGGGATCGACGCGCGCCGGTAGCTCGTAGAGCGGAATGAGGTCGAGTGGCAGGAACGTCTTCGACACGTAGAACCAGAGGCTGTAGGCGGCCATCGTCACGCGCGCGGCGAGCGGATAGCGGTCGACCGGGGTGAGAAACGCGTTGGCCCACACGGCGTAGAACGCGATCGCGCCGCCCGTGATCGCGAGGACGGCGTAGGGCGCCTTCTCCACCCAGACCGCCCGGGCGCGGGGCCCGAGCCAATCCCGGAACCGCGGGCCGAGCCGGCCCAGTGGATAGACGTCGATCAGGACGAGGACGAGGGGCAGCGTCATCACGATGGATTTCGACATGAGGGCCGCGGCGTAGGCGACGAGGGAGCCGGCGAGGAGGCGCCGACGGGCGGGGCCCTCGGCCTCCTGCGCCCCGAGGTAGCCGAGCAGCGCGAGCAGGAAGAAGAGCCCCGAGAGGACGTCGCGCCGCTCGGTCACCCACGCGACGGACTCGGCGCGGAGCGGGTGGAGGGCGAAGAAGAGCGCCGCCGTCGCGGCGCCCGCGCTGAGCGCCGGACCGTCGAGCCCCGGCATCCCGAGTATGAGGAGGCGACGCGCGAGCGCGTAGAAGAGCGCGCCGTTCGCCGCGTGGAGGAGGAGGCTCGTGAGGTGGTATCCGAGGGGGTTCATCCCCCACACCGCGTAGTCCAGGCCGAGCGTGAGCCACGTGAGCGGGATCCAGTGGCCCATCAGGACAGTCGTCAGCATCCACCGGAGCTCGGCCCAGCCGAGCCCCCGGTAGGCGGGGTTCAGCAGGAAGTTCCGGTCATCGTCCCAGTCGACGAACCCGTTCGAGAGCGCCGGCGCGAAGACGACCAGCGTGAGGAGCGCGATCGCGAGCGGGATCACTCCCGCGCGGGAGAGGAGGCGCGCCATGGAGACCGGTCACTTCCCGCGCTTGGCGAGATACTCCGGCCCGACCAGGACCTCGCGCGGCTTGGCGCCGTCGCCCGGCCCGATGATGCGGTCCTGCTCCATCATGTCGACGAAGCGCGCGGCCTTCGGGTACCCGAGCCGCAGCCGCCGCTGGAGGAAGGAGATCGAGGCCTGCCGCTGGCCGATGACGAGGTGGACGGCATCCCAGTAGAGATCGTCCCGCTCGGACGGCTCCCCGCCCGCGCCACCGGTCTCGTCCACCGGCAGGACGACCTCCTCGTACACGGCGGTGCCCTGCCTCCGGAGGAAGTCGCAGATCGCCCTGACCTCCTCGTCCGACACCCAGGCCCCGTGGACGCGCATCTGCTTGTTCGCCCCCGGCGGCACGAAGATCATGTCGCCGCGGCCGAGGAGCTGCTCGGCGCCGTTGCCGTCCAGCACGGTGCGCGAGTCCACCCTGGAGGCGACCTGGAAGGCGACGCGCGTCGGGAAGTTGGCCTTGATGAGCCCGGTGACGACGTCGACCGAGGGACGCTGGGTCGCCACGATCAGGTGGATCCCGACGGCCCGCGCGATCTGCGCGAGGCGGACCAGGGACGTCTGGACCTCGCCGGCCGAGGCGAGCATGAGGTCCGCCAGCTCGTCGATCACGACGATCCAGTAGGCCAGCCGCGCCTCTTCCCCCACCGCCCTGTTGTAGCCCTCGATGCTCCGCACCTGCTGGGCCTGGAGCAGCCGGTAGCGCTCGTCCATCTTCCCGACGATCCACCTGAGCCGCGCCGCCGCCTCCCTCGAGTCGGTGACGACCGGCGCCAGGAGGTGCGGGATCCCCTCGTAGACGGACAGCTCGAGCCGCTTCGGGTCGATCAGGAGGAAGCGGACCTCCACGGGCGTCGTCTTGTAGAGGATCGAGCAGATCATCGCGTTGAGTCCGACCGACTTGCCGCTGCCGGTGGCCCCGGCCACCAGGAGGTGCGGCATCGCCGTCAGGTCCCCGACGACGGGCGCGCCGGTCACGTCCTTGCCGAGGGCGAGCGGGAGCCGCGCCTTGGCCTCGGCGAACTCGGGCGAGACGAAGATCTCGCGGAGGTAGACGGTGGCCGCCTCCGGGTTCGGCACCTCGATGGCGACGGTGCCGCGGCCGGGGATGGGCCCGACGATGCGGACCGAGGCGGCCTTGAGGGCGAGCGCCAGGTCGTCAGTCAGGTTCACCACCTGGCTCACCTTGATCCCCGGCGCCGGCTCGAACTCGTACGCGGTGATGATGGGGCCGGGGCTGACCTGGACGATGCGGCCCTCGACCTCGAAGTCCTGGAGCTTTCTCCGGAGGACCTCCGCGTTCTCCTGCAGCTCCTCGCGTGTCCGCCTGAGCTCCGACTGGGGCGGGGACTTGAGCAGCCCGACCGGCGGGAGCTGGAAGGCCTGGGCGCCGGCGCGGCCGAAGTCGAAGGTCTCTTGCCACGCGAGCCCCTGCTCGGCGAGCGTCCGGGGCCGCGAGGGCTCGACGACGACCGGCGGCTCCACGACCTCGAGGGCCGCGTCCACCTCGCCGCCGGGCGTCGGTCCGGCGGGCTCGAGCACCGGTGCCGCGGGCTTCACCGGCTTCTCGCGGGAGCGACTCCGGCGCCAGGCGTCGAGGAGACGCCAGAGGGCGGCGTAGGGCACCTGCGTGACGAAGAGCACGCCGATCGGGATGGCCGCCGCGAGCACGAGCCACGCGCCGACGCTCCCGAGCGCCGCCCGGAGGCCTCCCCCGATCGCCCACCCGACGAATCCGCCGTGGTAGAGCGGCGGCGGCGCGGGCTCGTCGAGCGCGTGCGTCAGGAGGCCGGTGGCGGCGGCGAGGAGCAGGGCGAGGCCGACGGGCAGGGTCCATCCACGCGCCACTGGCGCACGTACGAACGCGCTCGCTCCCCAGGTCCCCAGGAGGAGCGGGAGGAGGAATCCCGCATGGCCGAGCGCCTGGAAGACGCTCCACCCGAGCCAGACGCCGACCGGGCCGGCGGGGCCCTGCTGGTCGTTCGGCGGCCTCGAGGGGTCGATGGTCGCGAGCGCCACGAGGAGGAAGCCGGCGATCACGAGAGCCGTGATCCCCCTCACCTCCCGCAGCCAGCGGTGGCCGTCCCGGGCTCGGCGCGCGCGGCGTCCCTTCGAGTCCGCGGAGACCCCGGTCGCCGGCATCAGACCTCCAGGATCATGGGAAGAACGACGGGCTTGCGCTGAAACCGCTGGTTCACCCAGTGGCGGACCGCCGCGCGCACGCGCGCGGCCAGCGCCTCGCGGTCGAGCGCCCCCTCCGGCTGCGACGCGGCGAGCGCGGCGAGGACGACACCCTTCAGCTCCTCGATGAGCGGCTCGTTCTCCTTGACGTACACGACCCCGCGCGAGGCGATCTCCGGCCCGGCGACGATCTTGCCCCCGCGGTCCACCGTCACCGCGATGGCGACGAAGCCGTCCTCGGCGAGGAGCTGGCGGTCGCGCAGGACCACGGCGCCGACGTCCCCGACGGACTTGCCGTCCACCAGCACGCGGCCCGCGGGGAACCGCCCGACGACGCGCGCGGCGGTCTTCGTCACCTCGAGCCCCGTGCCGTCCTCGATGAGGAACACGCGGTCGGCGGGAATCCCCACGCTCTCGGCGAGCCGCGCGTGGCCGAGGAGGTGGCGGTACTCGCCGTGGACCGGAATGAAATAGCGGGGTCGTGTCAGGTTGAGCATCAGCTTCAGGTCTTCCTGGCTCGCGTGGCCCGAGACGTGGACGAAGGCGTTGGCCTCGTAGAGGACCTCGGCGCCCAGGCGGTAGAGCGCGTTCACCACGCGGCCGATCGTCCGCTCGTTGCCGGGGATCACGCGCGCCGAGATGATCACGA
>JACQWC010000181.1 GCA_016209635.1 Candidatus Rokuibacteriota bacterium | reverse complement strand
GGATGTACGAGTAGATCCAGCCGGCGACGCTGTTGAGGATCACCAGGAGCCCGATGCAGACGATGACGATCGTGAGGACCGGCGCGTTCTCGACCGGGCGAATCACGACCCGCTCGATGACGAGCCCGCCGACGAAGGCGATCGCCAGCGTGGCGAAGAACGCCACCCAGTACGGCAGGCCGGCGTTGATCATCGTCCAGGCGAGGTAGGTGCTGAACATCGCCATCTCGCCCTGCGCGAAGTTCACCACGTCGGTCGCCTGATAGATCATCACGAGCGCGAGCGCGAGGCTTCCGTAGATGCCTCCGGTCGCCAGCCCCGACACCACCTGCTGGATGAAGGTCTCCACGGCGCCCGTCAGTACCCCAGGTACGAACGGCGGATTGCGTCGTCCCGCTGGAGGACCTCCGACGGGCCGGACATGACGACACGGCCGGTCTCCAGGAGGTAGGCGTGGTCCGCCAGCTGGAGGGCCATCGAGGCGTTCTGCTCGACGAGGAGTACGCTCACGCCCTCCTCCCTGTTGATCGTGCGGACGATCCGGAAGATCTCGCGCACCACGAGCGGGGCGAGCCCGAGCGAGGGCTCGTCCAGCAGCAGGAGGCGCGGCCGGAGCATGAGCGCGCGCGCGACGGCGAGCATCTGCTGCTCGCCACCGGAGAGCGTACCGCCGAGCTGCCGCCGGCGCTGGCCCAGCACGGGGAAGTACCCGGAGATCCGCTCCAGGTCGCGGGCGAGCTCCCCCTTCGCCTTCCGGCCCCACGCGCCCAGGCGCAGGTTCTCCTCCACCGTCAAGTGCGCGAAGGTCCCGCGACCCTCCGGGGCGTGGGCGATGCCCAGCCGGACGATGTCTTCCGTCGCCTTGCCGTCGATCCGGTGGCCGGCGAAGCGAATCTCGCCGGCGGTCTTCACCATCCCCGAGACCGCGCGCAGCGTCGTCGTCTTCCCGGCACCGTTGGCGCCGAGGATCGTCGTGATCCCGCCCTCCTCGACGGCGAAGCTCACGCCGTGCAGGACCTTCGTCCAGCCGTAGTGCGCCTCCAGGTTCGCGGCCACGAGGAGGGGCGGCATCAGGTGTTGCTGCCGAGGTAGGCGCGGATCACCTCCGGGTTCCGCTGCACCTCGGCGGGTGAACCCTCCGCGATCTTGAGCCCGAAGTCGAGCACCACGACCCGGTCGGAGACCTGCATGACGAGGTTCATGTGGTGCTCGACGAGGAGCACCGTCACGCGCTGCTGGTCGCGGACGGCCCGGAGGAGGCTTCCCAGCGCCGCCACCTCCTCGTGATTCAGGCCCCCGGCCGGTTCGTCGAGAAGGAGGAGCCTCGGCCGGCCCGCGAGCGCCCGGGCGAGCTCGACCCGCTTGAGCGTGCCGAACGAGAGCCCCGCGGCGGGATGCTCCGCGACGGCCCCGAGGTCCAGGAACGCGATCAGCTCCATCGCCGTCCCGCGCATCGCCCGTTCCTCGCGCCCGACCCAGGGGAGCCGGAGCGCGTTGCTCAGGAAGTCGCTGCGCGTCCGGCTGTGGACGCCGACCATGACGTTCTGGAGCACGGTCAGCGTCGGAAACAGCGCCAGGTTCTGGAAGGTCCGGCCGATACCCAGGTCGGCGATGCGGTGGGGCGGGGCATGGAGGATCGAGTGCCCGTCGAACATGATGTCGCCGTGGTTCGGGACGTAGAGCCGGTTGAGACAGTTGAAGAGGGTCGTCTTGCCGGCGCCGTTCGGCCCGATGAGGCCGACGATCCACCCCTCGTCCATCTCGAAGGAGACGCGCTCGAGGGCGACGATGCCCCCGAATCTCACTGTGATGTCGCGGACGCTGAGGAGGGCGGGGCGGCGAGAGAGGCTCATCAGAGCGTTATCAGGTCTCCCAGGGGGGATTCGGAGGCGCCAGCTCGCCGACGAGTCGGTCGGTCATCCGGAGGCGTCCGGCGATCTGGCGGAGCAGGCGGACCGCGGCCCCCGGCGCCGCCGCGAGACCCGCGGCGAACATCTCCTGCGGGACGTAGTCGGCGGCGGTCGCGTCGAGCGCCGTCGCCGTCGCCGTCCGCGGGCCGCCGTCGAGGGCGGCCAGCTCGCCGACGGCGTCGCCGACCTTCGCCACCGCGAGCACCCGCTCGCCGCCGTCGGGGAACCGGAGGCTGATCTGGACGCGGCCGCTGCGGAGGAAGTAGACGCCGCCCGCCGGGTCCCCCTCGCGGAAGATCACCTCGCCGGGACGGAACTTGCAGCCGAGCGCGCCGGAGAGGAGCGCGGCCCGCTCGTTGGACGGGAGCCCCCGGAGGAGCCCCTGCCCCGGATACTCCTGGGCGCCGAGCAGCGGGTGCCGGCGCGGGACGCCGCGGCGCTCGGTGCGCGTCCCACGCCGCGCGAGCCAGGCGCGCACGCGGGCGCGCAGCATCGGCGGGCTGAACGGACGGGAAAGGACGTCCGTGGCGCTGCCGATCAGGCGGCCGGCGGCGCCCGGGCCCTCGGTGCCCGCCAGCACGAGGATGGGGACCCGGGCACCCCACCCGAGCGTGCGCACGCGCTCCACCAGGTCGAGGAGAATCGCCTCGCTGCCGGATCCCACGAAGACGATGACGTCGGGCTGCGCCGCCGCCGCCAGTTCGTTGGGGTCGGCCCCCACGAGCGTCGTCAGCTCGTAGCCGTCGGGCTCGAGCGTCTCGTAGACCTCGCGCACGCCGTCGGCGTCGGGACCGGCGATCAGGAGGCGGCCGGTCGGGGTCACGAACGGCGCCGGCAGGCCACCGGCCGCAACGGCCTCGCCCGGGGCCGGCTGCGGCTCGGGGAGGTCCAGCTCGAGGCCCTCCGCGGCGGCGAAGATCTCGATCGAGGATCCCTGGATCTGGGCGCGCCGGCGCGCGCGCTCGGTCTGCTGGCGAATCCACGCGTCCGGGTGCACCGGCTCGTGGTGGTACAGCGCGAGCCGCCGCACGCCCGCCCGGATCGCGAGGTCGGTCACGTACTCGATCGTGCTGTGCCCCCAGCCGCGCTTGGCCGGGTACTCGCGGTCCGCGTACTGGGCATCGTGGATGAGCAGGTCCGCGCCGGCGACGAAGTCGAGGTGCCGCTCGTCGCCCGGGTGCTCGAAGCGATTCGGCGCGTTCGGGCGCGAGGGCGTCCACCAGAAGGGCTCGTGATCGGTCGCGTAGACGACCCTCAGAGCGCCGACTTCGAGCCGGTAACCGATCGTCGGGGCGGTGTGATTCAGGAACTGCGTGGTGACCCGGTAGTGCCCGACGCTGAACTGCTCCTCGCTCACCTCCGCGAACTCGATCTCGGCGCGCAGCTCCCCCAGCTGCACGGGGAAGTACGTGTGCTGCATCTGGCCTGAGAGCGAGCCCTCGAGCGTGCGGTCGAGGCCGCGCGCGCCGTAAATCGTCAGGTGCCCGCCCGGGATGTACGCGGGGAGGAAGAACGGAAAGCCCTGGATGTGGTCCCAGTGAGTGTGGGTCACCAGGACGTGGATGGGCGGGACGTTGCCGCCCCGTGCGACGATGTCGAGCCCGAGCGCCCGGGCCCCCGTGCCGCAGTCGAGGAGGATGATCTGCCCGTCGGGGGACCGGACCTCGACGCAGCTCGTGTTGCCCCCGAAGACGGCCGTGCGCCGTCCGGGCGTCGGCACGGATCCCCGCGTCCCCCAGAACCGGATCAGCACGCGAACCTCTCGAGCGCCTTCCGGTTGAGCCCGAGCCCGATCCCCGGCCGCTCGGGGAGGAGCACCTCGCCGTCGACGAGGGTGAGCGGGTCCTCGAACAGCTCCTGCCACCAGTCCATGTGCTCGAGGATGAGACCGTTCGGCGCCGTCGCGAGCAGGTGTGCCGAGGCTTCCATGAAGAGGTGGGACGAGACGGGGGTGTGGAACGCCTCGCAGAGCGTCGCGGCCTTCAAGAACCCGGTGACGCCGCCCATCCGCTGGAGGTCCGGCATCAGGATGTCGGCCGCCCGGAGCTCCAGGTGGCGGCGCATGCCGAGGCTGCCGTAGTCGGTCTCGCCGGTCGCGATCGGGGTCCGCAGGGCGGCGGCGACGCGCGCGCAGCCTTCGAGGTCCTCGTACGGCAGCGGCTCCTCGAGCCAGTACAGCTCGAACGGCTCGAGCGCCCGGCCGACCCGGAGCGCGGTCGGCTCGTCCCAGCCCTGGTTGACGTCCGCGAGGAGCCTCACCCCCGGCCCGACCGCCTCCCGCACGAGCCGTACCCGGTCGAGGTCCTCCGCCGGCGTCCGTCCGAGGCGCATCTTCATGGCGCGGTGGCCCTTGGCGAGGAAGCGCTGCGCCTCGGCGACCAGCTCGTCGGCGGAATAGTCGAGCCATAGCCCCGAGGAAGCGTACGCGGGAATCCGGGAGCGGCCCCCGCCGAGCAGGCGGAAGAGGGGTGCCCCGGCGGACTGCGCGGCGAGGTCCCAGCACGCGGTGTCCACGGCCGAGAGCGCCATCACGGCCACGCCCGCGTGGCCGACGAAGTTGATGGCGCGCCAGGCGCTCTCGTGGAGGGCGCGCGCCGCGCGGGGGTCGGCCCCCTGGTAGAGGGGAATCAGATCCTCGACCAGGGCGTGAAGCGCCCGAGCCCGGTGACGGCCGAACGCGAAGCAGAACCCCACCCCCGTGGCCCCCCCGTCCGTCTCCATCTCCACGAGGACCGTGTCGACCGTCCGGATGTCGTGGACCGCCGTCTTGACGGGGCGGGGAAGGGGCAGCGACAGGAGGTGCGGACGCACGCGCGTGATCTTCATCGTGGTGCCGCATGCTACCAAAACGGCCCGGTGCGCGCCCGCCGAATCGGCTGTGATCGCGGCCGCCCTCCCGGGCGCGCGGGGGGCGGATCCCGTCAGGGGTCCGAGCAGTCCCGCAGCATACCGCAGTTGTTGCAGACGATCTTGCAGTGGACTTCCACCATCCGCTCGCCGCAGCGCTCGCAGACGTGGACCCACTCCGCCGGCCGGCGGCGGGTCGGGCTCTCCGAGCCCTTGGATCGCGTCTCCATGCCCTCGCGGTACACTACATCGCATGGGTGACGCCTGGCAAGATTCGGAGTTCCTCCGGCACGTCTTCGACGAGACGAGGATCGTGCGAAGGCCGCTCAGCGGCATCATCGCCGGTTATCACGTCCTGCCCTACATCCTCGTCGGCGCCGAGCGGGAGCACCCGAGCCGGGCGGTGGAGGTGCGCGGCCGCATCCGCGTCTCCCCGCGACTCGTCGTCACGCCCGGGCGGGACGGGCCGACCTACGGCGAGTTGTTCGGCGAGCGGGAGGTCATGGACCAGCGCCTCGTCGCCCGGGTCTTCAGCTTCCACTACGCGTCCCGGCTGTCGCTCGAGAGCGAGGAGCTCAAGATCCAGCGCCAGGAGCGCGACACCGACGGCCACCTGGAGCGGGTCCTCGAGGAGCTGGCGCGCCGCGAGGTCATCAACACCGGCGTGATCCTGAGCCCCGATGTCCGCTTCTATCCCGTCTCGATCGACCGCTTCATCCGGGAGATCCTCGATCAGGAGTTCCGTGAGTAGCCGGGACGCCCCGGCGACCTTGACACGTCGGAGCGCCGAGTGCTATTTCTGGACGGCTTTCATTTCCCCAGGAGGATCGCTATGACCCTCAAGACACTCGGCGCGCTCGTGGCCGTGATCGCCCTCTTCTCCGCGAGCCTGCCCGTCGACGCCCAGGGGCCGATCCGCGTCGGCGCCTCGCTCTCGCAAAGCGGCACCTACGCCAAGCTCGGCACGTACCAGCGCGAGGGCTATGACCTCTGTGCCAAGGACCTGAACGCCAAGGGTGGGCTGCTCGGCCGGAAGGTCGAGTTCGTCGTGTACGACGATCAGTCGACCCCCGCCACGGGCGTCCGCCTCTACGAGAAGCTCATCACCGAGGACAAGGTCGACGCGGTGATGGGGCCCTACTCGTCGCCCATCACCGAGGCCGTCGCGAACGTCTCGGAGAAGTACAAGAAGGTCATGGTCACTCCACTGGCCGCGACCACATCGATCTTCAAGAAGGGACGGAAGTACATCTTCATGGTCATCTCGCCGGCGGAGGTGTACCTGGAGGGGCTGATCGACATGGCGGCCCGGCGTGGCCTCAAGACGGTGGCCATCGTGAATGAGGACACCCTCTTCACGAAGTCCTCCGCCGTCGGCACCGCGGAGCTGGCGAAGAAGAAGGGCATGCAGGTCGTATTCCAGGAGGCGTATCCGAAAGGGAACACGGACTTCTCCGCGATGCTCACCAAGATCAAGGCGGCGAATCCGGACGTGATCGCGGCCGCCACCTACTTCGACGACGCGGTGGCGATCACGCGGCAGATGAAGGAGCTGAACGTCAATCCCAAGATGCTCGGCGTGACCGTGGGCGGCGACCTCCCGGAGTTCTACAGTCTCCTGAAGCAGAACGCGGAATACATCTACGGCGCGACCCAGTGGGAGGGCACGCTCCCCTATCCCGGCCAGAAGGAGTTCGTCGAGTCCTACAAGCGGGAGTTCGGCCGCGAGCCGGTCTATCACTCCGCGGCCGGGTACGCGGGCTGCCGGATCTTTGCGGAGGGCGTGAGGCGGGCAGGTACGCTCGACGCGGACCGGGTCCGGGAGGAGCTCCTCAAGCTCGAGGTGCGAACGCCGTTCGGCGACTACAAGGTGGAGGCGGACGGCTTCCAGGTCGCCCACAAGATGGTCATGGTCCAGTGGCAGGACGGCAAGAAGGTGACCGTGTGGCCGGACGAGCTGGCCTCCGGCAAGCCGCGCTTCCCGACGCCGCCCTGGACCCAGCGCTGACCGTCCAGCCGCCACCACCGAAGGGGGGCAGGGCGCCCGGCTTCGGAAAGACACTCGCCGGGGCGCCCTGCCCCCCTCGGTGTCCGCGCGCCCATTCCGTAGACTCCGGGGCGGCGTCGGGGTGACGCGACCGTGAATGTGATCGTCACGCCGGCGATGCTGGGCCAGGTCGTGATCTCCGGGATCCTGGCCGGCGCGCTGTACGCCATGGTCGCGCTCGGCCTGGCCCTGATCTTCGGGGTCATGCGCGTCATCAACATCGCCCACGGGCCCCTCCTCATGCTCGGCGCCTACACGACGGTCTTCCTCTACGGCTGGCTCGGCGTGAATCCCTATCTCTCGCTCGTCGTCTCCATGCCCGTGCTCTTCGCGCTCGGCATGCTCCTCCAGCGGACGCTGGTCTTCCGCGTCGTGGACGCGCCCGAGCTGTCGTCGCTGCTGCTCACCTTTGGCGTCTCGATCGCGCTCGTCAACCTGGCGCAGCTCGCGTTCACGTCGGACCTCCGGGCGGTGGAGTACCTGACCGGGTCCTACGTCGTCGGAGCGTTCGCCTTCTCGAAGAGTCGGCTGGTCGCGTTCCTCTTCGCGGCGGCGATCAGCGCCGCGGCGTTTCTCTTCCTCCAGAAGACGAAGCTGGGCAAGGCGATCCGGGCGACCGCCCAGAGTCGCGACGTCGCGATGGTGTGCGGCATCAACGTCGAGCGGATTCATCTGCTCACCTTCGGCCTGGCCTCCGCGCTCGCGGCGGCCGGGGGCTCGCTCATCGCGGTGATCGTCGCGGTCCAGCCGGAGATGGGTCAGATCTGGACCTTCAAGTCGTTCCTGGTGATCGTCCTCGGCGGCGCGGGCAACTATCCGGGCGCGCTGCTCGGCGGCATGCTCCTCGGCCTGATCGAGCAGATCGCCTCGCTCTTCCTCACGACGCAGCTCTCGGAGGCCGTCGCGTACATCCTGCTGGTGCTCGTGCTCCTCGTCCGGCCGACCGGTCTCCTCGGCGGGCGCCAGACATGACACCGGGTCGCCCCCACGGCACGCCACCCACGGTGGGCGCCGGCCTCGGGGCCTTCGATCCAATGAAGCCGGCGTTCGCCGTGGCGCTCGGCGCGCTCGTGCTCCTGCTCTCGCTCTATCCGATGGTCGGGAGCGGGTACGGTGTCCGCGCCCTCCTCCAGATGTTCATGTGGATCGCGCTCGCGAGCTCCTGGAACCTGATCTCCGGGCTCACGGGGTACGTCTCGTTCGGCCACGTGGCGTTCTTCGGCGCCGGCGCCTACGCGACCGGGATCCTCGTCACGAAGGGCGGCTGGCCGTGGCTCCCGGCCTCGCTGGCCGGCGGCGTGGCGGCGTGCGTCCTGGCGCTCGTGATCGGCTACCCGTGTCTCAGGCTGAAGGGCCCCTACTTCGCCATCGCCATGCTCGGCCTCAACGAGGTCCTGCGCGCCCTCGTCTCCTATTTCGAGGGTCTCACGGGCGGCGGGTTCGGCCTCTCGTTCCCCACGCTCCACGCGACGGTGCCCATCTACTACGTCATGGGACTCGTGGCCGCGGCCGTGACGCTGCTCACCTATCTCATCATCACCTCGCGATTCGGCCTCCGGCTCATGACCATCCGCGAGGACGAGGTGGCAGCGGAGGCGATGGGGATCGATACCGCGCGGTACAAGCTCTACGCCTTCCTGCTCTCGGCCGTCGGGCCGGGCATCGTCGGCGGACTCGCCGCGCGCGACCAGGGCTACATCGAGCCGGTGAGCGTGTTCCCGCTCGCGACGACCATCACGATGATCGTGATGGTGCTCTTCGGCGGCAAGGGCACCGTCTGGGGCCCCGTGCTCGGCGCGGTCGTGCTGTTCGTGTTCCAGGAGCTGGTGTGGGCCAAGTTCATCTATCTCCATCAGCTCCTGTTCGGCGCCATCATCGTCGCGGTGGTGCTCCTGATGCCGCGCGGGGTGCTGGGCCTCCTCCAGATGCGGTACAGGTTGCCGCGGACGATCTGATGGCGGTGCTCGAGATCGACGGCGTCTCGAAGCACTTCGGCGGCGTGGCGGCCGTCAACCGCGTGTCGCTCGCGCTCGAGGCGGGCCGGATCTACGGGCTGATCGGCCCGAACGGCTCGGGAAAGACGACGCTCTTCAACTGCATCACCGGCCTCGACCGGCGCGACGCCGGGCGCGTGCTCTTCAACGGCGAACGCATCGACGGGCTCGCGCCCTACCGGATCGCGCGCAAGGGCATCGGGCGGACGTTCCAGGTGACCCGGGTCTTCCCCGAGCTGACGGCGCTCGAGAACCTCCTGGTCGTGACCCGGGGCAGCGTCGGCGACGCCGAGCGCCGGGCGCTCGAGCTGCTCCGATTCGTCAGGCTCGAGGGGCTCCGGAACGAGTTCGCCGGCAACCTCTCCTACGGCCAGCAGAAGCTCGTCGAATTCGTCCGCGTGCTCATGCGGGAGCCGTCGCTCATCCTCCTCGACGAGCCCGCCGCCGGCGTCAATCGCACGCTCCTGAACGACCTGCTGGAGGCCGTGCGCCGGCTCCGCGACGAGGGCAAGACGGTGTTGCTCGTCGAGCACGACATGAAGGTGGTGATGGGGCTCTGCGAGACGGTGTTCGTCCTGGACTACGGCGAGAAGATCGCCGAGGGGCCGCCCGGCCTGATCCAGGCGGACGAGCGCGTCATTGAAGCGTACTTCGGCCGTTAGCGCGCTGCTGCTCCTGCTCCTCCTCGTCCTCGTCGCGACCCTGACGTGGCGCTCGCGATCCTGGCCCCTCGTCCACGACGGACCGATCATGCACTACATCGCCTGGCGGATCGCCGAGGGGGCCGTGCCGTACCGCGACCTCTTCGACATGAACTTCCCCGGGG
>JACQWC010000194.1 GCA_016209635.1 Candidatus Rokuibacteriota bacterium | reverse complement strand
GGCCATGAACGCTCCCGTGCAGGGGACCGCCAGCGACATGATCAAGATCGCGATGGTGCGGGTCCACCGGGCGCTCCGCGAGCGGGGGCTCCGGACCCGGATGCTCCTCCAGGTGCACGACGAGCTGCTCTTCGAGGCGCCGCCCGAGGAGGTCGGTACGACCGAGGCGCTGGCGAAGGAGATCATGGAGGCGGCGCTGCCCCTCCGCGTGCCCGTCGTCGTGGACGTGAAGGCGGGCCGGGACTGGTCCGAGGTCTGATCCGGGGCCGCCCGTGACGCGCAGGTTCCTTCTGGTCGGCCTCACGGGCGGGATCGCGACCGGCAAGAGCACGGTCGCCGACCTGCTCCGCGGGCTCGGCTGCCTCCTCATCGACGCCGACGTGCTCGCCCGCGAGGTGGTGGAGCCGGGCGAGCCCGCGCTCCGGGAGATCGTGGCGGAGTTCGGCGCTGGCGTGCTCCAGCCCGACGGGACGCTCGACCGGAAGCGGCTCGGCGCGATCGTCTTCGCCGACGCCGCGAAGCGGAGGCGGCTCGAGCAGATCACGCATCCCGCCATTCGTGAGCGGTTCGCCCGCCGGCTCCAGGCGCTGGTCGAGCAGGGGTTCGACGGCATCGTGGTCTTCGACGCGCCGGTCATGATCGAGAGCGGGAACTACCGGAACATGGACCGGCTGATCGTCGTCGCGACCGATGAGGCGACCCAGCGCGCCCGGGCGCTCGAACGAGACGGGGACCGTAGCGATATCGAGCGGCGGATCGCGAGCCAGATGCCGCTCGCCGAGAAGGCGACGCTCGCCGACTACGTCATCGACAACGCCGGCGATCGCGCGGCGACCGAGGCCCAGGTGCGGCGGGTCCACCAGGCTCTCCGCGCAGACCTCGAGGCCCGCCGCGTGTCGCCGTCCTGAAACGGCGTGGGGTCGCACGGTCATCGCATCCGCCGCCGGGCCCTCGGCCAGCACTTCCTCCGCGACGCCGGGATCGCGCGGGCGATCGTCGACCTCGTGGCACCGACCCCGGCGGATCTCGTGGTCGAGATCGGGCCCGGCGAGGGCGCCCTCACCGGCGAGCTGGCGCGGCGCGGCGGGCGGGTCGTCGCCCTCGAGGTCGACCGGGCCCTCGCCGAGCGGCTCCGCGGGCGATGGGCGAGCGTCGAGGTCCTCGAGGCGGACGCGCGGGCCTGGGATTACTCGGCGCTCGCGGCGCCGCCGGGGGGGCGCCTCCTCGTCGTCGGCAACCTCCCGTACAGCGTCAGCAAGCCCATCCTCGTGACGCTGCTCGCGGCCCGGCGTACGATCGCCGAGATGGCGCTCATGCTCCAGCGAGAGGTCGCGGAGCGGATCGCCGCCGGCCCCGGCGGCAAGGTGTACGGGAGCCTGTCGGTCCTGACCCAGCTCTACTGCGACGCGCGAATCGCCCTGCGCGTTCCCCCCGGCGCCTTCCGGCCGCCCCCGAGCGTGGAGTCCGCCGTGGTGCACCTCCGTGTCCTCCGGACGCCCAGGGTGGCGACCGACGAGGCGCGCTTCCACGCGGTCGTCCACGCAGCGTTCGCCCAGCGGCGCAAGATGCTGGCGAACGCGCTCGCGTCGGGGCTGGGCTTTTCCGTCGACCACGCACGACGGGCAGCGGTGGCGGCGGGCATCGACCCCAGCCGTCGGGCGGAGACCCTGTCGATTGTTGAGTTCGCCGGACTCAGCGCCCAGTTATCATAGTCGTCGTGCGGATCCGCGCGCTCGGCCTGCTCCTCGTCTCCGCGGCGGTCGTCTGGCTCGTGACGTCCGGGATCCTCGTCCGCTTCCTGCCGCTGCCGGGCGGGGCGACGCGGGACGTGGACGTCCCGGCCGCGCCGGAGCCGGAGGCGGCGCCGGCGACGAAGACGACCGGCGTGGAGCTGCGGCGGGGCGACACCCTGGTCAAGGCGCTGGCGCGCGGGGGCGTCGACCGCCGCGTGGGGAACGAGATCGCCACGGCGCTCAGCGACAATGGCGCCGACCTCAGGCGGCTCAGGCCGCGCGACGCGCTGTCGATCGTCTGGAACCTCGCCGGGGCGCCGATCGCGGTCTCCTGGGAGCCGAGCCCGTGGCTCGGGTTCGCCGTCGTCTCGACCGACAACGGGTGGGAGGTCCGGCGCGCGGAGACGCGGCCGGACGTCCGCGTCGAGCCGGTCCAGGGCGAGGTCGCGCGCTCGCTCTTCGCCGCCGTCGAGGAGGCCCGCGAGTCGCCGCAGCTCGTCCTCGATTTCGTCGAGATCTTCCAGTCCGACTTCGACTTCACCGCCGACACTCGAAGCGGCGACCGCTTCCGCCTCCTCGTGGAGAAGCGGTACGCGGGGGAGTCGTTCGTCGACTACGGCCGCATCCTCGTCGCCCAGTACGTGAGCGATGGCCGCATCCTGACCGGCGTGGGGTTCGAGCGGCCGGGCCGCACGGGCTGGGGCTACTACGACCCGACGGGCCTCTCGCTCAGGAAGAGCTTCCTCAAGTCGCCGCTCGAGTTCACGCGGATCACGTCGGGGTTCACCTACGCGCGCCCGCATCCGATCCTGGGGGGGGTCCGGCCGCACCTGGCGGTCGACTACGCCGCGCCCATCGGCACGCCGGTCCGCGCGGTCGCGGACGGCGTCGTCGCACGCGCGGGCTGGGACGGCGGCAGCGGCATCTCCATCCAGCTCCGCCATCGCGCGGGCTACGAGACCATGTACAACCACCTCGCGCGGCTCGCAGCGGACGTCCGCGCCGGGGCGCGCGTCAGGCAGCGCCAGGTGATCGGCTACGTCGGCACGACGGGCTTGAGCACGGGGCCGCACCTCGACTACCGCGTCGCGAAGAACGGCACGTTCGTGAACCCACTCGGCGAGAAGTTCATCCCCGGCGAGCCGATTCCGGCCAGCGCGCGCACGGAGTTCCTCCAGCACGCGCGCGCGCTCGTCCGGCACCTGGAGCGGGACGCGCCCTTCTAGGTCGGCGGCCGTCCTCGAGTCCACGAGGCCCCTCGCTCGGCATCCGAGAAACTTCGGCGCGCCCGCGGCCGGGTGATACGATAAACCCGCGGCCTTGAAAGGAGTTTCGGTGGATTCGGCGAAGCCCCCGAGCGAGCCTGCCGTGCGACTGATCCCGCTCGGCGGCCTTGGCGAGATCGGCCTCAACATGATGCTCGTCGAGTTCGGCGACGAGCTGGTCGCGATCGACTGCGGCCTCATGTTCCCGGACGACGAGCTGCCCGGGATCGACTACGTCATCCCCGAGTTCTCCTACGCGCTCGCCAAGCGCGACGGCTTCCGCGCGGTTGTCCTCACGCACGGCCACGAGGACCACATCGGCGCCCTCCCCTACCTGCTCCAGCGGACGCGCGTGCCCGTGTACGGCACGCCGCTCACGCTCGCGTTCGTCGCCGAGCGCCTCCGCGAGCACGGCCTCCTCGAGACGGCCGACCTGCGTCCGATGCGCCCGCGGGTCCGGTTCGAGACGGGCCCCTTCGGCATCGAGCCGATCCGCGTGACTCACTCGATCGCCGACGGCATCGGGCTCGCGATCGACACCCCGGTCGGCACGATCGTGCACACGGGCGACTTCAAGCTCGACCCGAGCCCGCTCGACGGCGAGACGCCCGACTACCGCCGATTCGCCGAGTTGGGCGAGCACGGCGTCCTGGTGCTCTGCTCCGACTCGACCAACGTCGACCGCCCCGGCCACACCCCCTCCGAGAGCGAAGTGGGGCGGGCGCTCGGCGAGCGTTTCGCGCAGGCCGGAGGACGCGTCATCGTCGCGACCTTCGCCTCGCACATCCACCGGATCCAGCAGGTGCTGGCCCTCGCGGCCGCGCACGACCGCCGCGTGGCGCTCCTCGGCATGAGCATGCAGAAGAACGTCGCCGTTGCCGCCGAGCTCGGGTACCTGCCCGTTCCCGACGGCGTCCTGCTGCCCCTCGAGGACCTGGTCGCCCTGCCCGCCCGCCGGCAGGTGATCCTCTCGACGGGGAGCCAGGGCGAGCCGAACTCGGCGCTCGCCCTGATGGCCGCGGGCGAGCACAAGTACGTGCAGATCGCGCGCGGCGACCTCGTCATCATCTCGGCGCGCGTGATCCCCGGCCACGAGCGGACCGTCGGCCGCGTCGTCAACGCCCTCTACCGTCTCGGCGCCGAGGTCCTCTACGAGGACAATGCGTTCGTCCACGTCTCGGGCCACGCGAGCCAGGAGGACCTGAAGCTCATGCTGAACCTGACGCGGCCCCGCTACTTCATCCCCGTCCACGGCGAGTACCGGCACCTTCTCGGCCACGCGCGGCTCGCGGTCAGCGTCGGGATCCCGGACGACAGCGTCTTTCTCATCGAGGACGGGATGGGGGTCGAGGTGACGAAGACGGCGGCGCGCGTCGTCGGCCGCTACCCCACCGGGCGCGTCCTCGTGGACGGCCGGGGCATCGGCGACATCGGCCCGGTGGTCCTGCGCGATCGGCAGCTCCTGGCCCGGGACGGGGTGATCGCGGTCTCTCTCACCGTCGACGGGCGCGGCGCCGTCGTCGCCGGGCCGGAGATCGCCTCGCGCGGGGTCGTGTACGTC
>JACQWC010000193.1 GCA_016209635.1 Candidatus Rokuibacteriota bacterium | reverse complement strand
TGCAGCACCGGGACCGCGGGTGCCGCTTCCCGGGCTGCGGGCTGCCATCGGGCGAGGGGCATCACGTGCGCCACTGGGCCGACGGCGGCCCGACCACGCTGTCGAACCTCACCTTCCTCTGTCGCCGGCACCACCGCGCGGTCCACGAGGAGGGCTACCAGGTCGCTCGCCAGCCCGATGGCGCCCTCCGGTTCCGGCGGCCGGACGGCCGGCTCCTGCCCGAGGCCCCACCTCCGACCGCGGTGCCCGCCGATCCGGTCCAGGCTCTCCGGGCGCGGCACGAGGCGCAGGGGCTCCGCCTCCACCCGCGAACGGCGTGCCCGGGCTGGCTGGGGGAGCGCCTGGATGTGGGCTGGGCGATCGACGTCTTGCACCCCCTGGCCACCGGGCCGCCGCCGATCTCCGAGTAGACGCGATTAAGCTCTCCGCCATCGCCGAGAGGAAGCCACACGGAAGAACATCCCGACGGCGGAGTACCAGTCAGTGCTGGAGAAGGAGGCGCAGGATCCGGTGCGCGTCGCTTACGAGCGGCGCAACCGCGACCTGGACCCGCAGCTCGTCTGGCATGGTAAAGATGAGCAGGACTGGAGCGACCTCGTCATCCAGGCGCCGCCGCTCTACATCCTTCGACCTCGCCTACAACGCTGCGCACGCGCTATGCCTCGCGGCGTTGCGCCGGTTGGGGTATCGCGCCACGAACCGATACATCGTGTTTCAGGTTCTTCCGCACACCCTCGGTCTCGGTCCTGAGATCTGGCGAGTGCTCAATGCGTGCAAAACCGTCGCGGCCGCGCTCGCAGTCGGCGGACGCGAACCGACCGAGACTGGAAGGCGGTGGACCGACGGGCACAAAATGGGCACAATCGTCAGGACGGGGTTGCAAACCTGTTCGGTAAGTGTTTAGAATCCCGGCCACGGACGATTAGCTCAGTTGGCAGAGCGCTGGCCTCACATGCCAGAGGTCACTGGTTCGAGTCCAGTATCGTCCACCATTTCGCGTTTGTGCGCCCTACCAGCCCAGGGCGAAGATGGCGCGGTCGATCGAGATCGCCCCGGCGCCCCCGATGAGCACCGCGAGCGCCATCCCGATCAGCGCCAGGTTCATCTCGAAGCCGTGCCCCTTCCCGGGCTGGAGCGACCAGTTGAGGAAGAAGCCGTGGGGCCGGTGCACCTTGGCGATCGCGACCAGCATCACGATGATGAGCCCGAGCGCGGCGGGCCGCGAGAGGAAGCCCACGAGCATGGCCAGCCCCCCGAGGCACTCGGTCAGGGCCGCGAGCACGGTCAGCGCGGGCGGGATCCTGAGCGCCTGCTGGAAGTACCCGATCGTGCCCTTGAGGCCGTGACCGCCGAACCAGCCGAACATCTTCTGCGCCCCGTGGGCGAAGAAGATGATGCCGAGGAAGACCCGCACGGCCAGGAGAGACCAGGAGGGGTAGGTGCCGAACACGATGTCCATGGGTCGCCTCCGCGTGTTGGGGGTTCGCCGCTCTCCCGCGCCAGCCTCTGCCCGTCGGGCCCCGCCGGCAGTCATGTTACAATTTTTCGCGTCGTGGTCCGAGTGGGATGGACCGGCGCCCGGGAGGGCCACGAGGGCTCGCACTCTGCGATTGGACTCAGGAGCGCGTATGAAGGTGTGCATTTTCTTTGACGGCCAGAACTTCTACCGCTCTCTCCTCCGCGTCGACGAGTCGCTGCGCGTGGACTACGATCGTCTCGCCACGTGGATCACCCAGGCGGCGGGTGGCCCCGGCGCGTACTTCGCCGGCGCCTACTACTACGTCGGCGTGTCGCCCGGCGCTCCGCCGCTGGTGGAGACCTTCCTCAAGGGGCTCGAGCTGCGTCCCGGCTACTTCGTCAAGCGCGAGGGGCGCGTACGGCGGAGCGGCCGCTGCCCGGCGTGCGGGGCCGAGTACGAATACACGACCGAGAAGCGCGTGGACACGCGGCTCGTCGCCGACCTCATCCACTATGCGGCGATCTCCGCCTTCGACGCCGCGGTGCTGGTGTCCGGGGACGAGGACTTCGTGCCGGCGGTCGAGGCGGTGAACGCCCTGGGCAAGCAGGTCTGGGTCGCCACGTGGTCGGCCGAGGAGCTGTCGACGGACCTGCGCGTGCGCTGCTTCGGGCACATCCGTCTGAGCGACGGGGTGTCGGCGTTCCGCGCGGACCGGTCCCGCGCCGTCGATCGAGCGCGGGCCGACGCCCGGACACTGCGGGGCAGGGAGAGTCTCGAGCGCGGGCTCGCCGAGCTCCAGCGCGCCGAGGCGCGGCTGCCCCATGTGAGCCGCGGCTACTTCGTCACCCGGTGGAAATCGCACCAGCTGCCCCCCGCGGGTCAGGAGCGGGAGATGCTCGTCCAGCAGCTGATCGACGCCGGATTGGTCGAGGAGGTCGCGGTCACGGACCCCGAAGGACGCTCGGTGACCGCGATCCGCAGCCGGGAGCGAGGCGCCGACGCGGGCGCGCGGCCGACGTCCCCCTACGGCGATCCGCCGACGCTGGACGAGGGCGAGCCCCCGGCGGCGTCGCAGGCGGCGCCGGCCTAGGGGCCGACGAGGCCTCTCACGAGCCGCTGCACGGCTTCGCCGATCGTCTCGGAGGTGGAGCGTCGGGTTGACCGCTTGGGATCGTCGCAGTCGGCGTCCAGCTCCGCGGCGGAGAGGGCCGGCCCCTCGGGCAGGGTCAACCGCTTTCCGCCGTCGGCCACCCGGAACACCTCGACCGACTGAACCCACACGGTGGTGGTCGCCCGGAACGGGCGGCGGCTCTCGCGGCAGAAGACCATGTCTCCCCGCGTGACGCGCACGTCCACCAGGACCGCATGGTCCGCCCCGACCTCGCGGGCGCGCGCGAGCGCCGTGGGGCCGCCGAAGCTCCCCGCCTCCCGTGCCACGAGCTGCACGTCACGGGCGAGCACGGCCTTCGCGTTGAGGGCCTCGACGAGGGTGCCCTCGTACTCCGGGGGGAGCGACGCGCGCTCCCGCTCGCTCCACTCGCCCGGGCCGAACGAGACCCGCACGAGCAGCGCGGGACGGCGGATCTCGCTCGTCTTGAAGTCGGGCGCGCGGCTCGGCATGAGCCCGGCCGACGGCGCCGCGCAGGCCCCCGCCAGGAGGCCGACGGCGCCGATCCGGATGAGCCGGAGCATGGAGCGAGCGTATCATCTCTCCCGCGCCGCAGCGCTCGGGGATGCGCCGCCCGGCGCCCGCGGGAGCCCGGCGTGACGCTCGCCCGTCGCCTGGCCGCCTTCACCGCAGAGCTCGCGTTCGACGACATCCCGGATGTCGTGGTCGCGAGCGTCCGCCTCCGCACTCTCGACCTCCTCGGCCTGGCCCTCGCGGCCTCGACCTCCGATCTGGCCCCGTCGATCCGGGGCGCCCTCGAGGGCTGGACGGGGCAGGGCGCGTGCACGGTCGTGGGATCCGCGCTCGCCGCGACCCCTCCGCTCGCCGTCCTCGCCAACGGCGCCCTGGCGCACGGCCTCGATTTCGACGACACCCACGCTCCGTCCATCACGCACGCCTCGGCGGTGGTGCTCCCCACCGCGCTCGCCCTCGGCGAGGTCGCGGGCGCCGACGGCCGGGTCGTGGTGACCGCGGCGGTCGCCGGGTACGAGACGATCACGCGCCTGGGGATGGCTGCCCCGGGCGCCTTCCACGCCCGCGGGTGGCACGCGACGGCGGTCTGCGGCCCGTTCGCCGCGGCGCTGACGGCCGGCAAGTGCGAGGGGCTCGACGAGGCACGGCTCACGGCGGCGCTCGGCATCGCCGGCAGCTTCGCCTCCGGAGTGCTCGAGTTTCTCGAGGACGGCTCGTGGGTCAAGCGCCTGCACCCCGGCTGGGCGGGCCACGGGGGCGTGGTGGCGGCCGCCCTCGCGCGCGGCGGCGTCACGGGGCCCGCGACCATCCTCGACGGTCGCTTCGGCTTCTACCGGACGTTTCTCGGCACGGACCCGGACCCGGCGCCGTTCGCGAGCCTCGGTCGCCAGTGGGAGACGCTGCGCGTGGGCTTCAAGCCCTACCCGTGCTGCCACTACAACCACGCGTACCTCGACTGCGCGCTCGAGCTCAGGCGGGCGCACGCGATCGAGCCGGAGGCGATCGTCGCGATCGAGTGCCTGGTCCCCGAGGGGGAGGTGGCGATCGTCTGCGAGCCGCGGGGCGCGAAGGTCCGGCCGCGCACGCCGTACGACGCGCAGTTCAGCCTCCCGTACTCGGTGGCCGCGGCGTTCGTCGACGGGCGGGTGGGGCTCGACACCTATGCGCCGGACCGGCTCGCCGACGAGCGCCTGCTCGCCCTCGCGGCGAAGGTCGAGTCCACGGTCGACCCGTCGTCCGCGTTCCCCGACGGGTTCCCGGGCTGGGTCCGCGTGCGCCTCGAGGACGGACGGGTCGTCGAGGCGCGGCAGCCCGACGGGCGGGGCGGGGTCCGGCGGCCGATCGACGCCCGCGTCCTCATCGAGAAGTTCCGTGACAACGCCGCGCGGGCCCTGCCCGCCACGCGCGTGGACGAGATCGAGCATGTCGCGCTCGCCCTCGACGGGCTCGACGACGTCGGCGCGCTCATGAGGCTCTGTCGGGCGTAGGTCCCTTGCGGTACAATGGGCGCATGAGGTACATCATCGTCGTCTTGATGGCCTCGCTTCTGGCGCTCGCGGCATCGCCGGGGTCGGCCCAGCAGGTCGACATCACGACGACGCCGCCGCCTGCCGAGCGCGAGCGCCAGCTGATACCACCCGGGCGGGACGAGCCGACCCGGCCGAGCGACACCGACTATTACCCGCAGGGCCCTCGCGTCCGCCACGATCCGGCCTTCATCCGGCCCCTGTCGGTCGAGCGGAGGACCCCGACCTCGACGGGACGGGTCGGCATGTCGGGCTGGACCTCGCCGAACACGCCCGTGGGCGGCTCGCTCAACGGGTACAGCGAGGTGAACGGCTGGTTCTCGCTCGGCTTCACGTTCACGTGGGACGGCCCCCCTCCTCCGGCGACCCCCGCCCGCTGAGTCGGTGACCGCTCCCGTCTGGCCCGACGGCGCCCGCGCCGCGTGCGCCTTCACCTTCGATCTGGATGCGGACACCCTGTGGATGGCGCGCGGGATCTCCGAGCCCGTCACGCTCTCGCAGGGCCGCTTCGGGGTGCTCGAGGGGCTCCCCCGGATCCTCGAGCTCCTCGGTCGCGCGGCGATCCGGTCGTCGTTCTTCGTGCCGGCGTGGGTCGTCGAGCGCTACCCAGAGGCCGTCGCCTCGATCGTCGCCGGGGGACACGAGGTCGGCGCTCACGGCGACGTCCACGAGCGCGTGAGCGATCTCGACCCGGCGCAGGAGGAGAAGATCCTGGTCCGCAGCGTCGAGGTGGTGACGCGGCACACCGGGCGGCGGCCGCGCGGCTACCGCGCCCCGGCCTGGCAGATCTCGGAGCGAACGATCGCGCTCCTGGCCCGGCACGGGTTCGACTACTCCTCGAACATGATGGACCGCCTCACGCCCTACCTCCATCCCGAGGTCGACGGGCGGAGGCTCGTCGAGGTCCCGGTCTCCTGGGTGCTCGACGACGCGCCGTTCTTCCTCTTCACGGGCCAGCGCTCGATCCAGCCTCCGGGCCCGGTGCTCGACGGGTGGCTCGAGGAGTTCGACGGGATCTCGGAGACCGGGGGGGTCGCGACCTTCACGTTCCACCCCCAGATCATCGGCCGCCCGTCGCGCCTGGCCTGCCTCCGCCGGCTCGTCGAGCGCGCGCGGCGGACCCCGGGCGTGTGGATCGCCCGGCTCGACGAGATCAGCGATCACTGGCGGACGCGGGTCTGATGGCGCGGCTCCGGGGGAACCTGCACGCGCACACGACCTTCTCGGACGGCGTCCGATCGCCGGAGCGCCTCATCGCCGAGTACGAGACGCTCGGCTACGATTTCCTCGCGATCACCGACCACGACGACTGGATCGGCGACCAGTACTGGCGGGCGCTCGCGAGCCTCAGCCCGGGGCTCCTCCTGTTCCACGGCGTCGAGCTGAACTACGAGCCGCTCTCACAGCACGTGGGCAAGGTGGTCGGCGACCACGAGACGCTCTACGTGCTGAACCACCCGGCCCGGTACCGGCTCACGGTCGGCGAGACGCTCGCGCGGATCGAGATCATCACCCGTGACGGCCTGCCCCTCGACGCCGTCGAGGTGACGGACACGGGGCAGTACCGGCCCCTCTACGATTCGGCTGCGATTCCGCTCGTGAAGATCGCGACGGACGACGCCCACCGCCCTCCCCACTTCGGACGCGCGTGGATCGAGGTCGAGGCGCCTCGCGACCGCGACGCGATCATCCGCGCGATCCGAGCGGGGGACTTCCGGCTGGGCTTCGCCCCTCCGATGGCGTAGCCAGGCCACCCGCCTTCGCCATTCGGCCCGGCGGGCTCGGGCTCAGCGCTTGAGGCCGGCGTGCGTCTGCTCGACGTGCGCCAGGGTGGTGTGCCCCCCGGACGCGTCGTACTGGATGGGGCCCGTCCCGCGGTTGATGGTCGCCTGGCAGACGACGCCCTTCTTGTACTCGAGCCCGTCGGGCAGGAGCACGTCGATGACGTGCACGCCGCCGGTGGCGAGGTTCCGGATGGGCTCGACGGTGGTCTCGAGGATCCCCGGGACGATCACCTGGGCCGTCCGCTTCTTCAAGTCGTGCCTGAACTCGATGCGCCCGACCCTGGGCTCGAGGACGCGGGTGACGAGCGAGGCCACCACCTGGAACCAGCCGCCGCCGGCCTTCCCGCTCAGGATCTGGAGGACGGCGTCACGCTGCCCCGGCGACGAGCGCTCGTCGAGGATCGGGAGGACGGTGCCGTTGCCCTCGTGGAGAGGGCCCGGCCAGTGGTACTGCGCCATCCACCTAACCCCCTTCATGCTGAGGCTGCCGAAGTTCCCCTCGTCCACCTGCATCCCGAGCATGCCCTCGCACTTCGTGCGCGTGGGCCGCGCCCAGAACTCGCAGGGGCACCCCGGGTCGCAGTTGCACGCCTTGAGATACCGGCCCTTGAGCCGCCACTTGATGGTCGCCACGAGGTCCTCCCCCGGTCAGTGTCCCGCACCGAGCGTCCAGAGCGCCCAGGCGAGCAGGAAGACGCCGCTCGCCCAGCTCACCGCGCGGCCGGCGGGGACTACCTTCTCGACTAGCACGAAGACGGCCAGCGCCGCAACCCACGTGAGGTTCATGACGCCGCCCACGAACAGGAGCGTCATGAGCACCCAGCAACAGCCGAGACAGAAGAGGCCGTGCCTCCACCCCATGACGAAGGCGCCCGCGCGTCCCTCCCGCCACTCGGTGAGGAGGAACCCTACGGGCGTCTGGCAGCGCGCGAGGCAGGCGTACTTCAGCGGCGTGAGCTGGTAGACGCCGGCGGCGGCCAGGAGCACCGTGCCGAGCCACGGCGCCGCCGTCATCGCCTCGGGGGAGAGGAGCGCCGCCGCGCCGAGCCCCCACTGCGCCGCCGCCGCCCCGGCGCTGAACGCCGTCCAGACGACGAGGTAGCCCAGCGTGAAGAGGCTGGTGTCGACGTAGGGTCCGCCGCCGGCGACCTGCCGCCTCCGGTTCACCGTGGTGAACACGAGGATCATCGGCGCCGCCGCCGGCAGCATCATGCCGAGCATCATGACGAGCCACATGACGGCCGCGAGGGCCGCGTCGCCGGCGGTCCAGGCGCGCACGTGGACCATGCCCATCTCGGCCATGTCCGTCATCTCGCGACTCAGGCGGACGAGATGGATCCAGGCGAGCGCCGTGAGGCCCGCGAGCCCCGCCAGCACGATCGCCCGGTCGCGCCGGGCCAGGGACTCGATCCAGCCAGGGGCGCTCATCGCGTCTCGGCGCCGATCGAGTGGAGGAGGATGCGGGTGAGCGGCGGGATGCTCTTGACGAGGTCCGGGGCGCCCGTGTGGAGCCACTGGACGACGATCTCGTTCACGGCGCCGAGCCACGCGAGCGTCGCGACGCGCGTGTCCAGCGCGGGAATCGACCGCTCGGCGACGGCCTCGTCAAGGTAGCCGCGGATCAGCGCCGCGAAGCGGTCGTGGACCCGGGCGCGCTTGGCCTGGTAGACCGGGCCCAGGCTGACCGCCTCGAGCAGGATGAGCCTCGCAAGCCGGTCGTTCTCGGCGAACGTCCTCAGCGCGGCGGTGAGGGCGCCCTCCACCTTGGCGAGGGCGCCGTGACGCTCGGCGATCGCCGCCGCCACGGCGCGGGCCAGCCGCTCGGCGAACTCGTCGACCAGCGCGAGGAAGACCGCCTCTTTGTTCGGGAAGTGGTGGTAGACGGCGCCCTTCGACGTGGACGAGGCGCGGACGATGTCGTCGACGATCGCCCTGTGATAGCCTTTCCGCGCGAACACCTCGAGCGCCGCGCCGAGGATGCGCTCGCGCGTCGCGACTTTCTGGCTCACGCGCGTCCCCGGGCGGCCCACGGGGGTCCGCGGAGGGGATCCCGATGAGGCGGATTCGGATCGGCCACAGCCCCGATCCCGACGACGCGTTCATGTTCCACGCGCTCACCGCGGGCCGGGTGGCCGTGGACGGCGTCGAGATCGAGCACGTCCTCGAGGACATCGAGTCGCTGAACCGGCGCGCGCGGGCGGCGGAGCTCGAGGTCACGGCGGTCTCCGCAGCCGCCTACGCGCTGGTCGCCGACCGCTACCGGCTCATGGACCCGGGCGCGTCGATGGGCAAGGGGTACGGACCGATCCTGGTCGCGCGGGAGCCGATCGACCCGCGGGAGATCCCGGAGCGGGTCGTGGCGATTCCCGGCAGCCATACGACCGCGGCGCTCCTGCTGCGCCTCTACTGCGGCGACCCGCCGCTCATCGAGGTCGCGTTCGACCGGATCCCGCGGGCCGTCCTCGAGGGACAGGCGGACCTCGGTCTCCTGATCCACGAGGGGCAGATCACCCACCAGGCGATGGGGCTCACGAAGGTGCTCGATCTCGGGCAGGCGTGGGAACGGGACACGAGCCTTCCCCTGCCGCTCGGCGTCAACGTGATGCGCCGGGACCTGGGGGAGGCCGTGCACCGCCAGCTCTCGCAGGCGCTCAGAGACTCGATCGCGTGGGCCCACGCGCACCCGGACGAGGCGCTCGACTACGCCATGCGGTACGGGCGAGGGATCGACAAGGAAACCTGCCGGCGCTTCGTCCTCATGTACGTGAACGACTACACGGTGACGCTCGGCGAGGAGGGCCGCCGGGCCCTCGAGCGGCTCTACGCGGAAGCCCACCGCCGGGGATTCATCGCCGCGGTCCCGCCGATCGATCCGATCTAAGCTAGAAGGTGCGGAGGATCTCGTAGGTGGTCGTGCGCTGGGCGGGCGTGAAGCCCGCCTCGCGGATGAGGGTGACGAGCTCCTCGACGGTGACCGTGTTCACGTAATCCGCGGCCTTGTGGACGTTCTCCTCGAACAGGGTCCCGCCCCAGTCGTCGGCGCCGAAGTGGAGCGCGATCTGCCCGGCGCGCTTGCCCTCGGAGAACCACGACGCCTGGACGTGGGGGAAGTTGTCGAGGTAAAGGCGCGCGACCGCGAGCATTCTCAGATACGGATTCGGCCCCTTCACCTCTTTGATCCACTTCTCGAGGAGGGTGTTCCCGGGCTTGAACGACCACGGCACGAAGGCGGTGAACCCGCCGTCCACATCTTGAAGTTCGCGGATCGCATCGAGGTGGTCGAGCACGTCGTCGGGCCCCTCGACGTGGCCGTACATCATCGTGGCGGTGCTCTTGAACCCGCGCCGGTGCGCCTCGCGGTGCACCTCGAGCCACGCGTCCGGCCCGCCTTTCTTCGGCTCGATGCGGCGGCGGACGCGCTCGGAGAGGATCTCGGCCCCGCCGCCCGGCAGCGTGCGTTGACCGGCCTCCCAGAGGCGGTCGAGCACCTCGCCGACCGCGAGGCCGCTCACCTGCGCCATCGTGCGGATCTCCGAGGCGGTGAAGAAGTGGGGCGTGATCTCGGGGAAGCGGCGCCGCGTCTCCCGCACGAGCGTGAGGTAGTACTCGAGGGGGAGGGCGGGGTTGTGCCCGCCCTGGAGGAGCACGGTCGTGGCGCCCCGGCGCGCCGCGGACGCCACCCTGGCGAGGACCTCCTCCACCGAGAGCGTGTACGCCTCGGGGTCGCCGGGCTTCCGGTAGAAGGCGCAGAACTGGCAGTCGGTGACGCAGACGTTCGTGTAGTTCGGGTTCGAATCGATGACGAAGGTCACCACCCGCTCGGGCAGCCGGGCGAACCGCACGTCGCGCGCGAGCGCGCCCAGCTCGAGGAGCGGCGCCTCGGTGAGGAGCAAGCCGCCGTCGTCGCGGTCGAGCCGCTTGCCGCCGAGGGCCTTCGACCGGATGTCCTCGAGGACCCCCTGGCTCACCGCGGCCACACGCGGACGACGTTGTAGAGCGCGTCGCGCTCCACCGGCACCTTGCCCGCGTCCCGGATCATCCGGAAGAGCTGCTCGCGGGCGACGCCGGCGGGCGTTGGGGCACCCGCCATGTGCTGGATGCGCTCGTCCTCGAGCGTCCCGTTGATGTCGTCGGCGCCGAAGTGCAGCGCGACCGAGGTGGTCTCCTCGCCCAGCACCACCCAGTAGGCCTCGACGTGGGGGAAGTTGTCGAGGAGGAGCCGCGCGGCGGCGATCGTCTTGAGACTATCGGTCGGCGGCGTCTGGCGCGGGACGAGCCGGGTCGTGCCCACCTGGTAGGCCAGGGGGATGAAGGTCAGGAAGCCGCCCGAGCCGTCCTGCTGCTCCCGCAGGCGGATGAGGTGGTCGACGCGCTCGGCGGGCGTCTCGACGTGTCCGTAGAGCATGGTCGCGTTGGTGCGGATGCCGAGGGAGTGCGCGATGCCGTGGATCTCGCACCAGCGGTCGGGGTCGGCCTTGCCCGTGTACCGGAGCAGGCGGGCGAGGCGGGCGGAGAAGATCTCGGCGCCGCCGCCCGGCATCGACTGGAGCCCCACGGCCTTGAGGCGGGCGAGCGATTCCTTCGGCTCGATCCTCCAGCGACGCCAGAAGTAGTCGATCTCGGCGGCCGTGAAGGCCTTGATCTGGACCTCCGGGTGGGCGGCGCGGATCGCGCCGATCATCCGCTCGTAGTACTCGAAGGGCCAGTCGGGGTGGTGGCCGCCGACGATGTGCACCTCCCGCACGCCGTCACGGACCATTGCCACCATGTCCTCGATCGTGTGCTCGAAGGCGCCCGTCTCGCCCTTCTTTCTGGCGAAGTCGCAGAAGCTGCAGGAGAGCACGCACACGTTGGTCGGTGTGATGTGCCGGTTGATCACGAAGTAGACCCGGTCCGCCTCGCGGCGCGACTTCACCTGGTCGGCCATCCAGCCCACGCCGAGAAGGTCGTCCGTCTCGAAGAGGAGGCGCCCGTCGTCCCGGCCGAGGCGCCGGCCCTCGGCGACCCTCTCCCAGACGGGCTCCAGGCGGGCATCGGCGAAACGCACGCGCGGCTCTCCTTTCCCGCCGGCCAGGCCATGGCAGACCGACCGGTCGGTCTAAATTTAAGTGCCGGCTCGCGAGGGTGTCAAGCGCATGGTGCGCCCGGGTCAGCGTGGCGGGCCGGGCGCGGAACGGCGGCGGAGGCGAAGCTCCTGCATCATCCTGAGATCCTCCTGGCGCGTGACGAACGCGACGCCGGCCGCGGCCACCGCCAGCAGGAGGAGCAGGCCCACCATCACCTGATCGAGGAGGCTCGAGACGCCGCGCGCGCCGAGGTAGGTGGCGCCGATCGCCGAGAACAGGACGACGGCGAGCATGACGCCGCGGTAGAGCCACCGCTCGACGAGCAGGTGCTCGAGCGCCTCGTCGTCGAGGTCCCGCCACTGGTCCTGACGCATAGGCTCGGCCCGGAAGGACCTTGCGGTCCCCGGGCCGCCCATATAGTATCGCGGTGGTCGTTCCTTGCGGAGCCAACTGGGCGCGGGAGGGTCGATGATGACCGAACGTCCCGTCCGACCGGTTCGCGTCGAAGTGGTCGCCTACGTCCCGACCAACTACCAGCACTGAAAGCACTGCGAAGTGACCTGGCAGGTCATGGGACTCGGCCGGAAGGTGCACAGGGACCAGCTCGACACCGGTCTCCCCGACGATCTCTACCAGGAGTTCCACCAGCTCTCTGAGTGGGCGGGGACCCTCGGCGAGAAATTCGGCGGCCGCGTGTCGATCCGTCTGGTCGACGCCGCGTCCATTGAGGGGTTCTTCAAGTCGCTGTTCCGGCGCTTCCGCCGGTACCCGGCGTTCACCGTGGACGGCGAGCGGTACATCGGCTCCGATTTCGCGAGAGTGGATGGCCTGATCTCCGAGCGTCTAGCCGCGTCCACGAAAGGAGGATGAGAGGGAGCCCGGACTCGAGGGACACTGCGTGAGATTCACGTAGGGAAGGAGGCAGGATGAACACACTGCTGGCTGTCATCATCGGGGCGCTGACGGTGTACCTCGCGTACACCCTGTACGCCCGAAGGATCGACCGCTACGTCATCCAGTCCGATCCGAAACGGGCGACGCCCGCCACGCTCTACATGGATGGCGTGGACTTCATGCCCACGAACAAGAGCATCCTGTTCGGCTACCACTTCAAGTCCATCGCGGCCGCCGGTCCCATCGTCGGCGCCATCGTGGCCGCGACGCTGTGGGGCTGGCTCCCCGCCCTGATCTGGCTCGTCCTCGGCGTGAGCTTCATCGGCTGGGCGAGCGACTACAGCGGGATCGTCATCGCGGTGCGCAACGACGGCAACAGCCTGTCCGCGATCGCGCACCGGCTCGTGTCGCCCCGCTCGCGCACGGTGCTGCTGATGTTCATCGTCGCCTACCTGCTCATCGGCGCGAGCGGGTTCGTGAGCATCATGGCGAACACCATCGAGGGGCAGCCGCGGGTGCCGCTCGGGCTCCTCCTCCTCACGGGGATGGGGCTGCTGCTCGGCCAGATGCTCTACCGCTGGCGCAGCGGCCTGGTCGGCGCGACGGTGCTCACCGTCGGCGTCACGCTGGTGGGGATCATCGCCGGCCCGTGGTCGGAACCCGTGTTCCGGGGGCTGAACGAGGGGATGAACACGCTGACGGCCGGACAGCCGCTCGTCACGTACTTCGATCCCACGGCGGCCGGGTTCAAGGGCGCCGAGGCGACGATGATGCCGAGCCTGCTCTTCTGGGCGATCGCCGTCTGCGCCTTCTGCTACGCCGGCTCGGTGCTCCCGATCTGGCGCATGGCCCAGCCGGTCGTCTACGTCGCGTTCTGGATCAGCGCGGCGGCGATGGTCCTCGGGCTCGGCGGCGCGGCGCTCGCCGGCCTCGGCTTCAAGCCCGAGGTCGCCCAGTTCGTGATCCCGGCATTCAAGGGCTTCAACCCGCAGCTCGGTCCCGCGGGCATCATGCCGCTGTGGCCGATGCTCTTCGTGACCATCGCGTGCGGCGCGATCTCCGGGTGGCACGCGCTGTTCGGCTCGGTCGGGACGGCGCGGCAGATCGAGAACGAGGCCGACATGCTGCCGGTCGGCGGCGGCTCGATGCTCTGCGAGTTCCTGCTCGGCCTGCTCGCGCTGCTCGCCGTGTCCGTCGGCTCCAAGGGCGGGCCGGTGGCGGCGTTCGCGACCGGCCTGGGCGGGTTCATCAGCGTCTTCGGCATCCCGTTCCAGTACGCGACGTCGCTGGCGTTCGCGGCGTTCATCGTGATCGTCCTCGTCGTGACC
>JACQWC010000175.1 GCA_016209635.1 Candidatus Rokuibacteriota bacterium | reverse complement strand
TTGCGCACGAGGTCCTCGATGGGGGCCGTCGCCACCCGGCGCGGCTCCTCGTCGACCTCGACGTCGGCGTCCTCCTCGCTCTCCGCCAGCATGGTGCGGGCGTAGTCGCCGAGGTCGGCCGTGTAGTCGCCCGCGTACAGGAAGGCGTCCTTGGTCAGCCCGATGTCGACGAACGCGGCCTGCATGCCCGGCAGGACGTTCGTCACCGCGCCCTTGTAGACGCTGCCGACGATCGAGCGGTTCCGGTGGCGCTCGAGGTACAGCTCGGTGAGGAGGTTACCTTCCTGGACCGCGACGCGACTTTCGACCGGACCGGCGTTGACGACGATGCGTTTGGCCACGGCAGCACCTCGTTGGCACGCGGGCGCTGCCGAGGGATCGGCACTCCGCGTGTCTCATTGGAACTGCCGCATTCGGACCGAAAGCAGGAGCCCGAGGGCCATGAGGGAGGCGATCATCGAGGACCCGCCGTAGCTCATCAACGGCAGCGGGACCCCCACGACCGGCAGGAGGCCGGTCACCATCCCCACGTTGACGAGAATCTGCGTCGCGAGCAGCGTGGTGGCGCCCAGCGCGACGAGACGTCCGACCGGCTCGCGTGCGGTCGCCGCGATGTCGAACCCCCTCAGGAGGAGCCCGGCATAGCAGGCGAGCAGCACGAGGCACCCGACGAACCCCCACATCTCGGCGAATACGGCGAAGACGAAATCCGTGTGGCGCTCGGGGAGAAAGGCGAGGCGGCTCTGCGTCGCACCGGCCACGCCCTTCCCCAGGAGCTGCCCCGACCCGATTGCGATCTTGGCCTGAATCACGTTGTACGCGCTCCCCAGCGGGTCCCGGAACGGGTCCAGGTAGACCAGGATGCGTTCGCGCTGATAGCTCTTCAGGGCGAACCACGCCAGGGGCATCGCGCTCGTACCGGCCAGGAGAAGTCCCCAGAGGAGTCTCAAGCGGACCCCCGCGCCCACCAGGAGGACGAGGAGCACGGGGAAGAGGAGCAACGCCGTGCCGAGGTCCGGCTGCTTGACGATCAGCGCGAACGGCACGGCGACGATCGGCAGCGTCCAGGCGATGACCGAGCCCCCGACGGGCCGCGCCCATCGGGAGGTGAGCAGCCACACCGCCATCAGCACGAAGCAGATCTTGAACAGCTCGGAGGGCTGGATCGACAGCGGGCCCACCGCGAGCCAGCGTCGGGCGCCCGAGACGGTCCGGCCGAGCAGGAAGACCGCGACCAGCCCGGCGAGCCCGGCGAGATAGAGCGCCGGCGCCGCCCGGACGAGCCTTCGGTAGTCCAGGCTCGCGACCACGACGAGGGCCAGCACGCCGAGACCGGCCCACGCGAGCTGCCGGAGGGCCAGGGTGGACCCGGTCCGCCCCAGGCTCACGCTCCAGAGCGTGCTGGTGCTCAGGCCCACGAGGGCCAGCGCCGCGCCGAGGAGCACCCAGTCGACGTTCTGGAGGAGCCGCCGGTCGATCCCGATGATCACCCGGCCACCCCCACGGCCGCGACCTTCTCGAAGAAGATCGCGTTCAGGATCTTGCGGGCGAGCGGCGCGGCGACCTGGCCCCCCTTGCCGCCGCGCTCGACGAGCACGACGACCACCACCTCGGGGTCGCGCGCGGGCGCGAAGGCGGCGAACCACGCGTGGTCCTGTCCCCGCTCCGACCTCGACTTCGCGATCATCTGCGCGGTGCCGGTCTTGCCGGCGATGTCGAGGCCGGGGATCCGCGCCGCGGCGCCGGTCCCGCCCTCGTTGACGACCGACCACAGGCTCTGCCGGAGGAACGCCCAGACGGCCGGCGACAGCTCGACGTACCCCGTCACCGCTCCCGGATCGCTCCACGCGACCGACTGGTCCGGCCGCTCCACGCGCTGGACGAGCCGGGGCTTCCAGAGGACGCCCCCGTTCGCCACGGCCGCCATGAAGCGGGCCACCTGGATCGGTGTCACGAGCACCGGCCCCTGACCGATGGACATGTTGACGGTCTCCCCCGCGAGCCACGCGCGCCGGGCGCCGTCGCGCCGCGACTTGGGCTGCGGGATCAGTCCGACCTTCTCCCCCTGGAGGTCGATGCCCGTCGTCTGGCCGAACCCGAAGGCCGTGGCGTACCGCGCGATGGCGCCGCCGCCGACCTTGAGGCCCGCCTGGTAGAAGAAGACGTTGCAGGACTGGGTCATCGCGCGGTGGAGGTCGACCGTGCCGTGGCCGCCCTCCTTCCAGTCCTTGAACTCCCAGGCGCCCAGGTGAAACGTGCCGGTGCAGTGCACGCGGTCGAGGGGCGTGAGCGTCCCCTCCTGCAGCCCCGCCGCGGCGACGATGATCTTGAAGATGGAGCCCGGCGCGTACTGGCTCTGGATGGCGCGGTTCAGCAGGGGGTAGTACGGGTCCTGGACCAAGCGGAGCCACGCGCCCCGATCGATCGTGCCGGTGAACTGGTCGATCTCGAAGGCCGGCGTCGACACCATGGCGAGGACGTCGCCGGTCCGGGGATCCATGACCACCACCGCCCCGGCGTGGCCCTCCATGGCGCGCTCGGCCGCCTCCTGGATGCGCGCGTCGACGGTGGTGATGACCTGCGCCCCCGGGTGCGGCTCCGTCTGCTGGATGAGGCGCACGGGCCGGCCCATCGCGTCCACCTCGATGCGCTCGCCGCCGTCCTGGCCGCGGAGGTACTCGTCGAGGATCCGCTCGAGCCCGCTCTGCCCCACCATGTCGCCCCGGCGGTACCGGCCCTGTCGCAGCTGCTCGTCGCTCACCTCCCGGACGTAGCCCAGCAGGTGCGCGGCGAACCGGCTCGTCGGATAGGTGCGCTGGGGCTCGACCTCGACGATGACGCCCGGGAGCACGAGCCTCCACTCCTCGACCTTCGTCACGTCCTCGAGCGTGAGGCCACGCCGCAGGCGCACCGGCACGAACGAGTCGGTCGGCACCCGCGCGACGGCGTCCAGCAGCTCCCGGTAGGGGAGCCGGAGGAGCGAGGCGACGCGCCCGAGCACCGCCTCGCGGTTCTCGAGCTCGCGCGGGATCACCGAGAGCGTGAAGGCGGGACGGTTGTCGACGAGCGGGACGCCGCGCCGGTCGAAGAGGATCCCGCGCGGCGCGGCGACCGGGCGGACGCGGATGCGGTTCTTCTCCGACGCGTCCCGGAAGTAGCCGCCCTCGAGCACCTGGAGATACCAGAGCTGCCCGACGACCAAGAGGAACGCCGCCGCGACCACGCCGGCGACGACCATGATCCGCCGACGGCCGGCGTCGCGACGCTCCGGCAGCCCGCCGCGGCGGAACCCGCCCCGGCTCACGGCGTGCTGCCCCGGAGCGACTCCGTCCACGCGAGCGCCAGGACGAGCGCCGCGCCGAGGAACCCGTTGTAGAGCGCCTGCGGCAGCACCACGTACGCCATCAGCTCGCCGAACGGCGCCGGGAAATGGAACATCTGGAGGAGCGCGAACCGGGCGAGCCCCTCCACGACGGTGAGCAGCACGAGTCCCGGCACCTGGACGAGCGGCTGGGTGCCCCGGAGCTGGCGCCCGAGGAGGCCGATCCCGAAACCGATCAACGCCTTCGTCAGCGCCTGGACGCCGATGAGCCCCCCGCCCGCCGCGTCCTGGATCAGGCCCGCAACGAAGCCGGCGACGCAGCCCACCTCGCCGCCGCGCCGGAGCGCCAGGAGGACGACGACGATCAGCGGGATGTCGGGCGTCACGTCCGCGATGCGGAGCGCGGGCGCGACGGTCGCCGAGGCGATCGAGCCCCCGAAGACGGTCAGCGCCAGGAGCGTCCGCACGCCGGGGTCAACCGCCCACCGCGAAGAGCGCGGTGAGGTCGGTCGTGCTCTCGCTGGTGACCAGCAGCACGTGCTCGACCTTCCCGAGGTCGACCACCGGCGCCAGCGCGGCGTAGCTGAACAGGGCGGAGCCGCGATCGTCGATCGCGCGCACCCGACCGATCGGGATGCCGCGCGGGAAGAGACCGCCCACGCCCGAGGTCACGACCAGGTCGCCGACCTGGATGCCGCTTCCGTCGCGCGCCATGTACTTGAGCCGGATCGTGCCGCGCGGCTCGCCCTCCACGATGCCCGGCGTGCGGGTCCGGACGAGGTGGGCGCCCACGGTCGACGCGGGGTCGGTCAAGACCTGGACGACGGAGGCGCCGAGGCGCACGTCGACGACGCGCCCGATGAGGCCCTCGGGCGAGATCACGGCCGTGAGGCGCATCACGTTGTCGCCGCGCCCCCGGTTCACGGTCAGCGAGCGCACCCAGCCGCCCCACTCCCGGCCGATGACCTCGCCGGGCAGGGTCGCCAGCGGCAGGCGTTCGCGGAAGCCGAGGAGCCGGCGCAGCCGCCGGTTCTCCTCGACCGTCTCGCCCACGCGCAGCGAATCGATCCGGAGCTGCTCCGCCTCGTCCCGCAGGCGGCGGTTCTCGGCGCGGACGTTCTTCCAGTCGAGGTAGGTGGACCAGAGCCCGAACGCGGCGCGGTTCACCCTCGCGAGCCCCGCCTGGACGGGCGTGGTGACCAGCGCCAGCACGTCCGCCGCTCCCGTGGCCCCGCCCCGCGTCTGCAGCGTGAGCAGAACGAGGCAGACGAAGACGACGGTAGTAAGGAGAGCGAGCCTGCGAATCTTCACCCGGCGACCCCCAGAACGCGGCGCCCGTCTCTAGGCGGGGATGGCCACCTTCTTCAAGAGATCGAGCTCGTCGAGCACCTTTCCGGTCCCGAGCGCGACGCACGACAGGGGGTCGTCGCCCGAGGTCACCGGGAGGTTCGTCTCCTGCCGCAGCAGGTGATCGAGGCCGCGGAGCAGCGCTCCGCCGCCGGTGATCACGATGCCCTTGTCCACAATGTCGGCGGCCAGCTCGGGCGGCGTCCGCTCGAGGCACGTGCGGACCGTCTCGACGATCGTCATCACCGGCTCCCGCAGGGCCTCCCGGATCTCCTCGTCGGTGATGACGACGGTCTTCGGGATCCCGTCGATGAGATCCCGCCCCTTCACCTCCATCGTCCGCCGCTCACCGCCCGTCGGGTAGGCGGAGCCGAGTGTCACCTTGATCTCCTCGGCGCGGCGCTCGCCGACGAGGAGGTTGTAGTGCTTCTTGATGTACTGGACGATCGCCTCGTCCATCTCGTCGCCCGCGATCCGGACCGACTTGGAGTAGACGATGCCGGAGAGGGAGATCACGGCCACCTCGGTCGTGCCGCCGCCGATGTCCACGATCATGTTGCCGCCCGGCTCCTGGATCGGGAGGCCGGCGCCGATCGCCGCCGCCATCGGGTCCTCGATCGTGTAGGCCTCCCTCGCCCCCGCGGACAATGCGGCATCTTTCACCGCCCGTTTCTCGACCTCGGTCACGCCGGAGG
>JACQWC010000015.1 GCA_016209635.1 Candidatus Rokuibacteriota bacterium | reverse complement strand
CTTCACGTCCGACTGCTGACGCGGTGCCTCCGGGCTCGGCAACTCAAAGAGGGTGTCGTTCATGCGCCGACTCTACCGTGCGCACCGCGATTCACGCGAGAGAAATCCTGGAAATTTTCACAGCCTCTCAGCCGACGAAGGCGGTCTCGGCGTAGCGGGGGTAGGTCTTGGCGATGGCGTCCCGGACACGCGTCCTGAGGAGGTCGAGCTCGTCGGCCGTGGGCTCGCTCGTCGTCCGGACCGCGGGCTCGTACGCGAGCGTGAATCCCGTCTGGCGCTGGAGATCCTCCCGCGTGACCCCCGGGTGGAGGGATTCGACCACGAGGGCGGCCGTCTGGCGGTCGAAGCGGAATACGCAGAGCGGCGTGACGACCTTCCACGGTCCCCCCGGGCGCAGGACGTCGGGCGGCGTCGAGCCGGGGGACGCGACGTGGTCCACGCGCTCGACGAACACCTTGGGCGAGTGCTCCTTGCGGAAGACGATCACGCGCCGGGCGAAATAGTAGAGCATCGCGGCGCCGGCGCCGCCCGGGAACCGGACGCGCGGCCGGTCCGCGTCGCCGACCGCGATCAGGTTCAGGTTGCCGCGCCGGTCGATCTGCCCGCCCGAGAGGAAGAAGAGGTCGAGCCCGCCGCGCTGGGCGAAGTCGTAGAACTCCTTCGAGCCGTTGCGGAACGGCCAGTACTCGGGGTGGTTGAGGATGATGACCCGCGCGCGGGGCGCCCTGGAGAAGTGCGCCAGCAGCACGCCGCTCGCCGGCACCGGCGCGAGCGTGCCCACCCCCACGACCTCGCCGTCGCGCACCTCGCGCGCGATGATCGTGGCCATCAGCTCATCGGGGGTGTAGTCGCCGCGGCTCGCGCCGGGGGCGCCGCGCGTCACGCCGGGAGCGTCCCGCCGACCGCCCTGAGATAGGCGGCGTGATCGTCCGGCTCCCACACGTACCGCGCCAGGTACTCCTTGAAGGAACGGTCCTCGCGCGCGGCGGCCACGTACTCGGCGAGATGCGCCGCGTCGGCCTCGTAGGTACCGCGCACCCGCGTGGGATGGGCGCCCCCGGCCAGCTCGACGAGCGCCGTGACGTGGATGCCCTCGAGGATCACGCCGTCGCCGCGGCGCCGGAGGTCGTCCCGCGACAGGATCCGCTCGGTCGACGCGACGACGGTCAACGAGGCCTGTGCGAGCAGCGCGTCGTCCTCCATGGGGTCGAGGAGCAGGGTGCCGTCCCCGTCTGCGGCGAGCGCGTGGATCAGCGACACGTCAGGGCGGATCGCCGGGACCAGCATGATCCGCCGCGACGGATCGAAGGGATCGGCGATCACGCGGAAGTCGGGACGCAGTCGCTCGTAGTCCGAGCCGACGTGCCCGGCGACCGGCATGAAGGGCAGCCCCTGGGCTCCCGCCTGGAGCCCGGCCAGGAGTCCCGGTCACGTGTGGTCGAGGCAGCGGAGCCGCCCGCTCTCCGCGTACCGGCGGAAGTTCGGCGCGGGACCGAACTCGTTGAGCACGATCTGCGCGAACTCCACGGACGCCACCGCGCCCGCGCCGATGAGGAGGTCGATGCCGAAGCCGCCCGTCGAGGACGCGACGAGGTGGAGATCCCGCGCGCCGCTCCGGATCACCTCGCGGATCAGCGCGGTCGGCGTCACCATGACGGGGCCGCCGCCGATGCCCACGCGCATTCCACTTCCGACCCAGCGCCGCGCCTCGCCGGGCGCGATCAGCATCTCCACCATGGGCCCATTCTCACCGTCGGTCCGCGGAGGGTCAAGCCGCGTCCGGCCCGGGGGACAGCACGTGCGAGGCGTGGTGGTGGATCACCCGCCAGCCCTCCGGCCGTCGCTCGAAGATGTTCGTGGCGAGGACCGAGGTGACCGACACGCGCCCGCGGACCTCGGACAGGATGTTCTCGGTGCACGTCACCCACGCGAGGCCGCCCGCGGCCTCCACGCGGACGTCCGAGATCGTGAACCGCATCTCGGCGGTGTGCTCGAAGATGGCCTCCCAGGAGGCGCGCACCGCGTCCCAACCGCTGAGCAGCGGCCAGCCGGGGTGGACGCACTTGACGTGCTCGCCGTGCGCCCACACCCGCTCCATCTCCGCGAGGTTCAGGGTCTCGAACGCCCGGTAGAAGCGGGCGTTCGCCTCCTCGATCTCGACCTGGTCGCCCCCGTTCATGCGGGGGGACACGCCACGATCAGGGTGTCGCCGTCGCGGCGGAGGGGCAGCGGGTCGAGCGCGTCGCCGACGCACGGCCCTTCGGTGCAGAGGCCAGTCGCGGGCTCGTAGATCGCGCCGTGGGTCGCGCAGATGAGCGCGCGGCCGTCCTCCGTGAAGAACTCGTTCGGCCAGAGGTCGAGGGGCGTGCCCACGTGCGCGCAGCGGTTCACGTAGGCGTGGTACCGCCCGTCGTGGTTGACGATGAACCCCTCGAGGGTCCGGCCGGCGCACTCGAGGCGGAACTTCGCCGTGCGGCCCGGTGGGACGTCCGTGGCCGCGCAGCGCCACTCCCCGGAGGCCGTCATGGGCCACATGGTACCATTCGCCCATGCTCGCGATCGACGCGCGCGACGTCGCGAAGACCTTCCGCGCAGGCTGGATCGGCCGGCGGGAGACCGCGGCGCTCCGCGGCGTCTCGCTCGCGGTCCCGGAGGGTGTGATCTTCGGCCTGCTCGGGCCGAACGGAGCCGGCAAGACCACGCTCCTGTCGATCTTCGCCACGCTCCTGATCCCCGACCGGGGGAGCGTGACGATCCTCGGTCACGACGTGGTGAGGGAGGCCGGCCTGCTGCGCCGCCGGCTGAACATGGCCAGCGGCAACGCCTCCTTCCTCTGGTCCCTCCGCGCGGGCGAGATCCTCGCCTTCTACGGGCGCCTCTACGGCCTCGCGGGCCGGGCACTCGCGCAGCGCGTGGACGCGCTGCTCGAGCTGTGCGAGCTCCACCCCTACCGGCGGATGCTCTACAACGAGCTCAGCACCGGGCTGAAGCAGCGCCTGGCGCTGGCGAAGTCACTGGTGAACGAGCCGGAGCTCCTCTTCCTCGACGAGCCGACGCTGGGGCTCGACCCGGACGTGTCGGCCCGCATCCGCGGTCACATCGCGCGCCTCCAGCGCGAGCGGCGCATGACGATCGTGCTGACGACCCACTACATGCGCGAGGCGGAGGAGCTGTGCGACGAGATCGCCTTCATCAAGAGCGGGCGGATCCTGGCGCGTGGCACGGCGGCCGAGCTGAAGCGTCAGATCCGGATCGGCGACGTGATCGCGCTGCGGCTCGATCCCCCCGAGGTCGCAGCCCTCGCCGAGGCGCCGGGCGTCCTCCGATGCGTCCAGGAGAACGGCCGGATCGAGTGCACGGTGGACGTCGCCGAGAAGCGGCTGCCCGAGCTGCTCCGCCTGCTGCACGGGGAGGGCGCGGTCGTGCGGGACGTGCAGGTGCTCGAGCCGGACCTCGAGGAGGTGTTCGTTGAGCTGGCGAGGTGAGCTGGTGGCCGTCTGGGCGTTCGCGCTCCGCAACCTCCTGATGGCGTCGCGCAACGTGTTCTTCGTGTTCGAGCTGGCCTTCTGGCCGGTCGTCGGCGTGCTCTCGATCGGCCTGCTGACGCGCTTCCTGGAGCTCTCCCGCGAGACGACCTCGTTCGTCCTCCTGGGGACCATCGCGCTGTCGACGGTGCAGGTCTGTCAGCTCGATGTCTCCTACGCGGTGCTCTACGATACGTGGTCCAAGTCGATGAAGCACCAGTTCCTCGCGCCGATCGGCGTCCGGCACCTCACGCTGGGCGCGTGGAGCGTTGGCATCCTCCGCGGCCTCGTCGTGTTCGCCCTCCTCGCCGGGCTCGCCGCCTGGGCGTTCGGGTTCGACGTCCGCCAGGCCGGCCCGGCGCCCCTGGCGGTCTTCCTCGCGGGCTGCTTCCTCACCGCGCTGATCGTGGGCGTCCTGGTCTGCGTCCTCATCATGCTCTTCGGCACCCGCGCGGAAGCGTCCGCGTGGGCGACCGTCAACCTCGTCCTGGTGCTCGCGGGCATCTACTATCCGATCGCGATCCTGCCCCCGTGGGCCGCCGCGCTGGCCGCCGCGATCCCACTGACCTACTTCCTGGACGCCTACCGCTCGCACTACGGCTTTGCCTCGGAGTTCACCTCTCCCGTCGCCACGGGGCTCCTGCTCTCGGCCCTCTACGTGGTGGCGGGCCACTGGGCGCTCGTCGCGGCCATCCGCCGGACGCGCCGCTCCGGGCTCCTCCTGAAAATGTCGGAGTGACCGCCATGGACATCCACGCCTTCGCCAAGCTCTCGCCCACGACGCTCGCTGACGCGCTGACGCGCGACCGGGTGATGGACGCCGGGATCCGCCCGCTCTGGGGCCCGATGCCTCGCCTCGTCGGCCCCGCGTATCCGGTCGCGTGCCCGCCGGGCGACAACCTCATGCTCCATGCCGCCATCCACCGCGCGGCGCCCGGCGCGGTCGTCGTCGTGAAGGCGGGCGACGCCGACTACGCGATGGCCGGCGGCAACGTCTGCGCGTGGGCCCAGCGCCGTGGCATCGCGGGCTTCGTCGTGGATGGCGTCATACGCGACCTCGCCGAGGTGCGCGAGAACCGCTTCCCGGTCTTCGCCCGCGGCGTGATCCCGATCCCGGGCGTCAGGAAGACGGCCGGGCTCATCGACGTCCCCGTGGTGTGCGGCGGCGTGCTCGTCTCGCCCGGCGACATCGTGGTCGGGGACGAGGAGGGGATCGTCGTCGTCCCGCTCGCCCAGGCCGCCGAGGTTCTGAGCTCCGCGGAGGCGAAGGCGGCGAAGGACGCGGCGACGACGCTCGAGGGCTGGGCGCGCGAGCACAGGGAGAAGGTCGACGCCGCCATGAAGAAGCTCGGGATGTAAGTGGACCCCGTCGTCTCCGCGATCCTCCTCGGCTTCCTCCTCGGGCTCCAGCACGCGACCGACCCCGACCACCTCGTGGCCGTGGCGACGATCGTCACGCGCGAGCACCGCTTCGCCGCCGGCGCGCTGGTCGGCGTCCTCTGGGGCGTCGGGCACATGGCCACGCTCACGCTCGCCGGCGCGGCGATCGTGGGGCTCAGGCTCACGCTCAGCCCCGAGGTCGGGAGCGGTCTCGAGCTCGTCGTGGCCGCGATGCTGGTCCTGCTCGGCGTCCTCCGCTTGTGCGACGCCGGGCGCGGCCTCGACGCGGTCCCGCCCCTCCATCTGGCGGCCGACCACGATCACGGTCACCTCGAAGCCGTCCACAGCCACCCGCACGCCCACGGCGCCGAGATCCACCGCCACCCGCACATCCATCCCTCGCGACGCCTCCTGGCGGCGCTTTCGGGCGAGCGGAGAGGGCTCGCCGCCAGGGCGATGCTGGTCGGGGCGGTGCACGGGATGGCGGGGAGCGCCGCCGTCTCGCTCCTCGTCCTGGCGACGCTTCACTCGGCGTGGAGCGCGGCCGTCTACCTGGCGGTCTTCGGCGCCGGGACGATCGTGGGCATGACGGCGCTCACCGCGGCGATGGCGTACCCGCTGGCGCTCGTCGCGCGCTTCCAGCGCGGCCGCCGCGCCCTCGCCCTCGGTGCGGGCGCGGGCTCGATCACGTTCGGGTTCCTCCTGGCGCTCGGCCGCTCCTGAGGCGGAAGCGCCGATGCTCTTCGCGAGGGCGATGGTACTTCCCGACGAAGAAGTTGGTCAGGACAGAGGTGGCCTCTCCACGAGGACCCTGCCGAGTTGGGCTCCGCCGGCGATCGCAACGAAGTAGAGCGTGGTCTTCACCGCTAGATGCACCGGGAAGGAAGATCGCCTTAGGGAGTCGGCGAGGCGCGGGAGGACGAGGCGCAGCTCGAACGCGAAGACAGGAACACTGATGGCGGCGCCAGGGCAGATAGCGGCGCGATGACAAGGAGCAATCTCAAAGCTTCTCGTTGCCGGGAGCTCAGCAGAATAGCGCTCGAAGAGATCGCGCTGTGATACCTGTCAGCGGTCGAGGAACTTCCGCACGGCGGTCGTGATCCCGGCCGGGTCGAGGCCGTGCTTGGCGTAGAGGCCCTTCGGGTCTCCGGACTCGCCGAAGCCCTGGACGCCGAGGCGCTTGAGCGGCGTCGGCAGCGCTTCGCCGAGCGTCTCGGCCACCGCGCCGCCGAGCCCGCCCGCGATCGAATGGTCCTCGACGGTCACGACGTGGCCGGTCTTCCCGGCCGAGCGCAGGAGCAGCTCCTCGTCGAGCGGCTTCAGGCAGGCCGCGTTGAGCACCTCGGCGGAGAGCCCGTCACCCTCGAGGCGCTTGGCCGCCTCGAGCGCGTTGAAGACCGTCCCGCCCGTGCCGATCAGCGTCACGTCGCGGCCGGGACGCAGAACGAGCCAGCGGCCGAAGCGGAAGCGGTAGTCAGGCGGGCACACCGGCTCGAGGTTCTGCCGGGTCAGGCGGAGGTAGAGGGGGCCCTCGTGCTCGACGGCGTAGGCGACGACCTGCCGCGTCTCGACCTCGTCGACGGGCTGGATGATCGGGATGTCGGGGAGGGCGCGGATGCACGCGATGTCCTCGATCCCCATCTGGCTGTAGCCGTCCTCCCCGATCGCGATGCCGGCGTGCGTACCCACGATCTTCACGGTGGCCCGGGTGTAGGCGACGGAGATGCGGATCGTCTCGAACCGGCCGACGACGAAGCAGGCGAAGGAGCAGACGAACGGGATCTTGCCGGTGAGCGCCAGGCCGGCGCCGATACCGATCATGTTCGCCTCGGCGATCCCCAGGTTGAAGGCCCGGTCGGGGTAGGTCTTGGCGAACTTCGCGGTCATCGTGGACTTCGAGAGATCGGCGTCGAGGGTGACGATGCGCTCGTCCTTGGCTCCGAGCTCGATGATCGCTTCGCCGAACGCGGCGCGGCTGGCCTTGGCCGGCATCACTTGCCCTCCAGGGCGCCGAGCTCGTCCACGATCGCTCGCGTCGTGGGGTCCTTGCCGAGGTAGGCTTCCCATCCCGCCTCGGCGACGCCGAGGATCTCGCGGATGGCGCGGACGGCCTCGGCGGGCTTCGGCGCCTTGCCGTGCCACTCGGGGTTCCCCTCCATGAAGGAGACCGACTTGCCCTTGACCGTGTGGGCCACGACGAAGGACGGCGCGCCGCGCGTCGCCTCGGCCTGGTCGAGGGCCTTGCCGATCTGCTCGAAGTCATGGCCATCGATCTCGCTGACGGGCCAGCCGAACGCCTGCCACTTGGCGAGCACGGGCTCGAGGTCGAGCACGCGGACCACGAAATCGTCGAGCTGGATCTTGTTGTAGTCGAGGATGACCGTCAGGTTGTCGAGCGGATGGCGCGGCTGGCCGAGCTTGGGTCCGGCCATCGCGGCCTCCCACACCTGGCCCTCCTGGATCTCCCCGTCCCCGAGGATGCAGTAGACGCGTGCGGGCGAGCCGGCCATCTTGAGCCCGAGCGCCATCCCCAGCGACATCGAGAGACCCTGACCGAGCGACCCGGTCGCGGCCTCGATGCCGGCCAGCGCCGTGCGGTCCGGGTGACCCTGGAAGGGACTCCCGAGCTTGCGGAGCGTCGTGAGGCTCGCCTCGGGGAAGTATCCGGCCCTGGCCATCACGGCGTAGAGCGCGGGGACTGCGTGCCCCTTGGACAGCACGAGGCGATCGCGGTCGGGGAGGTCCGGCCGCGCGGGGTCGTAGCGCATCCGGCCGAAGAAGAGCGCCGTCAGCAGGTCGATGACCGACAGGGAGCCGCCGGGGTGCCCCGAGCCCGCGTGGGCGAGCATCCGGATGATCTGCACCCGGCACTCCCGGGCGATCGCTTCGAGCCGCGCGTCTGCCATCAGCCGAGATCCTCCATGAAGCCGGCGATCGCGTCCACGTGAACGCCAGAGACGGCGATCTCCGGCGTGTAGGCGACCTCGTCCGCGGCCCACACGATGGTGCCCTTGACCTCCTTGGTGACGCCGACGACGTTGCCGAGGACCGTGGCGATGTTGTCGTTGATCCTGACCGTGTTCGGTCGGAGCGGCGCCACGATCCGTCCGTCGCGGATGATATATGAGTCGGCCACGACGGTGCACGTGAAGTCCCCGGCCCGGAGACCGTTGATCGGGTACGTGTACCAGATGCGCCCGATGTAGAGCCCGTTCCTCACCGTGCGGATCAGCTCGTCGCGCGTGGCGCCCCCGCTGCCCTCGACCACGACGTTCGACGCCGCGATCCCCGGCTGCGAGTCGAAGACGCGGCCGCCTCCGGCGCCGAACCTGAAGCCGTTCCGCGGCGCGAGCGCCCGCTCGGCGATGCTCCCGGTGGCCCCCAGCTTGGACTGGAGGTTCGGGTCCCGGAGGAGTCGCTGCGACTCGTACCAGCTCGAGAGGCAGCCAACGAGCACGCCGTTCCTGACGAGATCGGTGCGCCCGGTCGGCAGGCCTTCGCAGGTGATCCCCTTCGAGCCCATGAGGCCGGGCGCTGCGCCGTGGTCGTAGATGGTCAGGAGGGGCGAGGCGACGGGCCGGCCGAGCTTCCCGAGGAACGGCGTGCTCGAGGAGTAGAAGGAGCTCGCGGTGCAGGCGGGGAGCACGAGGTTGCACAGGAGGTCCGCGACCGGCTGGCTCCCGAAGATCACCGTGTACTCGCCCGACGGCACGCGCTCGCCGCCGATCGCGGCGATCGCGGCGGCGGCGGCGTCGACCCCCGCCTCGTTGGTGAAGTGGTCGAGGCGCGTGCCGGTCGACCACCCCGAGCCCTTGGCATCGCGGGCCTCCACCATGCTCGTGACAGACGCGGTGATGAGGGTCGACTCGTCCGTCTGGACGCGCGGCAGGTGGGTCGAGACGAGCGCGACCCGCTCCAGCACGATCGTGACGTCGCCGCCGAGCAGGAGGCCGAGCTGGCGGAGCCCCGCGTCGGTTCCCGCGAGCCCTGCCAGTCGCGAGGAGGCGAGGAAGGTGCGGAGCCCACCGTTCACGATCTTCCAGCCGGCCTCGACCAGGTCCCGGTCGTCGATGGCCATGAGCCGCGGGTCGTGGTAGTCGACGAGCGTCCGCCGCTCGCCGCCCGGGTGGGGCAGCGAGACGAACTCCGGGTCGGCGACCGCCGCGTCGCGGGCCTTCGCGAGAGCCCGCTCGGTACCGCGCGGCGTGAGGTCACTCGGCTCGCTGCCGAAGCCGATGCGCCGGCCGTCCTTCAGCGCGACCTGGATCCCGAGACCATAGGATTGGGTCGACTTCGGCTCCTCGACGCCGTTGCACGGCACGGCCGACGTGTAGCAGAGCCGTGCCAGCAGGCTCTCGTTCGTCGAGACGAAGACCTCGACCTCCCGCACGTCCGGCTGGGCGCTCACAAAATCGAAGGCCGCCTGCGCGGCCTTCGCGAGCTCGGCGGTGGGGATCATCCTGCGCTCAGTGGCTCGGCTTGGCCTCGGGCCTGGTGCCCTCGACCGGGTAGCCCTTCTCCACCCATCCCGGCAGCCCCTCGTCCAGCACGCGGTGGTTGCGCCAGCCCATCGAGTACAGCACGTTGCTGGCCCCACGGGACAGCGCGTGGGGGCAGGTTCAGTAGAAGACGACGAGGCCCGTCTTCGAGATCTCGTTGGCCCGCTCGCGGACGATGCGAAGGGGCATCGAGCGGGCCCCCTTGATGTGGAGCTCCACGTACGGGTCCCACTTCCGTACGTCGATGATGTCCGCCTTCACCCCGCGGTCGAGGAGCGCCTTCAGCTCGTCCACCTTGATGAAGCTCACCGGGTACTCGGGCGGCGCCGCGGGCGCGGCGCCCACGAGGAGGACGGCGGCGGTGACGATGGAGACGGTCGTGATTCGCATCGGCTCAGCCTCCCACCACGCGCGCGCGACTGCGCATGGTCGGCCCGCCGTTGCCGAGGCGCTTCGTCTGCATCGGCTGGCCCTTGCCGCAGTTCGGGATCGGGTAGAGGCGGAAGTCGGACCCGACCGCGTCGACGCTCATCAGATAGTCGCGAGTGTCGGCCAGGATGCCGCCGTCGCGATAGAGCCGGCCCAGCTCGCCGTTCCGGATCTCGTAGACCTTCCGCGCGGAGATCCGGAAATTTTCGCGGCTCTCCGCGATCGACGGGATCCGGTGGCCGACAAGGTAGAACCCACGATCGACCTCCCGGAGGATCTCCACCGGGTCCCGGCCGCCCGCCGCGAACACGGTGTTCGACATGCGGATCAGCGGCACGAGGGAGGCGTCCGTCGCCTTCGAGTGCCCGTTCGGCTCGCCGCCGAAGATGGCGGCGGTCGCGCGGCTGTTCATGAAGCCCATGAAGATCCCCGCCTCGATGTGGACCACGCGCCGGGCGGGGGTGCCCTCGTGGTCGTACGCGTAGTGGCCGTACCCGGGCAGGGACGGGTCGGAGTACGCCGTGACGAGCGGGGAGGCCACGCGCCGTCCCACCTGGTGCTCCGCGAGGCTCCGGAGGAGCCAGGAGCGGCCGGCGTACGCGGTCTCCATCTTGAGCGCCCGGTCGAGCTCGACCGGATGGCCGACGATCTCGTGCGAGACGAGGGTGTTGTAGTGCGGGTCAGTCACGACCACGACCTCGCCCGGGGAGGTGGGGAGCGGCGGCGCCTCCGCGAGGGCGATGCCCTCGCGCGCCATGTCGAGCGAAAAGTCGCGGAAGGACGGTAGGCGCATCACTGGCTCGTCGACGCCCTCGAGCAGGATCTCCCAGCCCCGCTGGTGTCCGACGACGTCGTAGAGCTCCTGGCTCGTCTCGCCGGCGCAGGCGACGACCCAGCACATCCCCTGGGTGATGGCGAACGCCTGGTCGATCAGGGCGCCCTCCGTGGACGCGAACAGCTCCCGGGAAATCTGCGTGAGCGTCGCGATGGAGTTGTGCTTGACGCTCGGGTCGACGGCCGCCACCTGGCGCGAGAGATCGGTCGTGTAGCGCACCATCTCGCCGAGCGCCATCGTCCGCGGGTCGACCGCGTAGACGGCGTGGACCGTGTCCTCGCGCACGTCGATCGGGTGGAGCCGGGCCGGTGCGAGCGACTCGCCGAGGCTCGGGAACTTCCCGCGCGCTTCGGCCTTCATCTCGGCGTTCAGCGTCGCCCGCCGGTGCGCGCGCTCGAGCGCCTCGCGGATCAGACGCTCGAGGTCACCGGTCTCCGCCTCGCCCAGCGTCCGACCCATGTACCCCGGCGCCGGCATCCCATCGCCGGCGAGCACGCGGACGCCGAGGGCGAAGCCGTAGTCGTCGCCCGAGAACTTGCTCTCCCCGTTCTCCGCGGCCGCCGTCTTGCCCTCGGTGATCTCGAGTCTCACGTCCGCGTAACGGAGATGGGGCAGACGCCTCGCGGAGTCGCGCAGGAGATCCCGGGCCACCTCCTTCACCCCGTCGATCAGGTCGACCGTGATCCGCGCAGGCAAGAACCCGTCGCTCCTAGAAGGGCTCGACCAGGACGGTCTCGCCGGGGGCCACGTCGCCGCGGTCCTCCTCGAGCACGATGAGACAGTTGCCCGCCACCATCGACGAGAGGATGCCCGAGCCCTGGGGTCCCGTGGTGCGGACCTCCCAGGAGCCGGCGCGGAACTGGAGCACGCCGCGCTTGAACTCGCGGCGCCCGCGCTTCTTGCGCATCGGCTCCACCGCCCGCGCCTCCCACATCTCGGGGAAGAGTTGCCGGCGCCCGGCGAGCTTGAAGAGGGCCGGCCGGACGAAGAGCATGAAGGTGAGCATCGAGGCGACGGGGTTGCCCGGCAACCCGAAGAAGTGGGCGGGCCCGATGCCCCCGACGGCGAGCGGCCGGCCCGGCTGCATCGCGACCTGCCAGAACTCGATGCCGCCGATCTCCTGGAGCACGTCCTTGACCAGGTCGTAGGCGCCGACGGAGACGCCCCCGGAGCTGACGACCATGTCGGCGAGCCGGCTCGCCTCGAGGAGCCGGGCGCGGAGGTCCTCCCTCCTGTCCGGCACGATCCCGAGATCGACGACCTCGCCGCCGCACTGCTCGACCGACCCCCGGAGCGTGAACCGGTTCGAGTCGTAGATCTGGCCCGGCGTCCGCGGCGAGCCGGGCTCGGCGACCTCGTTGCCGGTCGAGAGGAGCGCCACCCGCGGGCGGCGGCGCACGACGACCTGCCACTGCCCGAGCGAGGTGATGAGACCGACCTCCTGCGGCCGCAGGCGCGTCCCCCCTTCGAGCACGACCGAGCCGCTCCGGACGTCCTCGCCCCGCGGCCGTACGTTGGCGCCCTTGGCGATCGGGCCGACGCGCACGCGGTCGCCCACGCGCTCGACCAGCTCTTGTGGGTAGACCGTGTCGGCCCCCTGCGGTATCGGTGCGCCGGTCATGATCCGCCCCGACTCACCCGCCTGGAGCAGGCCCTCGAACGTGGCGCCGGCCGGAAGGTCCGCGACCACGAGGAGCTCCCGAAGCCCGGCCTGGGGGATGTCACCGCTGGCGCCCGCGTCGCCGTCGCCGGCGGAGTTATCGGCGGGCGGGACGTCGAAGGGCGCCGTCAGATCGTGGGCCAGCACGCGGCCCAGCGCGTGGCTGACCGGAACCAGCTCGGGAGGCGTGAGCGTCGAGACCCGGGCAAGGATCAGATTTTGCCCGTCTTGCACCGAAATCATGGCGATATTATACGCGGCATGGTCGAGGGGCGCCCCGCCGGCTTCTGGATCCGCGTGCTCGCGCTGACGATCGATCTCGGGCTCGTCGTGGTGGCGCAGGTCTCGTTCGGCCTCATCGCCGGGACGCTCTGGGGTCCCGAGCTCCTCGACTCGTGGGTGTTCCAGCTCTCCGTCGTTGCCTTCACGATGGGCTTCGGCGGGCTCTACGCGACCGTGCTCCACGCGCTCGGCGGTCAGACGATCGGCAAGATGGCCGCGGGGATCCGCGTCGTGACGGCCCGGGGGGAGCCGCCGACGCTCGGCGCCGCCCTGCTCCGGTTCTTCGCCTTCTTCCTGTCGCTCGCGACGCTCATGATGGGTTACGCGATGGCGGGGCTCCGCGCGGACAAGCGGGCGCTCCACGACCTGATCGCGGGAACGCGCGTCGAGCGCGTGACGCGGGAGCCGGCCCCGCCGCTGGCCGCTCCCGCTGCGCCCGGCGACGAGCTCGGCCCGCCCGGCGTGGCGTGATCCCGACCCTGCCCGTGCCGCTCCGGAACCGGCTGACCGACGTCATCCTGGCGGCGCTCCACGACGAGAGCGCCCGGCGGGAGCTCGCCCGCCTGGCCGACCCGTCGGCGCCGACGGCGGACTGGCTTTCGGCCGAGCAGGAAGTCCACGCGGCGAGCCTCCGCCATCGCGCGCGCCGCGCCGCCGAGGTCCTGGGACCCCGCCCGCTCGGCCCGCCCAGGCCGGCGCTCGCCGAGACGCTCGCCGCCGCCGCGACGCTCTTCGACGCGGGCCTCCACTTCGAGGTTCACGAATTGCTGGAGCCCCATTGGCGTGAGGCGCGCGGCGCCGCGCGCGAGGCGCTCCAGGGCCTCGTCCAGGTGGCCGTCGGCTACCAGCACCTCGCCAACCGGAACCTCGCCGGCGCGCGCGCGCTGCTCGCGGAGGGCGTTGAGCGCCTGGCGGTGGGGTCGCTCCCGGGGATCGCCCTCGAGCCGTTCGCCAGCGCGGTCCGCGCCTCCCTCGCCCAGCTCCACGCCGTCGAGCGGATCCCGGTGCCGCGCTTTCCCCGCCAGGGCGAGTGACGCATGGATCTCGGACTCTCGGGGAAAGTTGCGCTCGTGACGGGCGCCAGTCGTGGCATCGGGCGCGCGATCGCCCTGGCCCTCGGCGCCGAAGGTGCGCGCGTGGCGATCTGCGCTCGCCGGCCGCCCGACCTCGCTCGCGCGGCCGAGGAAATCCGCGGGAAGACCGGCGCCGAGGTGGTGGCGCTCGAGGCGGATCTGGCACAGCTCGCCGAGGTCACGCGCGTCGCGGCGGCGGCCGCGGAGCGCTTCGGCAGGATCGACGTTCTCGTCAACAACGCGGGCGCGATCCGCGGCGGGAGCTTCCTCGACATCCCTGACGAGCAGTGGATCGCCGACTGGAATCTGAAGCTTCTGGGCTACATCCGGATGTCGCGGGCCGTCTTTCCCCTGATGCGCGAGCAGGGAGGCGGCCGGATCATCAACGTCATCGGCGCCGCCGCGCGAAACCCGACGGCGACGTACCTCACCGGAGGCGCAGCCAACGCCGCGCTCGTCAACTTCACCAAGGGTCTCGCGGACCTCGGCGCGCCGTCGAACATCCTGGTGACGGCGGTGTCGCCCGCGGCCACCCGCACCGAGCGCTGGGAGTCCCTCCTCGCCCAGCAGGCGACGGCGTCCGGCCGCCCGGTCGACGACTTGCGGGCGCAGATCGAGAAGGGCTACCCCCTCGGGCGCATCGCTGAGCCCGAGGACGTCGCGGCGCTCGTCTGCTTCCTCGCGTCGGCGCGCGCGTCGTTCCTCACCGGCATCTGCATCACGGTCGACGGCGGATCGACGCGCGGCGTGTACCCTTGACCCGGCGCCTGTTCGTCAACGACGTCCACCTCCGCGTGCGGGACGCGGGCGACGGGACGCCGCCCCTCCTGCTGCTCCACGGGCTCGGCGGGTCGCTCGAGATCTGGGACTCCCTGATCCCGCACCTCGAGAAGTCGCAGCGGGTGATCGCGGGCGACCACCGGGGCCACGGCGGATCCGACAAGCCCTCGGGCCCGTACTCGGTCGGGCTGTTTGCCCGGGACTGGATCGCCGCGATGGACGCGCTCGGGATCGATCGCGCGGACCTCCTCGGCCTTTCCCTGGGCGGTGCCGTGGCCATGCGCATCGCCGCGGATCATCCGTCGCGGGTGCGCGCGCTGGTGCTCGTCGACACGTGGGCGTTGCCGCATCCCGACTTCACGGCGATGCTCCGCGAGAGGCTCGCCCACCTCTCCCGCGGCGACATGCGCGCCTACGCCGAGGCCGCGATCCCCCAGGTGTACTCGGAGTCCTTCCGGCGGGGGCATCCCGACGCGATCGACGCGTACCGTGCCCGCGTGGCGGAGGCAGACCCGGCCTCGCTCCGCGCGGCCGTCCAGGCGGCCCTCGACCACGACATGCGCGGCGACCTTCGCCGGATCGGGGCACCGACGCTCGTGGTCGTGGGCGCCGACGATCGGCTGACGCCGCCCTTTCACGCCGAGTACCTCGGCCGGTCGGTCCCCGGAGCGCAGCTCGTGGTCGTCCCGGGAAGCGGCCACTTTCCGTTCCTCGAGGCGCCCAGGGAGTTCCTCGATGCGGTCCTACCCTTCCTCCGGGGCCGATGACGCTCTCCGGCTTGACATGCGTTACTTCCTGTCACTACTCTTGAGCCCGAAGCGGGAAGCGGGTATACGTCCCTAATTTCGCCGCTTTCATCGAGGGCAGGAGGTTCGCGCGATGGCCGCAAAGCTGTTCGTGGGTAACCTCTCCTTCCAGGCCACGGAAGAGGATCTGCGCGAGCTCTTCCAGCAGGCGGGAACGGTGGAGACGGTTCGGATCATCACAGACCAGTTCACGGGGCGGCCCCGCGGGTTCGGGTTCGTCGAGATGGCCACCAAGGAGGAGGCCACCAAGGCGATCGAGATGCTGAACGGGAGGCTCTTCCGCGATCGGAACCTCGTCGTCGACGAGGCGCGACCGCAGCCACAGCGGGGCTCGGGCGGACCCCGCGGCGACCGCGGGCCGCGTCCGGGCGGGGGCGGATCCGGCGGCGGCTGGCGGCGATAGGGCGGGAGACCCGGGGATCGCGTCCGATCCCCGGGTTTTTTCTTGCGCGTATGGGCTCAACACATGACGACTGACAGACGTCGGATCATCACGCCGGGGGTCGCGGCTCCGGGCCTCGCCCCGAGACTCGGCGAGACGATCGACTCGAGGCGCGGGGTCGCGTATCGCGCGATGCGAGCGGCGAGCCTCGTCAACCGGAGCACCGATCAACCGAGGCTCTTCGGCTTCACGGTGAATCCCTACCGCGGCTGTGAGATGGGCTGTCGCTATTGCTACGCGCGCTACACCCACGAGTTCCTCGGGCTCGGGGCCCCCGGCGCCTTCGAGCGGATCATCTACGTGAAGCGAATCGACGCGGGCCGGCTCCTCGGCGAGCTCACCCGCGCGCGGCGGAGCGGGCTCACGGTCGCGATCGGAACGGCGACGGACCCGTACCAGCCGGCGGAGGCGCGCTTTCGGGTGGCGCGGAGCGTGCTGGAGGCGGCGCGGCGCGTCCCGGGCCTCAGTCTCTCCATCACCACCAAGGGGACGCTCGTCACGCGCGACCTGGACCTCCTCCAGGCGATCGGACGGCAGTCCGCGCTCTCCGTGAACTTCTCGCTGACGACCGTCGACGCCCGGCTCGCGCGGCGGCTCGAGCCCCGCGCGCCGCGTCCCGACCTTCGCCTCGGGGCGATGCGCGCGCTCGCGGAGGCCGGCGTGGCGACGCGTCTCTTCGTGAAGCCGATCCTCCCGTTCCTGACCGAGGGTGAGGACAATATCCGATCCCTCCTCGTCGAGGGAGGGCGCGCCGGCGCGCGCGCCGCGGGCTGGAACGTCCTCTTCCTCCGCGACCCGACCCGGTCGGCCTTCTTCGCGTTCCTCGCGGCCGAGTTCCCCCGGCTCGTCGGGAGGTACCGGCGGCTCTACGCCGGGTCGCCGTACGCCCGGCCCGAGTACGTCGCGGAGGTGGAGGCGCGGGTGCGGCGTCTCGCCGCCGAGGTCGGGATGCCCATGCGCTCGCGCGAGGAGCGGACCGCCGAAGGCCCCGCGCAGCTCGCCCTCGTCTGGTAGTGCGGCGGGTCCGGCCCGGCCTCTCTAGAGAGAGACTAGTGTCGCGTATACGAAGTCGAGTTAATATATGCCATGGCATGCTCCGGGAGGGAATCCATGGCCAATCGCGTGCGCCCGATCGTGGTCAGCGAGGCGGATCGGCATGAGTTGGAGCG
>JACQWC010000176.1 GCA_016209635.1 Candidatus Rokuibacteriota bacterium | reverse complement strand
GACGCCTACAACGCCCGCGACAAGGACGGGATCCGCCTGGTCGACGAGCTGGAGCGGATCGGCTACCTGGGATCGGAGCCCTGCGTCGCCCGCCCCTTCAAGGCCTACCTCGAGCTGCACATCGAGCAGGGGCCGTTCCTCGAGGAGGAGGGCCTCTCCGTCGGCGTCGTCGAGGGCATCGTCGCGATCTCCTGGTCGCGCCTGACGATCCACGGCGTCCAGGACCACGCCGGCCCGACGCCGATGCGGATCCGCCACGACGCGCTCGTCGCCGCAGCCGAGGTCGTGTCGGCCGTGCGCCGCGTCGCCCGGGAGCTCGGCGGCGAGACGGTGACGACGGTCGGCACCCTCACCGTGGCGCCGAACATCGTCAACGCCATCCCCGGCCGGGTGGCGCTCTCCATCGACATGCGCGACCCCCGGACCGAGACGCTCGACCGCGCCCGCGCGCTGGTGGACGCGCTCGTCCGCGAGGCGTGCGAGCGCGAGGGCGTGCGCTGGGAGCTCGACCATTACTGGCGGGTGCCCTACACGCCCTTCGCCCCGGACGTCGTGGCGGTGGTCGAGCGAGCGGCCCAGGCGAGCGGCGCGCGCCACCGGCGGATCCGCTCGGGCGCCGGCCACGACGCCCAGTACATGGCCGCGATCGGGCCGGCCGGGATGATCTTCGTTCCGTCCCGTGGCGGGCGGAGCCACTGCGAGGAGGAGTTCACGCCGATCGACGACATCGAGGACGGCGCGAACACGCTGTTCCGGGCGGCGCTCGACCTGGCCGGCTAAATTAGGCACGGCGGCGAGCCTTACGACCAGCGTTGGAGCGGCTGCCGATGGACAGCGGCGGATCCATGACCCCTCGCCGGCGCGAACGCGCCCACGCGATCACAACACACCCCGCGGTTCTCGTGACCCTCGCCACGCTCGCCGCCTTGAGAAACAGATTTTTCATCAACAGGCTCACGATGAAAGACTCTTGAGTGGGTCGTCCTCTCAGCACACTATGATGGTCAGCATCTCGGGCAGAGCGCGATGGACAACGCCTCTGGTACTGCTGCTGTCCTTGAGGTCTTGCGCGCTCTCGCCCCCAGCGTGCCCAACTTTAGGCGGGGTCTAAGGATAGTTCTCTTTACGCTGGAACATTGGGGCTTATTGGGCTCTAGGCTTTACGTCCGGGATCTGCCCGAGGTGCAGCGAAGAAAGATCGCAATCAACATCAACCTCGATACGGTGGGAGGAGGTAGGCGCCTCACCGCCTTGACAAGCGGCCTTGATGACGTGGAACGGTTTGTGCGTGCAGCGACCGGCGCCGGGTCGGGAGTGGACATCGTGAGCGCTCTACAGATCAATTCGGATCACTACAATTTCTATCTAGCCGGCATCCCGAGTTTGCGTCTCATCGCTGGGTTCGAGGATCCAGAGTCCGATACGCGATTCATGATGTCGGCCGCCGACACGAGCGACAAGGTCGAGCCTGTCGAGCTTCGAGTTGCTGCGCTGACGGCCGCAGAGCTTGCGATTCGCGCGTGCACCTCACAGGAGCCGATCGCGAAGCATCGGCGCCCAGACGAGGTGTTGCGGCAGTTGGATCCGACGGATCCGTGGGTCTCAGATCGTGTCGAGCGAGAAGCGTCCAGATAGCCCGGCGAACAGTCACCGGAGAGGCTGGCCTCAATGTCCTCAATGTTGGGAGGAGTCAGCATGACAGACGCAGAGATGATCAGGCACCTCTGGACGCACAAGACCCAAAACCACCCGTGGCTGTCCGACGAGGATCTGCTCATCACTCGCGCCGAGGGGGTCTGGGTGTGGACGCAGCGGGGCAAGAAACTGCTCGATGGCTTTGCGGGTCTCGCCGTTGTCAACGTGGGCCATGGGCGCCGGGAGATCGCAGAAGCGATTGCCGAGCAGACCGTGCGCCTTGCGTACTACCCGACCACGCGCCAGTTCTCCAATCGGCCGGCGGCGGAGTTGGCGGCGAAGCTTGCCCGCCTGACCCCCGGCGACCTTACTTACACGATGTTTGCGGTGAGCGGCTCCGAGGCCAACGAGCGAGCGATGCAGATGGCCCGGTACTATTGGCTCGCCCGGGGACATGCCAGCAAACACAAGGTCATCTCGTTCCAGGGGGGATACCACGGGGCGACGACAGGCACCTTCGCCGTTTGCGGCCTCCCACACATGCTGCAGGCTTACGCGCCGCTGCAGTTTCCTGGATTTGCCAAGGTGGCGCCGCCCTATCCGTTCCGAGATCGCGGCATAGGGACCGATGAGGAACTCGTGGAGCGCCGTGCCGGCGAGCTACGAGAGGCGATCGGCCGCGAGGGAGCGGAAACAGTCTCGGCGGTGATCTTGGAGCCAATTCTGTCCTCCGGTGGCTGCATCATTCCGCCGCTCGGCTGGCTCCGCGCGGTGCGCTCGATCTGCGACGAGCTCGAAGTGCTTATGATCGCCGACGAAGTGATTACCGGCTTCGGACGGACTGGACGGTGGTTCGCATGCGAGCACGAGGCGGTCGTCCCTGACCTTATGTCGGTGGCGAAAGGAATTACGTCGGGGTATGTTCCGCTCTCGGCCACGATCGCCCGGCAGCACCTCGCCGATGCCTTTCCTGAGGACGCGACGGAAGAGAACGTTCATCCCAACACCTACGCCGGGCACCCCGTGGCCTGCGCGGCAGCGCTGGCCAATCTAGGCATCATGGAGCAAGACGGACTCGTCGAGAATGCGGAGAAAATGGGGAAGCGGCTGCTGGAGGGCCTCCAGAGCGCCGTGGGCCAACACGCGATTGTGGGCGAAGTGCGCGGCCGTGGCCTGATGGTCTGCATTGACCTCGTGGAACCGGACGGCTCAGGCCGGCCGCTAGATCGAAAGCGGTTAGTCGAGATTGAGCGCAAGGCATGGGACCTTGGCGCCATTGTCTTTGCGCGAGGGACCGCGGTCCGGCTCGCCCCGCCCTTATGCATCAGCCCCGCCGAGGTCGATCAGCTTGTCGGCGTGGTGGCCGAAAGCGTTGATGCGTTACAAAGGGAGATCACTGGCTGATCTGACCTTAACCCCGATACTGCCAGTAGCCGGCACTGGAGTAGCCAGCCGCTCTTGCCGAGATCGTGAGCCGCGCCGAGCGGCTCGTGCAGCGGACGCCGGCGTGCGAGGAGGCGCCCAGCCTGGGCGAGCTGGACCCAGCCTTTTTCTCCGACAGGCACCGAGCCTAGCGGCGGACGCGAAGACGCGCGACCACCGGCAGGTGGTCCGAGGCGACGCGGGCGAGCCGGCTCCGGTGCGGCTGGAACGCCTCGCCCTCGAGATCGGCGTCCCAGTAGATGCGGTCCAGCGGGAAGAGTGGGAAGAGGGCGGGATGCGTCCGCCGCGCGCCGTGGCGCGGCGACGAGAACTCCCGCCGGAGCCCGCGCGTGACGGGGCCGGGGTGCCACTCGTTGAAGTCGCCCATCAGGACGCGCGGCCCCTCGAGGCCCTCGGGGCCGCGGACGAAGCCGGCCAGCAACTCGAGCTGGTCGCGACGCTCGCGGAGCGCCAGGCCCAGGTGGCAGTTGAAGACGTGGAGCGCCCCGCCGCCCAGGGCGAGATCGACGCGCAGGCACCCGCGTGGCTCCCGGCCGCCCCAGCTCAGGTCGAATCGCGAGGTCCGGAGGACCGGCAGGCGTGTCAGGAGCGCGTTGCCGTAGGTCCCGCGGCCGTGCGGGCGGGTCTCGCCCATGACGACCTTCATCCCGAGCCTCCCGGCCAGATGGGCGGCCTGGTCCCCATGGTAGGCGCCCCGCTCCCGCACGACCTCCTGGAGCCCCACCACGTCGGGCGCGATCTCGGCGAGGACCCGCGCGATGCGATCGAGATCGTGGCGGCGATCGAGCCCGACGCCCCGGTGGATGTTGTAGCTGGCCACGACGAGATGAGTCACGCCGCCGTCTCCGTCGACTCCTGGTACCGCACGAAGTGGCCGTAGAGCTGCACGGGGTCGCTGATGGGCGACGGCAGGGTGATCTCCGGGGGATGGATGATGAACGTGTGCAGCTCCTCCGGTGACGGGCCCGCGTGGGCGCCCAGCTCGGGGAGGAACGACACGTGCCCCTCGGGGGCGCCGATCCCGTAGATGACGAGGTCGCCCGCGCTCGGCATCGCCATCAGCGCCCGGAGGCCGTCCAGCACGACCGGGAGGTCCTCCCGTCCCGCGAACGGCCCGGCCTCGCCCTCGCCGAGGCGGTAGCGCTTGCCGCGCCACACGCAGACGGGCCCGGTCCCGGCGCGCGCGAGCACGAACCCGATGCCGCGGCCGCGCGAGATCTCCTCCGCGAGCCCGGGATGGCGCTCGTCGATGCGCTCGATCGTCAGCGCCTCCGCCGCGTCGAGGAAGTAGACGAACGCGTTCGGCCCCGCCACCAGGACTCGCACCGGCCGCGGCTCACGCGCCGCCCGTCCCTCGCCCAGCACCCACGGGAAGTCCGACTCCAGATAGTTGAGGAAGCGCTGGAAGAGGCCCGGCGCCCGCCCGGCGCGGTACCCGCGGAGCCCGGCGGCCAGGTGCCGGCGGCGAGTCGTCCCTCCCCCCTCGCCGCGCCGGGCGTCGAGCAGCTCGTCGAGCAGAACGTCCTCCAGCGACCGCCCGCCGCTCACGCGCGTATACGGGACCGACGCCGCGACCCCGTGGTCGGAGAGCACGTAGAGGTCGTACCGGTGCTCGGGCACCCGCCGGAGCACGCGCCAGAGCTGGAGGATCGAGTGGTCGATCCGTCGGAGGGCGCGGAGGGCGCGCCGATGGCGCGGCCCGTAGGCGTGGGCGACGACGTCGTAATCGAGATAGTTGACGTAGACGGCCGGCACGCCGGCGTAGAGGTCGCGCGAGACCGAGAGCGTGAACAGCTCGCGGAGCCACACGGAGATGCCGATCTTGATCGCGAGCCACTTCCAGCCCCTGGCGCTCTCGCCGACCGGATCGGCCACGAGGCGGAGCAGCGTCCGCGCGATCTCCACGAGCGACATCGTCAGGCTCTTGAGAAACACCCAGCCGAGGACGAGCAGCGCCGAGACCGCCTGGAGGAGGCCGACGCCCGTCGGCCGCTTGATCCGGGCGAAGCTGAAGAGGCTGTTCGTGGCGCCGCCGGTGAAGACGCAGCCGTACGTGCTCCCGCCATGCATGATTCCCAGGCGCCCGCCCGCCTGGGCTGCCTCGACGCGCGCGGCGTCCCCGCCGCGCGGGAAGTAGACGTCGGCGCCGTGGCGCCGATCGTGGTAGCGGAAGCCCGGGATATCGGGACGGACGCCGTACATCGCCGCGAGCTGGAAGGTGGGCGTCGAGGTCGGGAGGCCGACGCTCATCGGCTGGAGGCGATGGTCGTGGCGCCGGAGGAGGTGCGCGAGGAAGGGTGCCTGCCCTCCCGCGACCGCGCGCTCGAGAACGGCGCGCGCGAGGCCGTCGATCTGGACGATGAGCAGCCGGCGGCCGGCGGGGACGGGCGCCGGGCCCAGGCGCACGCGTCGCACGAAGCGGTCGAGCAGATTCTGGAGGAACAGCACGAGCTGATCGAAACTCATCCGCGTCTTCATTGTACAGGACGGCGCCCCTTCCCCCCCGCGTCCGGATTTGCTAGCGTGCTCTCGTCGACGATGAGCGCGCCCGCCACCGAGGCAACCCATCCCCTCGTCGCGACCGTTCGACGGTTCGTGGAGGAGGCCGTGCGTCCCGTCGCCGCCGAGCTGGAGCACGCCGACCGCTACCCGGAGGCGCTCGTCGCGGGAATGCGCGAGCTGGGCCTCTTCGGCGCGCTCGTGCCCGCGGCGTACGGCGGCCTCGGCCTCGACGTCACCACCTACGCCGGGCTCATCGAGGAGCTGTGTCGCGGCTGGATGTCGCTGGCTGGCGTGCTGAACAGCCACACGATGGCCGCGCTGATCGTCCTCCACCACGGGACGGAGGAGCAGCGCGCCCGCTTCCTCCCGCGCCTGGCGCGGGGCGAGGCGCGGGGCGGGCTCTGCCTCACGGAGCCGCACGCGGGCTCCGACGTCCAGGCGATCCGGACGGTGGCGCGACGGCGCGGCGACGAGTACGTCCTCAACGGGACGAAGATGTTCGTGACGAACGGCCGCGAGGGGAACACCTTCGCGCTCCTGGCCCTCACCGACCCGGCGGCGGAGCCGCGCCACCGCGGCATGTCGTGCTTCATCGTCGAGAAGGGACACCCGGGGCTCCGCGTGGTGAAGTCCATCTCGAAGCTCGGCTACAAGGGCGTCGACACCGCCGAGCTGCTCTTCGAGGAGGTCGTCGTCCCGGCCGCGAACCTCGTGGGCGGGGTCGAGGGGCGCGGTTTCAAGCACGTGATGAGCGGGCTCGAGACCGGGCGGATCAACATCGCCGCGCGCGCGGTCGGCGTCGCCCGGGCGGCCTGGGACGACACGCTCGCCCACGTCCGCTCGACCGGCGGCGAGGTCCCCGGCGCGCTCGCCGAGATGGCCACCAAGCTCGCGGCCGCGCGGCTCCTCACCTACTGGGCGGCAGGGATGAAGGACCGGGGCGAGCGGTGCGACCTCGAGGCCGGGATGGCGAAGCTCTACGCCTCCGAGACCGCTCAGGAGGTCGCCCTCACCGCGATCCGGCTCCACGGACCCGCGGGGACGCTCTCGACCCTCGACGTCGAGCGCTACTACCGCGACACGCCGCTCATGCTCATCGGGGAAGGCACCAACGAGATCCAGCGGCTGGTCATCGCCCGGAACCTCGTCGAGCGATACGGCGAGCGGCTCGGCGCCCTGACCTCGCGCGAGGACGAGACGGCGGAGCGCCGGCAGATGGTGCTCGCGGTGCGCCAGTGGGTCGAGAAGGAGGTGCTGCCCGTCGCGCAGGAGCTGGACGTGGCGCGTGCCTACCCCGAGCGGGTCCTGGCGACGCTCACCGAGCTGGGCCTCCTGGGCGCGCTCGCACCCCAGGAGTTGGGCGGTCTCGGACTCGACGCGCGCACCTGGGCCATGATCGTCGAGGAGCTGGCCCGCGGCTCCGCGACGCTCTCGGCGATCGTCACCGCCCACTCCGCCGTCGTTTGGGCGCTCGCGCACTCCGGAACCGCGGAGCAGCGGGAGCGTCTCCTCCCCCCGATGACGCGCGGCGAGATCCTCGGCGTCGCGTCCTTCGACGCCTCCGTCGCGGCGACGCGCGACGGCGATGTCTGGGTGCTCGACGGCGCCACGGCGCCCCTCGAGAACGCCGCGCGCGCGGCGGCGTTCCTCCTCCCCGCCCACACCGGTGACGGGCGGGTGTCGTGCTTCGTCGTCGGCCGCGAGACCGCCGGGCTCACGGTCGGCCCGCGCGTCGGCACGCTCGGCGTCCGCGCCCTCGACCGCTGCCCGCTCCGCCTCGACAACGCACGGGTCCCGGCGCGCGCCCTCCTCGGCGGCGTGCCCGACCACGGGTGGGAGCAGCTCGAGCCGGTCCTCGCCCTGGCCCGCCTCGGCGTCGCCGCCACCGCCGTCGGGCTCGCGCAGGCGGCCTTCGAGGCGGCGCTCCGCTACTCGCAGCAGCGCTCGGCCTTCGGCAAGCCGATCGGCCAGCACCAGGCGATCCAGCTCAAGCTCGCCGACATGGCGACCCGCGTGACGGCCGCGCGGCTCCTGACCTACGAGGCGGCGACCCGGCACCCGGGCGACCTCGCGGCGATGGCGAAGGTCCACGCGTCGGAGGTCGCGTGCGAGGTCACCCTCGAGTCGATGCGCATCCACGGCGGCTACGGCTACACGACCGAGTTCCCCGTGGAGCGCTACTACCGCGACGCCGCGCGGCTCCTGCTGACGCCGACCGACAACGAGCGCGAGCGCCGGGAGCTGGCCGGGCGGCTCGCGCGCCGGACCGCCGACTAGGAGGGCGGGCGTGGCCTACGGGCGCTACTTCGAGGAGTTCACGGTGGGCGAGGTCATCAAGCACTGGCCGGGGCGGACCATCACCGAGGCCGACTGCACCTGGTTCGCCCTCCTCACCATGAACCAGCACCCGGTCCACAGCGACGCCCACTACGCCGAGCGGTACACCCAGCACAAGCAGCGGCTCGTGCTCGGCCCGCTGGTCTTCTCCATCGGCATCGGGATGACCGTCGCCGACATCTCCGGGCGGGCCATCGCGAACCTCGAGATCGAGAAGATCACGCACGAGGGGCCGACCTTCATCGGCGACACCCTCTATTCCGAGTCGACCATCCTCGACACGCGCGAGTCGCGGCAGGGCGACCGGGGTACGGTGACCGTCGAGACGCGCGTCCTGAACCAGCGGGGGGAGCGCGTCATGACCTTCCGGCGCACGGCGCTCGTGCCGAAGCTGAACCATCCGACGCTCGGCGAGGGGAAGCTGCCTCGATGACCCCCGCGCGCGCGCCGCTCGACGGGCTCCGCGTGCTCGCGATCTCGCAGTTCGGCGCGGGGCCCTTCGGCACGACCGTGCTGGCCGATCTGGGCGCCGAGGTCATCAAGATCGAGGACCCGTCCGTCGGCGGGGACATCTCGCGCTACGTCCCCCCATGGGCGGGCGACGGGGACTCGCTCTACTTCCAGTCGTTCAACCGAGGAAAGAAATCGCTGACGCTCGACCTCCGGCACCCCCGGGGCCGCGAGGTGCTCCACGCGCTCGTGCGCGTGTCCCACGCCGTCTACAACAACCTCCGCGGCGACCAGCCCGGCAAGCTCGGCCTGACGTACGAGGCCCTCCGGGGCGTGAACCCCGGGATCGTCTGCTGCTCGCTCTCCGGGTTCGGGACCACCGGCCCCCGGGCACCGGAGCCCGCCTACGACTACCTGATCCAGGGCTACGCGGGGTACATGGCGGTCACCGGCGAGCCGGACGGCCCGCCGGGCAAGTGCGGCGTCTCGGTCATCGACTTCGCGGGCGGCTACGCGTCGATGCTCGGCCTGATGGTCGGGCTCTGGGACGCCCAGCGGACCGGGGTCGGGCGGGACGTCGACGTCTCGCTGCTCGACACGGCCGTCAGCATGCTCTCGTACTTCGCGATCTGGACGCTGAACCGCGACTGGGAGCCGGTGCGCGTCGAGGACTCCGGCCACCAGACCCTGGTCCCGGCGCAGAACTTCGCGACCCGGGACGGCTGGATCGTGATCTTCTGCAACAAGGAGAAGTTCTGGGCGAGCCTGGTGGACGCGATAGGGGCGGGCGACCTCGCGCGGGATCCGCGCTTCCAGACCTTCGACGCCCGGCTCCGGAACAAGGCGGCCCTCCTCGAGATCCTTCGACCCCGCTTCCTCGCGCGGACAACCGCCGACTGGCTGGGCCGCCTGCGCGGGCGCGTGCCCTGCGCGCCCGTGAACTCCGTGCGCCAGGCACTCGAGGACGCGCAGGTCCGCGCGCGCGAGATGATCCTCGAGGTGAAGCACCCCCGCCACGGCACCCTCCGGGAGGTCGCCTCGCCCATCAAGACCGACGGGGCGATCACGGCGCCGGCGCCCGCGCCCGCGCTCGGCGAGCACACCGACGCGATCCTGCGCGACACGCTGCACTATTCCCCCGAGCGGATCGCCGCCCTGCGCGCTTCCGGCGCCCTCGGCGATCCGCGGCGAACCGAGGAGAGCCCATGACCGTCGATCCCGAACGCTTCCGCCCGATCACGCTCGAGGACATGACGATGCCGGGCGGCTGGTCGGTCTCCAGCGGCCAGACCCATCTCTACACGCCCGAGGAGCAGCGCCTCATGCACGAGGCGCGCGCGTTCGTCCACGACGAGGTCCTGCCGAAGGCCGCCGAGGCCCACCGTCAGGTGAAGGAGATCAAGGCGCGGTACGAGGGCGCCGAGCGCCGCGCCCGGCTCCGCGAGATCGCCAAGGGGTACCTCAAGACCGTCGCGAGCGCGGGGCTCACCGGCGCCCTCTTCCCCGAGACGTACGGCGGCAACGGCCGCGGCGTCACCGCCGAGTGCATCATCGACGAGGAGCTGGCGGCCGCGGGCCACCCGGGCGACACGATCCGGTCGGTCACGCTGACGCTTGGCTCGATCTCGATCCTGCGCTTCGGCACCGAGGCCCAGAAGGCGCGCCACCTCCCGCCGCGGCTCGCAGGCGAGGAGCTGTCCGCGATCGGCATCACCGAGCCCCAGATCGGCAGCGACACCTCCCGCATGCAGACGCGCGCCGTGCTCGAGGGCGACCGGTGGGTGATCAACGGCCAGAAGCGGTTCATCACCGGTGGCGGCCTCGCCGACTACCTGACGCTCTTCGCCATCACGGACACGGGCGTCCACCCCCACAAGGGCATGTCCACGTTCATCGTGCCCATGGACCACCCCGGCGTCCGGATCCGCCGCCAGCTCGACGAGGTGCTGATGGCGGACTGGATGGACAACGCCCTCATCGAGTTCGACGACGTCGACATCCCGAAGGCGAACCTCCTCGGCCCCCTCAACGGCGGCTACCACGTGCTGATGGACGAGCTGGACACCGAGCGCGTCACCTACTGCATGGCGTCGCTCGGCGCCGCGCGCCGCGCCTTCGAGATCGCCGCGGAGTACTCCACCAAGCGCGTCCAGTTCAAGCAGCCCATCGCGATGTTCGAAGGGGTCAGCTTCAAGCTCGCCGAGATGTACACGAGCCTCGACGCGGCCCGGCAGATGGTCTACCGCACCGCCCGGATGATCGACGCGGGCGTGCCTGCGCAGCGCGAGTCGGCGGCCACGAAGCTCTTCGTCGCCGAGGCCGTGTGGCGGATCGTCGACCACGCCATGCAGGTGCTGGGCGGCGCCGGTTACACGGCCGACTTCCCGATCGAGTCGATCTTCCGGAACGCCCGACTCCTTCGGATCGGCGCGGGCTCCGACGAGATCATGAAGTTCCTGATCGCCCGCGAGGTGCTGCGCGAGGTGAAGGGGTAGGCGCGGGATGGCGGAACAGGTCGTCCCCGACGCCGACGTCGACGAGTCGACCGCGACCGCGGTCGCGCCACCCTGGATGACCGTCCTCCACAACTGCGACTGCCACACGTTCGAGCAGGTCGTGCGCCAGCTCCAGAAGGCGATCGCGTGCAGCGAGGCGGAGGGCTGGGAGATCGCGTGGCAGGTCCACAACACCGGCAAGGCGGTCGTCAAGGTCGGCCCCGAGGCGGAGTGCGTGCGGGTCGGCAACATCCTCGCGTCGATCGGCCTGGTGGTCACGGTCACCCAGTCGTGATGCGACCGGGGACGCCGCGCGCCGTCCTCTGGGGGCTGCTCGCCACCAAGCTCGTCGGGAGCTGGGGCCTCGCGTGGGACATCCAGTGGCACCTGACGATCGGCCGCGACACCTTCTGGATCCAGCCGCACGTCATGATCTACGCGAGCGTCACGGTCGTTCTCCTGCTGAGCTGGGGGACGCTCCTCCTGAGCACGGTGCGGCTCGCGCGGTCGGGTGGCGCGCCGCCTGCGGGGACCGTCGCGATCCTCGGCCTCGCGGGAAGCCGCGGGCTCCACCTGGTGGCGTGGGGCGTGGCGCTCGTCGTCCTCGCGGCGCCGATCGACGACCTCTGGCACCGACTCTTCGGCCTCGACGTGACGCTCTGGAGCCCGCCCCACCTGCTCGGACTCTTCGGGTCGGCGGTCAACACGGTGGGCTGTCTCGTCCTCGCGACCGAGGTCTATCCGGTGGCCAGCCGCGCGCGGCTCGCGGCGCTCGTCCTCGGCGGAAGCCTCCTCTACGGAGGCCTTCGCGTGACGCTCGACCCGGCGTGGCTCGTCGCGTACAGGCGTGGCGGCGTCGCCTTCCACGCCTTCGCGATCCTGGCCGCCCTCGTCCTCCCGCTGGCACTGGTGACGACGGCGCGGCTCGCGGGACGCCGCTCCACCCCGGTCCTCGTGACGGCCCTGGCGATCCTGATCGCCCTCGCGGGGCAGCAGGTCGCCGCGGCGGGCTTCGCGATCCTCGAGCCGGTCTCGGTCCTCGGCGAGGAGATCCGGAAGGACCCGACCTCACCGATCGCGATCGGCAACGCGATCGTCGAGAAGAACCGGGCGGCGCCGGACCCGTGGGCGATGCGCCTCCTCCTGCCGCTGATCCCCGCGCTGCTGCTCGGCGCCGCCGACCCCCGCCGCCGTCCCCTCGGCGCGACGGCCGTCTACGGCGTTGCCCTCTTCATCGCCTACGGCTGGTACGCGTCCACGCGGCCGGCCTACCAGCCGCTGATCCCCACGGCCGTCGAGACCGCGGTCGCCCTCACGCTGACCGCGGGGACGGCCCTGGTGGGAGGGTTCGCCGGGCGCGCGCTGTCGGACTTCCTGGCCGCGCGCGCGCCAGAACCCCCGGGCGTCACCCGGGAGGCCGCGCCGGCCCCTACGCCCTCCTGAGGGCATCGGCGAACATCCCGGTGTAGTGACGGTACCACTCGCTCTGGAACAGCTCCGCGGGGTCATGCGTCCGCTTCGATCGGAGGAACGCGGCGAACTGCGGGTAGCAGCCCTCGACCTGCCGCCGCGTCGCGAAGCGGTGGTAGGTGAGGAAGTAGCTCCCCCCCGAGCCGATGGCGAGGTCGATGAGGCGGCGAAAGGCCTCCGCCGACCGCGCCACGCCCGCGGGGTCGTGGACCGTGTGGAGGTTGAAGATCACGCACGCGTACGGCGCCTTCGCCCACGCGAGGAACGACTCGTCGTCGCGCTCGATGAAGCGGATCGTCCCGTAGATCAGCTCGACGCGGTTCGCGCGAAAGTCCCGTCGCACGTCCGCGAGAAAGGTCGGGAGCGCGCGCCGGGGGACGTAGACCTCGCTGATGATCTCGGTCGCGGGCGTCGCGGCGCCGAGCCGGCGATCGAGCGCCTCGTGGTAGCCGTCGACGTAGAGGCTGAGCTGGTGCGTGTCCGACCAGTAGACCTGGCCGGAGGTCGAGCGGTAGTAGGCCGCGTACAGCTCGAAGGCGCGGCGCTTGTCGACGTGAGAGAGGTAGAGCAGCCGGTCCCAGTCCTCCCGAGACAGCTCCTTCTGGCCCTCTGGCATCGGGGTGCGATCGTCGACGGGACGGTAGCAGGAGAACACCCCCCGGCGCAGGAAGTCGTCGGAGGCCGGGTCCGTCGCGTACTGGCAGTCGCCGTAGAGGAACCCGTCGGCGATGCGCCGCTCGACGGCCGGGAGCAGGTCATCCACGTCGATCACTTCGACCACGCGCTCGAGCTTCAGCCGCCGCCCGAGGCGGAGGGTCACGGACGCGATCGGGCCGAACAGGCCGTAGCCGCCGATCGCGAGCCGGAACAGCTCCGGGTTCTCCCGGCGGCTGCACCTCCGGAGGTTCCCGCCGGCGTCGACCAGCGTGAACGACTCGACGTCACCGACGATCGGCGCGAGCCGGAGCCCTCGGCCGTGGACGTTTGCCGCGAGCGCGCCGCCGAGCGACAGCCGGTCAGCCCCCGTCTGCTTCTGGATGATCCCCCATTGCTCCCGCCGTCCCTCCTGGGCTCGAAGCAGGTGGCCGATCAGCTCCGGCCACTGGATCCCCGCCTCGACCTCGACCAGGCCCTCGGGATCGAGGCGGAGGACACGGTTCATCCGGGTCGTGTCGAGGAGGATCGTGCCGGCCCCGAACTGCTGGCCGCCCATCGCGTGCCGGCCGCCGGCGATGCTGATCGCCTTGCCCTCGGCCCGGGCACCGCGCACGACGGCCTCGAGGGCGGCGCGGGAGTCCGCGAGGACCACCCGGTCGACCCGGGTCGCGTTCAGCCTGGAGTGGATGTCGTCGACGACGGTTGGCGCGCTCGACGGCGCGCGCCCGGCGCAGCCCGCAGGCGACCAGGCGAGCGCGGTCGTCCCGATCAGGAACCGTCTCCGGCTGAGCCTCATGGCGTCACTCCGTGCGCCCCGCCCTCACCAGCCACCGGGCGCCGCGAAAGATCATGAAGAGCCCGAGCGCCTGGACGAGGTGGTAGAGCGCATTGTGGTTGAAGTACCGGGGGTGGAGCCCGACGCCGGCGAGCTGGATCGCGGCGGCGAGGAAGGTCGTCACGAGCCCGAGCGCGGCCACGAGCAGCTCTCGTGCCTGCGTCCTCCGCCAGGCGAGGAGGAAGACGACGAGGAGAAAGAGCGCCGCGGGCAGGTAGTAGGCGATCGCCAGGACGAACGCCTGCGTCAGGTACGCGAGCGCCCCGGCGTACGCGACGAGCGCGAGCGCCGCCGCCGCCACGAGCCGGCGCGCCGCCCTGCGCTGGAGCTGGAGGCTCGCGCCGATGCCCCACGCGGCGAGCCCGGACAGGCCGATCAGGCCGAGCGTCGCGGGCCAGAGGATCCGGGCCCCCGCGCTCCCGCCGTCGGGGAAGAACCCGTGGACCGTTCCGCCTGCCAGCGCGGCGAGACTGCCGGCGCCGAAGAACAGGAGGAGCCAGCCCCGGCTCGGCTGCCCTGGCCTGCTCCCGCGGCGGATCAGGTAGGCGAAGACGCCGCATTCGAGCGCCAGCACCCAGTCGGTCAGGGCCACGTCGGGCTCCGCGAGCGTCATCGCGGCTCGGCCCTCCCGTGGTAGCGCCCGAGGGTGAAGAGATACGCGGCCAGGACCCAGTGGAAGACGATCGGGATCGTTCCCATCCCGAGCCAGCGACGCTCGGGATGGAGCGTCATGCTGACCGCGTAGCGGACGACCATGGCGCCGAAGTAGACGGCGCTCGCCACGAGCAGCGGGCGCGCGGCGCGGGGCCGCGGGACGACGAAGACGCCCTGGCCGCGCGCGAAGTCGAGCGAAATCTTGGTCTGGACGAGGAGGATCACGATCTGCGACGGGAGGAGCAGCGGGTACGGCAGGAGCCCCGAGTACCACTCGCCCATCGGCGGCAGCCAGCGCACGTCGAGGAACGCGACGAGAGCCTGGCCCACGACGCGGAGCAGGAACAGGAAGGCGAGCAGCGACAGGGCGAGCGCCCAGCGCCGGGTCGTCGCGCGCGGTCCGTCACCCACCCTGCGGGAGCCGGGCGCCCGCCCCTACATCACGGGGCCGATGATCCAGGGGGCGAACTCCTCCTCGCCCACCCCCGCCAGCTCGCTCTTCGTGCGCTTGCCGGAGGCGACCGCGATCACCTCTTCGAAGATCTGGCGCCCGACGACCTCGAGCGGCGTGCCTTCCAGGATCACGCCGCAGTTCAGGTCCATGTCCTCCTCCATGTGCCGGTACACGAGGGAGTTCGTCGCGAGCTTGATGGAAGGCACGGGCTTGCAGCCGAAGACGGAGCCCCGGCCGGTCGTGAAGCAGATGATATTGCAACCGCCCGCCACCAGGCCTGTGATCGACACGGGGTCGTGTCCCGGGGTGTCCATGAAGACGAAGCCCCGAGTGGTGATGGGCTCCCCGTAGAGGAACACATCCATCATCGGCGTCGTTCCGCCCTTGGTGACCCCGCCGAGCGACTTCTCGAAGACCGTGGTGATGCCGCCCGCCTTGTTGCCGGGAGCCGGGTTGTTGTCCATCGCGTCGATGCCGCGGCAGTACCACTCCCACCATTTGTAGCGGTCGATCAGCTTCTTGGCGACGCCCTCGTTGATCGCGCGGCGGATCAAGAGGTGCTCGGCGCCGTAGATCTCGGGGGTCTCCGCCAGCACCCCCGTTCCCCCGTAACGGACCAGCTCGTCAACCGCCCAGCCGAGCGCCGGGTTCGCCGTGATGCCGGAGTTCCCGTCCGAGCCGCCGCAATTCGTCGCGAGGACGAGCTCTGAGAACGGCTGCTTCGTCCGCCCGGCTTCGTTGGCGACGGGCAGGAGCTTCGCCACCTCCCGCGCGGCGCGCTCCACGGTCTTCCGGATGCCGCCCGCCTCCTGGATATTGATGAGCGTCGGCTTCCGCTCCGGATGGCCCGGCACGGCCATCCGCTGGCGCTCGACCATCACGGCCGCCTGGTTCACCTCGCAGCCGAGCCCGACGAGGATGTAGGCGGCGACGTTCGGGTGCTTCGCGTAGCCTGCGAGGACCCGCTGGAGGGCCAGGTGGTCCTCGCCGAAGAGCTTCGTGCCGCAGCCGGACTTGTGGGTGATCGCGAGGACGCCGTCGATGTTCGCGTGGTCCTTCTGGACGTCGCGGAAGCGCTCCTTCACGAACTGGCTCACGCTCGCCGAGCAGTTGACCCCCGAGATGACCGCGACGTAGTTGCGCGTGCCGACGCGGCCGTCCTCACGCCGGTAGCCCTCGAAGTGGCGCATCTCGCCCGGCGGGTAGAGGTCGACCGGCCGCACGTCCGTGCAGTACTCGTACTCGCGCTGGAGCTCGCCGATCCCGAGGTTGTGCGTGTGCACGTGGTCGCCCGGGGCGATCTCCTGCGTCGCGAAGCCGATGATCTGGCCGTAGCGGCGTACCGCGTCGCCGCTCGCCACGCGCCAGCGCGCGATCTTGTGGCCGGGCCTGATGTCCTGGCGGACCTCGACGCGACTCCCGCCGTCCTCGAGGATCGTGCCGGCGCCAAGCTCCGCCTTGGCGATCGCGACGTCGTCCTCGGGCCGGAGCACGATCGCTTTCTCCGTGAGCGCGTATGTGGCCATGGCCCTTTGCCCTCCCGTCGCCGCCCCCGGGCGGCGCGGCCACCACTATACCGCGACCCTCACGCGGGCGGCCCCTTGATCTGGAGCACGGCGGGGGGCTCCGTCTCGAGCTGGATGGTCGTGTGGTCGATGCCGAAGCGCGCGTGCAGGACCCCGTGCAGCGCCTCGAGGAGCCGCTCGGTTTCCCGCACGTCGTCCACCACGACGTGGGCGCTCATCGCCTCCCGCCCCGACGTGAGGGTCCAGACGTGGAGGTCGTGGACCCGGCGCACCCCGGCGATGTGGAGCATGGCCCCAGCGATCTCGCCGAGCGCCAGATGCGGCGGCGTCCCTTCGAGAAGCACGTTCACCGCCTGCCGGAGGAGCGCCCACGTCCGCGGGACGATGAGGAGCGCGATCCCGGCGCTGGCGAGCGGGTCCGCGACGGTGAGGCCGCTCGCCATGACGACGACGGCGGCCGCCACCACACCGAGCGAGGAGAGCGCGTCGGCCAGCACCTCGAGGTACGCGGCGCGGAGGTTCAGGCTCGCGCCCGCCTCACGGTGGAGCAGCCACGCGCTGGCCGCGTTCACGCCGAGCCCGACGAGCCCCACGCCGAGCATCGGACCGCTCGCGAGCGCGCGCGGAGTCAGGATTCGGTCGTACGCCTCCACGAGAATCCCGCCCGCCACGACGAGCAGGACGAGCGCGTTCACCAGGGCCGCGAGGATCTCGGCCCGGTAGTAGCCGTACGTCTTCGCCGGGGTCGGCGGGCGCGCGCCGATCCAGATCGCGAACAGCGCGAGCCCGAGCCCGCCGACGTCCGCCAGCATGTGCGCCGCGTCGGCGAAGAGGGCGAGGCTCCCCGTCCAGAGCGCGCCCAGCACCTCGACGACGAGGAAGCCACCCGTGAGGACGAGCGTCACGACCAGCGCGCCGCGCGAGCGCCACGCCGCGGTCTTCCGGTGCCCGTGGCCCATCACGCGGATCGTAGCAGGTTCGCGCCTCGCCGCGAGAGGCCCGGCAACGGGTCTGGTAGAATGCCCCCGAGTCGGAGGAGACCGCATGCCGAAGGATCGCGTCGTCGTCGTCGGGGGACAGCGCTTCCACTACACCGAGTGGGGCGACGGGACGGCGCCCGTCGTCCTCATGCTCCACGGGATCACCGGCCACGCGCGGACGTGGGACGAGGAGGCGGGGGCGCTGTCCGACCGATACCGCGTGCTCGCGCTCGACGCGCGCGGCCACGGCGACTCGGACCCCGCCCCCGACGGCGACTACTCGATCGCGTCGATGGCGACCGACCTCGCCGGCTTCGCCGAGGGACTCGCGCTCGCCCGGATGCGCATCGTCGCGCTCTCGATGGGCGGGCGCGTCGCCATCGCCTACGCCGGGAGCCACCCCGACCGCGTCGAGCGCCTGGTCGTCGTCGACATCGGCCCCGACATCGCCCCGGCCGGGCGGCAGCGCGTGGGCGCGATGATGGCGGGGGCTGCGGAGCGGTTCGCGACGCTCGAGGACGCGCTCGCGTACGCGCGCGCCGCCAACCCCCGGTACGCGGAGCCCCTCCTCCGCCACCGCGTCGAGCACGGCGTCCGCCCGCTCGACGGCGGCGGCTTCGCCTGGAAGTACGACCGCGCCCTCCGGGACGCCGTCCGTTCCGGCCGCTGGCGCGACGGGATCGATCTCTGGCCTGCCTGGGCGTCGATCCGGTGCCCGACCCTGATCATCCGGGGCGCGGACTCGGACGTGCTGGCGCCGGAGACGGCGAAGCGAATGCTCGCGACGCTCCCGCACGCGCGACTCGTCGAGGTCCCCGACGCCGGCCACACGGTCCCCGGCGACCAGCCGGCGGCGTTTCTCGCCCTGGTCCAGAACTTCCTCGACGGGTGATCGCCGCTCGCTCGCCGCGGTGAGGCGCCGTTGCGGCTCCTCTGGCCCGGGGCCTTCGCCTTCTTCCTCTCCTTCTATCTGCTCCTGTCGGCCCTGCCGCTCTACGCCCGCGCGGCCGGCGTGTCGGACCGCGCGCTCGGCTTCATCATCGGCGCCTTCGCGCTGGCTTCCATGCTCGTCAAGCCGTGGGCGGGCTGGGCGGCCGACCGCTTCGGCCGGCGCCCGCTCATGCTGGCGGGCGCGTCGATCTTCCTCGCCGCCTCGCTCGCCTACTCGCTCAGCGGCACCGCAGTGGCGCTCCTTCTCACGCGCCTCCTCCACGGCTCGGGAATGGGGCTCTACCCGACTGCCGCGAGCGCGGTGGTCACCGACCTGGCGCCGCCCGAGCGCCGCGGCGAGCTGCTCGGCTTCTTCGGCGCCGCGGCGAACGTCGCGATGGCGATCGGACCGCTGGCGGGCCTCGCGATCGCCGAGCGTCTGGGATTCGCCACCCTCTTCGGCGTCGCCGCGGGCGTGGCGCTGGTCGCCGTCCTCCTGAGCGCCGCGGTCGGCGAGACGCTGCAGGACCGCCGGCACATTCCCTTCGGCGTGTCCGCCACGCTGAGCCGAAGCGCGATGTTCCCCTCCCTGATCGTCCTCTTCCTGATGCTGACCTACGGCGCCCAGGTCTCCTTCCTCCCGCTCTACGCCCACGCGCACGGCGTGAACCCCGGCCTCTTCTTTCTGGTCTTCGCGCTGGTCGTCGCCGTGGTGCGCGGCCGGGCCGGCCGGCTCTCCGACCGGCTCGGGCGGGTGCCGGTGACCGTCGGCGGCCTCTCCCTGGCGGCGCTGGCGCTCCTCACGCTCGCCGTCCGCCAGGACCTCGTGGGTCTCGCCGCGGCCGGCGCCCTCTACGGCGTCGGGTTCGGGTCGGCGCAGCCGGCGTTGATGGCCTGGGCCGTCGACTCGGTCGAGCGCCACGACCGGGGCCGGGCGATGGGAACGTATTACACGGCGCTCGAGCTGGGCATCGCGATCGGCGCCGTGGGATCGGGACTCGCGGTCGGCGTCGTGGGCTTCGCGGGGACGTTCGCGACGGCCGCGCTGATGGCCGCCGTCGGCGCCGGGCTGGCTCTCGGCGGAACGCTGCGCCACGGAAGGCGGCGAGCGTGATCGACGAGAGCGCTGGCTATCGCTCGCGGAGCTTGCGCGCCGCTTCGGCGCGCATCTGCTGCATCGCCCGCGTCTCCTGGTCGGAGTAGCGCTCTTCCTTCCAGGGGTCGGCGTGCATGTGGTAGCCGTTCTGCTCCCAGAAGCCCGGCGGGTTGACCTCGAGGAACTCGAAGCCGCGCACCCACTTGGCGCTCTTCCAGAAGTAGAGCTTGGGCACGACCAGCCGGCAGGGGCCGCCGTGCTCGGGCTCGAGGTCTCTCCCGTCGTGCTTGAGGGCGAGGAGGACGTCGTCGTCGACCAGATCCGCCAGGGGCAGGTTCGTCGTGTAGTCCGGATCGGCGCGGATCATCACGAACCGGGCCTCCGGGCGCGGCGTGACACGGCCCACGATCTCGCGGATGTGCACGCCCTCCCACTCGTTGTCGAGCCTCGACCAGCGGGTGACGCAGTGGACGTCCGACCGGATCCGCACGCGCGGGAGGGCGAGGAACTCGTCCCACGTCCAGGTGACCTCGCGCTCCACGGCGCCGAAGCACCGGAAGGTCCAGCGCCTCGGGTCGAAGGACGGCGTCTGGCCGTACGTGAGGACCGGCCACTTGGCGGTGAGGGTCTGGCCGGGCGGGACGCGCGCGGCGAGCGCGGGATCGCTCTGCTTCATCCGTGACCTCCAGAGCTCGTAGAGGAGCTTGGCCATGCGCCTTCGACTATACACCGATCGCCCGCGGTCCCCTTCCCTCGGCCGAAGGGCAAAGGTTCGGCGGGCCCGGGCGCACCCGACATATATAATAGACACCTGCCGGGGCCGAACGGATCGCCGCCGAAGAAAGGACCGCGCGGATGAACGGGGAACGCAAGCTGGCGCTGTTCATCGACTTCGAGAACATCGCCCGCGGCGTCAAAGAGGCCCAGTACAAGCAGTTCGAGATCAAGCTGGTGCTCGAGCGGCTGCTCGAGAAGGGCAAGATCATCGTCCGGCGCGCCTACGCCGACTGGAACCGGTTCACCGAGTACAAGCGCCCCTTCCACGAGTGGGCGATCGAGCTGATCGACGTCCCGCAGAGCCGGTACAGCGGGAAGAACTCCGCGGACATCCGGATGGTGGTCGACGCCCTCGACCTGGCCTACGGCAAGACCCACATCGACAGCTTCGCCCTCGTCTCCGGCGACTCCGACTTCTCGCCCCTCGTCTCGAAGCTCCTGGAGGAGGCGGCCAAGCAGAAGATCGTCACGCTCGAGCGCGACGAGAAGAGCGGCACCTACATCATCACGGCCCTCACCGAGGAGGGAGGCCGCGCCGCCTGAGCACGTCGAGGGCCTGCCTCCTCGCGATTCTCTTGTTCGCGCTCGCCGCCGTCCCCGCCCGCGCCCAGGTGACGCTGGCGGTCGATGCCGCGATGACGAAGGGCGCCCCCGGCGCGCCTGTGACGATCGTGGAGTTCTCGGACTACCAGTGACCGTACTGCCGTCGCGTCCAGCGGTCGCTGGAGCAGATCCTCAAGGAGTACGACGGAAAGGTCCGGCTCGTCTTCAAGGACCTCCCGCTCCCCATCCACAACTTCGCCCGCGCCGCGCACGAGGCGGCGCGCTGCGCCGGGGCCCGGGGGAAGTACTGGCCGTACCACGACCGCTTGTTCGAGGAGCAGCCGCGCTTCGAGCGCGAGCGGCTGATCGCGTACGCGGTCGACCTCGGGCTCGACCGCGCCGAGTTCACCCGCTGCATGGACGAGCGGACTCACGCGGCGGCGGTGGACCGGGACCTGGCGGACGCGCGCGCGCTGGGCATCAAGAGCACGCCGACCTTCCTCGTCAACGGCCAGGCGCTGGTGGGCGCGCACCCCCTCGAGACGTTCCGCCTCCTGATCGACGACGCCCTCGGGAAGGGGCGCCGCTGATGGCGTACCTCAGGGTCGCCGGAACGGGAGACATCCCCGCGGGCCGCGGGATGCGCATCGAGCGCGACGGGCGCCAGCTCGCCCTGTTCAACGCCGGCGGCGGCCGGTTCTACGCGTGCGGCGCCCTCTGCCCGCACGAGGATGGCCCGCTCGCCGAGGGCTGGCTGGAGAGCGACGCGGTGATCTGCCCCTGGCACGGGTTCAGCTACGATCTCAGGACCGGACGGTGTCTCGTCGATCCGGCCCTCGGCATCCCGGTGTACGCGGTCCGCGTGAGCGGCGACGCGGTCGAGGTCGACGTCCCGTGACGACCCCGCCTGCGAGCCTCTACGTGGACGCGGCCGACCGCCCCTGGCAGGAGCGGCGCCCCGGGGTGCACTGGAAGGTGCTGTGGGAGGAGGGCGACCGCAAGGCCGTGCTCGTGCGCTACGCGCCCGGCGCCACGATCCCCCGGCACCGCCACCTCGGCGACGAGCAGATCTTCGTCCTCGAGGGTACCGTCTCGGACGACACGGGCACGTGCAGCGCCGGGAACTACGCGCGGCGGCCAGCCGGCTGTGTTCACACGGTGACGAGCAGGACGGGCGCCCTCGTGCTCGCCGTGATGTCGGGCCCCACGGAACCCGTGACCACGGGATGAGCCGCCGCCCGAGGCGGGACGCCGGCGCGGTCGTCCCACCCGTCCCCGGCCGACCTCGTGAGGTGAGTGGACGATGATGACGGACTCGCTGTGGCTCGGTATCGGCCTGCTCGGGCAGGCGCTCTTCTCCGCCCGCTTCCTCGTCCAGTGGATCGCGTCGGAGCGCCAGCGGAGCAGCGTCGTGCCGCGCACGTTCTGGTACTTCTCGGTTGGCGGCGGCCTGACGCTCCTCGCGTACGCGATCCACCGCCTCGACCCCGTGTTCATCATCGGCCAGGCCGCCGGCCTCCTGGTGTACGCGCGGAACCTCTACTTCATCTCGCGGTCCCCCACGGGCGTCGCCGGGGGCTGAGGTACAATGGGCGCACCCTACCCGAGGAGAGGAACGTGCTAGCGATCAACTGGGCCCAGTGCCACACCCGTCCCGTGCTCATGATCCCCGGTCCGACGGAGCTCCCCTACCCCGTCATCCAGGCGCTGAACCAGCCGCCCACGATCCAGTACGATCGCGGCTTCGACGAGAAGGTCCTCGAGCCGACCACGCTGGCGCTGCGCGAGGTCTTCCAGACGCGGACGGGCGAGGTCGTCCTGCTCCCCGGCTCGGGCCGGACCGCGCTCGAGGCGGGCGTGGTCTCGGTCGTCGAGCCGGGAGACCGCGTGCTCGTCGTCGTGGCCGGCCAGTTCGGCATGCTCATGCGCGAGATCCTGCTCCGCGTCGGGGCGGAGGTGGCCGAGTTCACCGTCGAGCTGGGCAGCCGGCTCGACCTGGAGCGCCTGGCGCACGAGGCGGAGCGCGTCCGCCCGAAGGCGATCACGCTCGTCCACAACGAGACCTCGACGGGCACGACCTACCCCGCCGCGGAGGTCGGCAGGATCGCGCGGTCGGTCGGCGCGCTCTTCCTCCTCGACACGGTGTCCTCGGTCGCGGGGATCGACGTCCGGACCGACGAGTGGGGAGTCGACCTGAACATGACGGGCTCCCAGAAGTGCCTCGCGGCGCCGCTCGGCATGGCGCTCGTCGGCGTGAGCCAGCGCGCCTTCGAGGCGATGGAGCGCCGCCGGCAGAAGGCGTCGAGCTTCGTGTACGACCTCCTGCGCTGGAAGGAGCAGTGGGTGCCGGTCTCGCGCGGCGGCAAGGTCCCCGACGGCTCGCCGCGCCGCCAGCCGGTCTCCATCCCGACCCACCTCACGAGCGCGATGAGCGTGGCCGTGCGGCTGATCCTGGAGGAGGGTCTCCCCCACCGCTTCCGGCGCCACGAGGTGGCGGCGGCGGCGCTCCGGAGCGGGCTCCAGGCCCTGCAGCTCGAGATGTTCCCCGACCCCTCGGTCCTCTCGAACACCGTCTCGTGCGTCAAGACGCCGAACGGCGTCGCGCCCGCCGCCGTCGTCGTGCGCATGCGCGACCAGTACGGCATCCTCATCGGCACGGGCCTCGACACGATGCGCACCACCACGCTGCGCATCGGCACGATGGGGTTGACGGCGAGCCCCCTATACGTGCTGCCGACCCTCTCGGCGCTCGAGCTGGCGCTCCGCGACCTCGGCTACAAGAGCGAGTCGGGCGCCGCCGTCGCGGCCGCCCAGGCCACCGTCGCCGACGCGTCGTGACCCGACTGAGCCGCGCGCGACAGTAACCGTCCGTGGCGCTCCCGCTCATCGTCGTCCCGGACGACTTCCCGTCCGTCTTCGCCGGCACGCCCGCCCACGACCGGTGCCGGGCGCTCGGCGAGACCGCCGTCCACACGGCGCGCGGGGCGGACGACGAGCAGGAGCTGATCCGCCGCATCGACCGCGCGCGCATCGCGATCAACATTCGCGCGCACGCCCGCTTCACGGAGCCCGTCTTCGCCGCCTGCCGCAACCTCCAGATGGTCTCGGTCTGGGGCACGGGCGTTGACAACATCGACCTCGAGGCCGCGGGGCGCCGCGGCGTCACGGTCTCCAACACGCCCGGCGTGAACGCGTTCGCCGTGGCAGAGCACACCGTGGCGCTCATGCTCGCGGTCGCGCGCCGGATCCCCCGGCTCGACCGGGAGATGCGCGAGGGGAAGTGGCCGCGGGAGCTGCTCACCCAGCTCCTCGGCAAGACGCTCGGCGTGTTCGGGATCGGCAGGATCGGCGCCCGGGTGATCGCGCTCGGCAAGGCGCTCGGCATGGAGCCCCTCGCGTGGAGCGGCCGCGGCGACACGACCCGCATCCCGGCGCTCGGGGCGCGGGCGGCGGCGAAAGACGCGATCCTCGGCCAGGCGGACGTGGTGACGCTCCACCTCCGCCTGGAGCCCGCGACGCGCGGGTTCCTGGCGCGAAAGGACCTGGCGATGATGAAGCGCACGGCGATCCTCGTCAACACCGGCCGCGGGGCCCTGGTGGAGCGCGACGCGCTCCTCGAGGCGCTGCGGGAGGGACGGATCGCCGGCGCCGGCCTCGACGTCTTCCACGACGAGCCCCTCAGGCCCGACGACCCGATCCTGAGCCTCCCGAACGTCGTCCTCTCGCCCCACAACGCCGGCCAGACGCCGGAGGTGATCCGCGACGGGCTCCTGCGGGCGGTGGAGAACGTCGAGAACTTCCTCGCGGGACGACCCACCGACGTCGTCGTCGCCCCGCTCAGGTAGCCGCCCGGCTCAGACCCGGCGGGTCAGCGCCGCGACCGGTACCACTCGTAGATCTCCTCGCCCGTCGTGAGCCAGACCCCCTTGTGCTTCCGGATGTAGTCGTAGACCGCCTCGAAGTACTTGATCCGGTGGGGCACGCCCGAGATGTACGGGTGCACGGCGAGTGCCATCACGCGCGGGCTCCTGGCCCCCTCGGCGTAGAGGCGATCGAACTGGTCCTTCGCCCGCTGGAGCCACTCACCCGAGGTGTGGTGCTGGATCACCATCATCGGGATGTCGTTCAGCTCGAGCGTGTACGGCACCGACACGAGCGACCCCTTGCGCGTGCGGATCTCGTAGGGCTGGTCGTCGTTCACCCAGTCCGACACGTACTCGATGCCCTCCTCGGCGAGGAGATCGAGCGTCTCCCACGTCTCCGTGAGGCCCGGGCCGAGCCAGCCCCTCGGCTTCTTGCCGGTGAACTTGCGGAGCGTCTCGATCGAGGCGCGGATGGCGGCGCGCTGGTCGGGGAGGAGGTGCAGTGCCCCCTGGACGAACCCGTGCCCCATGAACTCCCAGCCCGCGTCGAGCATCGCGCGGGCCAGCGGCGCGTACGCCTCGCAGACGTGGGCGTTGATCGCGGTGGTGGCGCGGATCCGGCGCCGCGCGAGCGCCTCGAGCATGCGCCAGAAGCCCACGCGCATCCCGTACTCGTGCCAGGCCCAGTTCGGGACGTCCGGGATCACGGTGGCGCCCTGCGGCGGCGAGAGCACGCCCCGCGGCATCGGCTTCTCGATGTCCCACTCCTCGATGTTCACGATCGTCCAGACGGCGATGCGAGCCCCCTTCGGGAGCTTCCACGGGGGGCGGGCGGTGATCGGCGAGTAGTCGAAGCGCTCTGGTGGCAGTCGCACAGGCACCTCCTCGGGGGTCTCGCGCGGCACCCCTCGACATGGCGGGGCCGGCGGTGAGGCTATAGTACAATCACGAGCCGTGGCAGCGCTGCCCCTGGCGGTCGACATCCACGCGCACTTCTTCCCGGAGAGCTTTCTCAAGGTCGTCGAGGAGGACGGCGACGCGTTCGGCGTGCGCGTCGATCGGTCGAGCCCGAAGGGTCCCGCGATCGTCGCCGGGGGCGCGGCCGGACCGCCGCTCGACCCGACGTACTGGGATCTCGACCGTCGCGCGCGCGCGATGGACCGCGCGGGCGTGGCCGTCCACGCGCTCTCGCTGACGGTGCCGATGACCCACTGGGCGCGGGGTGAGGCGGCCCGTCGCGCCGCGCGCGCGGTGAACGACGCGATGGCCGAGGCGCACCGCGCCCATCCGGAGCGCTTCGTCGGCTGCGCGACGCTGCCGATGCAGGAGCCGGCGCTCGCGCGGACCGAGCTCGAGCGCGTGGCGAAGCTCCCGGGCATCAGCGCCGTCTACATGGGCACGAACGTCAACGGCCGCGAACTGTCCGATCCCGAGTTCCAGCCGCTCTTCGAGCGCTGCCAGGCGCTCGGGCTGCCGGTCCTGCTCCACCCGATCTCGGTGATCGGTCACGCGCGCCTGGTCCCCTTCTATCTCAACAACCTCCTCGGCAACCCGTTCGACACGGCGGTCGCCGCTGCGCACCTCGTGTTCGGCGGCGTGCTCGACCGGTTCCCGAAGCTCCAGGTCTGTCTGCCCCACGCGGGCGGCGCGCTGCCCTACCTCTACGGGCGCCTGCGGCACGGCCAGCGCGTCCGCCCGGAGGCCCGCGACGGGGCGCGGAAGCCCTTCACGGCCTACCTCCGCCGCTTCACCTACGACACGATCAGCCACTCGGCCGAGGCCCTCCAATACCTGATCGCGACCGTCGGGGCCGATCGCGTCATGCTCGGCAGCGACTTCTGCTTCGACATGGGCTACGCG
>JACQWC010000173.1 GCA_016209635.1 Candidatus Rokuibacteriota bacterium | reverse complement strand
GTCATGCACTGCCTGCCGGCGCACCGCGGGGAGGAGATCACCGACGCGGTCCTCGACGGCCAGCAGAGCGTCGTGCTCGACCAGGCCGAGAACCGGCTGCACGCGCAGAAGGCCGTGATCCTCGACCTGCTCGGCGGAAGCCTGGACGATGTCTAGCCCGAAGCGGGTCGTGCTCGCCTACTCGGGGGGCCTCGACACCTCCGTCATCCTCCGGTGGCTGATCGAGCGCTACGGCTGCGACGTCGTCGCCTTCTGCGCCGACCTCGGGCAGGGCGAGGAGCTGATCACGGTGCGCGACAAAGCGCTCCGGACCGGCGCCTGCGCCGTCCACGTCGTGGACCTCCGCGAGGCGTTCGTCCGTGACTTCATCTTCCCGATGCTCCGCGCCAACGCCGTCTACGAGGGCAGCTATCTCCTCGGCACCTCGATCGCGCGCCCGCTGATCGCCCGGGCCCAGGTGGAGGTGGCCGCGAAGGAGGGCGCGGACGCGGTGGCCCACGGCGCCACGGGGAAGGGCAACGACCAGGTCCGCTTCGAGCTCAGCTACGCGGCCCTGGCCCCGCACCTCCGCGTGATCGCGCCGTGGCGCGAGTGGGACCTCACCTCTCGCTCGGCGCTCCTCGAGTTCGCCCGGCGCCACGACATCCCGGTGCCGGTCACGGCGGAGCGGCCGTACTCCACGGACCGCAACCTGTTCCACATCTCCTACGAGGGCGGCATCCTGGAGGACCCGTGGTCCGAGCCCCCGGAGAAGATGTTCCTCCTCACCAGCTCGCCCGAGGCCGCGCCCGACGTCCCGGTGGACGTCACCCTCGAGTTCGAGGCGGGCGATCCCGTGGCCGTGGACGGCCGGCGCCTCCCGGCGGTCGAGCTCCTGGCCCACCTGAACCGGCTCGGCGGCGAGCACGGCGTCGGCCGCGTCGACCTGGTCGAGAACCGCTTCGTCGGGATGAAGTCGCGTGGCGTCTACGAGACGCCGGGCGGGACGATCCTCCACGTCGGGCGCCGGGCGCTCGAGTCGCTCACCCTGGATCGCGAGGTGCTCCATCTGCGCGACTCGCTCGTGCCGCGCTACGCCGAGATGATCTACTACGGCTTCTGGTTCGCGCCCGAGCGGCAGGCGCTCCAGCGGTTCATGGATGAGTGCCAGAAGGACGTCACCGGCACGGTCCGGCTCCGGCTCTACAAGGGCAACGTCACGCTCGTCGGCCGGCGCTCGCCGCGATCGCTCTACCGGACGGACTTCGCGACCTTCGAGGCGGACACGGTCTACCGCCAGCGGGACGCCGAGGGCTTCATCAACCTGAACTCGCTGCGCCTCAGGATCCGCGCCCTGCGCGACCGGGGCGGCGCGGCCTGACCGCCTCCGTCCCGGCCCGGTGACGGATCCCCGCGTGGCCCCGCCCCGCCGCACGGCGCGGATCGACGTGGTCCCGGCATCTGGCGCGACGGCGGCGGACGCGCTAGTCGCGTCCACCGTGCTCGTGGTCGACGTGCTCCGGGCCAGCACCACCATCGTCGCGGCGCTGGCGAACGGCTGCGCGGCGGTGATCCCGGTCGCCGACGCGGAGGCGGCTCGGGCGCGGCGGGCGGGGGCGGGCGACGGCGCGCTGCTGGCCGGCGAGCGGGGCGGCGAGCGGATCCCGGGGTTCGACCTGGGGAACTCGCCGCTCGAGTTCGTGGCCGCGCGCGTCTCGGGCAGGACCGTGATCCTCACGACGACCAACGGCACCCGGGCGCTGCTGGCGGCCGCGCCGGCGGCGGCCGTCGGAATCGCCGCGTTCGTGAACCTGACCGCGGCCGCGCGCTGGGCGGCGGCCAGGGGAACGGACATCACCGTGCTCTGCGCGGGGCAGGAGGGCCGTCACTCGCTGGAGGACCACGTGTGCGCGGGGCTGCTCGTCGACCGACTCCTCGTCGGCCTGTCCGGCGCGACCCTGACGGGCCGCGCCGAGGAGGCGCTCCACGACGGTCGCCGCTACGGGACGGACGTGGCGCGGCTCGCCGACGACTCGCCGTGGGCGCGCCGGCTTGCCGCCGCGGGGTACCGGGCGGATGTCGCCGCCTGCCTCGCGCTGGACACGACCGCGCTCGTGCCGACCCTCCTCCCGGGCCTTGACAAGGTGGTGGGGTCCCTCCGATGATGGCGGAGCGCGCACGGCGCGACGGCGGAGTCCCGGCGTGAACCTACCCATCGGCCTCACGATCACGCGGATCGTCGCGGTCCCCCTGCTGATCGTCTTTCTGATCTCCTCCTCCCGCGTCCACGCGCTGATCGCGGCCGCGATCTTCATCCTGGCGTCCCTCACCGACTGGCTCGACGGCGTGATCGCCCGGAGCCGCAACCAGGTGACGACGCTGGGCACGCTGCTGGATCCGATCGCCGACAAGCTCCTGGTGGCTGCGGCCCTCGTCTCGCTCCTCCAGATCGACAAGGTTGCCGCGTGGATGGTGCTCGTGATCATCGGGCGCGAGCTGGCCGTGACGGGTCTCCGCGCGGTCGCCGCCGGGGTGGGCGTGATCGTGCCGGCCTCGCGCCTGGCGAAGTGGAAGACCGTGAGCCAGTACGTCGCGGTCACGATGCTGATCATCGAGAAGGGCTTCGGCTCGCCCTCGTTCCACCTGGCCGCGACGGGGGTGCTGTGGGTCGCGCTGTGCCTGACCGTGGCGTCCGCCGTCGACTACTTCTACCGGTTCTTCCGGAAGGCCGACTACCGCGCGATCGTCCCGGGCGAAGAACGCTGGTCGTGAGCGCGGCGCTCGCGATCCTCGCCGCGTACCTGATCGGCGGCATTCCCGTCGGCTACCTCGTCGCCCGAGCCTTCGGCCTCCAGGACATCCGCCGCCACGGGAGCGGCAACATCGGGGCGGCGAACGTGCTCCGGACGCTCGGGCGGCTCCCGGCCGCCCTGACGCTCGGCGGCGACGTCGCGAAGGGGTACGCCGCCGTCGGGCTGGGCGCGCTCGTCGCGGGCGGGAGCCCGGCGGCGATCGGTGCCTGCGCGGTCGCCGCGGTCGTCGGCAACTGCTGGTCGGTCTTCCTCGGCTTCCGCGGCGGCAAGGGGGTGGCGACCGGGCTCGGCGCGATGCTGCGCCTGGTGCCGTGGGCGGTCGGGCCTGCGGCGCTCGTCTGGCTCGCGATCGCGGCGACCCTCCGCTACGTCTCCCTCGGTTCGGTGATGGCCGCGCTCTGCGTGCCGCTCGGCGGGCTGATGCTCGGCTATCCGCCGGCGTTCGTCGTCGCCTCCCTGGCCGTCGCGGTCGTGATCGTCGTGAGGCATCGCGACAACATCGCGCGGCTCTTCTCCGGGACCGAGCGTCGCCTCGGCGAGCGGACGAAGTCGGCGTGAGTCGCGGCCGGCGATGACCGTCGGGATCATCGGCGCCGGGAGCTGGGGGACGGCGCTCGCGATCCACCTGGCCCGCGCCGGCCTCCGCGTGCGCCTCTGGGCGCGCGAGCCCGAGGTGGTGGACGGGATCCGTACCAGCCGCCGGAACCCGTGGTACCTGGCCGACATCGACGTGCCTGCGGCCGTGGAGCCGACGGGGGAGCTGCGCGCGGCCGCGGACGGGGTGGACGTCCTGGTCGTGGCCGTGCCGTCGGAGTTCTTCGCGGCGACGCTGAAGAATGTGGGGCCGCTCCGAGCCGAGCTGCCGATCGTCTCGGCGACGAAGGGCTTCGACCCTGAGCGCCATCTCCGGATGAGCGAGGTCGTCGCCGAGCGCGTGGGGCTGGGGCGCGTCGCCGCGCTGTCGGGCCCGACCTTCGCGCGCGAGGTCGCGCTCGGCCTCCCGACGGCGGCGGTGATCGCGTCTCGGGACGAGGACCTGGCGCTCGGGCTCCAGCGCCGGCTCGGCTCCCGCGAGCTGCGTCTCTACACGAACCGCGACATCGTCGGGGTCGAGGCGGGCGGGGCGCTCAAGAACGTGATCGCGCTGGCCACGGGCCTGGCCGACGGCCTGGGCCTCGGCGAGAACGCGCGCGCGGCCCTCATCACGCGGGGTCTCGCGGAGATGACGCGCCTGGCGGTGGTGCTCGGAGGCGCGCCCGCGACGCTCGCGGGCCTGGCGGGACTCGGTGACCTCGTGCTGACGTGCACCGGAGGGCTCTCGCGGAACCGGGCGCTCGGGATCGCGCTGGCGCGGGGCCAGACCGCCGAAACGATCGAGCGCGAGACGCGGATGATCGCCGAGGGCGTGCGGACGGTGCGGTCGGCGCTAGCGCTCGCCGAGCGCCACGGCGTGAGCATGCCGATCTGCGCGGAGGTCGGCGCGGTGCTGTTCGAGGGGAAGCCGCCGCGCGAGGCGCTGGCCGCGCTCCTCGCCCGGACCGCGACGCGCGAGGACGCGTAGGGTGCCCGAGCTGCGGAAGGACCCCGTGGTCGGTCGGTGGGTGATCATCTCGACCGACCGGGCCCGGCGGCCGTCGGACTTCGCGGTGGAGCCGAGGGACCCGTCCGGAGGCCCCTGCGTCTTCTGCGAGGGGAACGAGGCGATGACCCCGCCGGAGATCCTCGCCGGCCGGGGGCGCGGGGGTGCGGCGAACGGTCCGGGCTGGTCGTTCCGCGTGGTCGCCAACAAGTTCCCGGCGCTCCGCATCGAGGGAGACCTCGATCCCGCGGGGGAGGGGCTGTTCGACCGGATGAACGGGGTGGGCGCCCACGAGGTCGTGATCGAGACGCCCCGCCACGACGCCTCGCTCGCCACGCTCTCCGCGGACGTGGTGGGCGACGTGTTGCTCGCGTTCCGCGAGCGCGTCCTCGATCTCCGGAAGGACCCGCGGTTCCAGTACATCCTCGTGTTCAAGAACCACGGCGAGGCGGCGGGCGCCTCGCTCGAGCATCCGCACTCGCAGCTCATCGCCACGCCCATCATCCCGATCATGGTGCGGGAGGAGCTGGACGGATCCGCCCGCTACTGGGAGATGAAGGAGCGGTGCGTGTGGTGCGACATCGTGCGGCAGGAGCGTCGCGCCGGGGCGCGGCTCGTCGTCGAGTCGCACGGGTTCGTCGTGCTGGCGCCGTTCGCCCCGCGCTTCCCGTTCGAGACGTGGATCCTCCCCGCGCGCCATCGGTCGGCCTTCGAGGAGTCCGGCGTGGACGAGCTGCGGGATCTCGCCGCGGTGCTGGGCGACTTCCTCCGCCGCCTGGGGAGCGTCCTGCGCGACCCGCCCTTCAACTTCATGCTGCACACGGCGCCGCTACGCGAGCCGCGGCTCGACTCCTTCCACTGGCACCTCGAGGTGATTCCGAAGGTCACGCAGGTCGCCGGCTTCGAGTGGGGGTCCGGCTTCTTCATCAACCCGGTGCCGCCCGAGGACGCCGCCGGGGCCCTCCGGGAGGGGGTCCCCGACGCGGGCTGACGGGCGTGGTAGAATCATCGGCGCTGGCGAGCGGGAATAGCTCAGTGGTAGAGCACGACCTTGCCTAGGTCGGGGTCGCGGGTTCGAATCCCGTTTCCCGCTCCAGCCCTGACATCGTCGATCGCCTCGGGGCGGCGTAGCCAAGTGGTTAAGGCGGAGGTC
>JACQWC010000172.1 GCA_016209635.1 Candidatus Rokuibacteriota bacterium | reverse complement strand
GATGATGCCGTCGAGCGTCGACTGGCCCGTCCCGTACCGGTTGTCGAAGAGATGCTTGGTGTCCGCGTCGTTGACCGCGATGACCGGGAAGGCGAGCACGCCCTCCTTCTGCATCGCGCGCAGGCGGATCACGCCCGTGGTCGTCTCTTCGGTGCCGCCCAGCACCTCCTTGACGAGGTCGCGGCCGAGGTTCGTCTCGCCGTGCAGCTGCGAGATCAGGTCGGCGCCGTCGTCCATCGTCAGTTGGGGCCGGGTCGCGAGGACGGCCTCGATGTGACGGTAGTAGCGCGCGTGGTCCTCGCCCTTCAGCGCGTACACGGGGATATCGTAGTCCTTGACGAGCGCCGCGGCGGTGTCGTCCTGCGTGGAGAGCGGGTTCGAGGCGCAGAGGGCGACTTGCGCGCCGCCCGCGCGGAGCGTGAGCATGAGGACCGCGGTCTCCGTCGTCACGTGCAGGCAGGCCCCCACACGAATCCCCTTGAGCGGCTGCTCCTTGGCGAAGCGTTCGCGGACCTGGCGCAGCACCGGCATCGACTGCTCGGCCCACTCGATGCGCAACCGGCCGGTCGAGGCGTCGGTGAGGTTCTTCACGTCGTGATCGACCATGACGGTGTCGTCCTTTCCCATCTGCGCGAAGATCGGAAGACCGCGGGCCCTCAGAGCGTCCCGCCGAGTGCCCTCAAGGCCCGGAAGTGGTGGTCGAGCGCCCGGCGCTAGACGCCCGCGTCGTCGCGGAGGTCCCGGACGCGATCGGTCCGCTCCCAGGTGAACTCCGGTTCCGAGCGCCCGAAGTGTCCGTATGCCGCCGTCTTCTTGTAGATCGGCCGCCGCAAGTTCAGGTACTTGATGATACCGGCGGGCGTGAGGTCGAAGTGCCGCCGGATCATGGCCTCCAGCACGGCGTCCGGCACCTTGCCCGTGCCGAACGTGTCGACCATGATGGAGACGGGTTCGGGGACGCCGATCGCGTAGGCGACCTGCACCTGCGTGCGCTCGGCCAGGCCGGCGGCGACGATGTTCTTCGCCACGTGCCGCGCCATGTAGCATGCCGAGCGGTCGACCTTCGTCGGATCCTTGCCCGAGAACGCGCCGCCGCCGTGCGGGCACGAGCCACCGTAGGTGTCCACGATGATCTTGCGGCCCGTCAGCCCCGTGTCTCCCATCGGCCCGCCGGTGACGAAGCGCCCCGTTGGGTTCACGTGGAAGACGCACGCCGCCTGGTCCAGCATCTCGGGCGGGATCGTCGGAATGATCACCTTCTCGATGACGTCCTCGCGGATCCGCTCCGCGCCCACGTCGGCGCTGTGCTGGGTGGAGATCACGACGGTCTCGACCGCGCGCGGCTTCCGGCCGGCGTAGCGGACGGTCACCTGCGACTTCCCGTCCGGGCGGAGGTACTCGACGAGGCCCGTCTTCCGGCACTCGGCGAGCCGCATGACCAGCCGGTGGGCGAGCATGATGGGCATCGGCATCAGCTCCGGGGTCTCCTTGCACGCGTAGCCGAACATCAGCCCCTGGTCGCCGGCGCCGAGCTTGTCGACGCCCACGGAGATGTCGCTCGACTGCTCGTCGATGGCCGTGATCACGCCGCACGTCTCGTAGTCGAACCCGTACTTCGCGCGGGTGTAACCCACGTCGCGGATCGTCTCGCGGGCGATGCGCGGGATGTCGACGTAGCAGGAGGTCGTGATCTCCCCCGCGACGACCACGAGGCCCGTGGTGAGGAGGGACTCGCACGCGACCCGTCCCGTCGGATCCTGACGAATGATCGCGTCCAGCACCGCGTCCGAGATCTGGTCCGCGATCTTGTCGGGGTGACCTTCCGTCACCGACTCCGACGTGAACAGATATTCCTCACGCGCCATCGAATACCCTCCCCACTGAAAAGTCCCGTAACTCTAGCACGGCTTGTCCTCGGCCCTCAAGACACGGCGCCGTCCCGCCCCATCCGGCGCTTCAGCTCGTCGAGGAGCGGCACCGACCAGGGGTCCATGCCGCGCAGGATCGCCAGGTAGTAGCTCGCCCACTGGCCGAGGTAGACGAGCGAGAGCAGGCGCGCCAGGCGACCCGACCCGCGCGACCAGGACTCCGTGAGCCCGCCTGCCGCGGAGCCGATCAGCTCGCGGAGCAGCGCGAACTGACGCGCGACCTCGGGCGGCTCGTCGCGGTCGCGGAGCAGGACCGGATGCAGCTCGCCGGCGCTCGGCGGTAACCACGCCTCGATCTCGTTGTGGCACACCTCGGGCACGCTCCCCGCCAGGGCGAACGCTTTCGCGTTCTCCTCGAAATCCGTCTTCCAGCGATAGGCGATCGCGGCGGTGTCCGGGCCGCCGTACACGACGGGGAGCCGCCGGCCGATGCCGAGGGCCAGCCGCTTGGCCTCGTTCGCCGCGGCGGGGCGCTCCGGTGCGAGCTCCGCGGCCAGCGCTTCGACCGTGGCCAGGGCCTCGGCCACCTCGGCGTCGCCGGCCACGCGGAGCCCGGCCGATCGCAGGAGCCCGAGCACGGGGAAGAAGAGGTAGCCGAGGGCCATCCGCGGCATGAGGCCCGCGGGAAGCGTCACGCGCGGCAAGCCGCGGGCCCTCGCCAGCGCGCCGAGCCCGCCGCCCGCGGTGACCGCCACGAGCGGAAGACCGCGGACCAGGGCCGCCTCCGCCGCCGAGCGGACCTCCGCCGTCTCGCCGGAGTACGAGGACGCGATCACGAGCGTCCCGCCGACGGCGACCGACGGCAGGCCGTAGCCCCGGTGCACGAGGATGGGCACCTCTAGGCGGTCCGCGGCGCACGCCGCGAGGAGGTCGCCGCTGGCGGCCGAGCCGCCCATCCCGGCGACGATCACGAGGCGGGGTGGCGCGATCGAGAGCGCTGGCTCCGCCTCGAGCCCGAGCGCCTGCCGGCACTGCTTCGGAAACCCCGCCAGCACGTCGCGCGCGTTATGGAGGTCGACGCGCTCGAACGCCATCACATCGTCGAGCGTCATCGGCCTACCACCGTGAGCTCGGCACGCATCTCCCACTCCCCGCTCCCTTCCGGCTCGAGCGGCCAGACGAGTGACAGCGCCAGCCCCTGATAGATCCTCTCGAACCCGCCCTCGGACACCGAGACGGTCTCCACCGGGCTCCAGGCGACCTCCGCGCGCGGACTCCAGGCGAGCCGGGCCTCGACGCCGACCCACTCGTCAACGAGGCTCACCCCGTCCATGCCCTGCATCCGTCCCGAGCTTCCCAGCGAGGGCCGGTCGGGCAGCGCCAGGTACCGGCCCGGCGCGTCACCCGCCGTCAGCGCCAGATTCCACTGGCAGAGCCAGCGCCCCGAGATCGGGGCGCCCACCGCCGTCCCCACGCGATACCGCACGCTGACCGTGGCCCCGCGGACGACCACTCGCTTCTCGACGTGGAGGGGCGAGGCCGGCCTCCCGTCGAGCGTCAGCAGCACGGCGACGCCGTCGGGCAGCTCCTCCACGGCCGAGGTGAATCGGCGCGCACCCAGGGCGAGACGCGCGCCGGCCCAGGGGTCCCGCGGATCGACCGGCGTCGAGGAGTCGAGGAGCGCGTCGAGGAGCGAGGCGCGTCGGAAGCGGTCGTACGCGAGGAGCGTGCCCAGCCCTGCCTGCTTCTCCCCGGGCGCGCCGCCCACGGCCGGCGCACCGACAGCCTCGCGCGCCCCGATCTCGACGTGGTAGCTTTCGGGACGCCGCGCCAGGACGTCTGCGAGATCGAGCGCGCGCGGGAGAGAGGCGAGCTCCGTGATCGCGCCCCCGAGGTCGGGGTTGAGCGTGACGGCCAGCTCGCGCGTGCGGACCAGCACCTCCTCCCGCCCGTCGCCGTTCGCGTCACCACGGAACCAGGATACCGCGGGCCCGTCCGCCACGTCCGCGACGAGCCGCTCGGCCTCGATCAGCGCCTGCTTCACCGCGCGGCGGAGATGCGGCAGGTAGCAACCGCCGAACACTCCGTGCCAGTAGGCGTCGTTGGCCTGGCCGCGCCAGAGCGCGACGCGCGCCGCGGCGAGCCTGGGGTCGTCCGGCCGCCGCTCCCGTAGGCCCTCGATGGCCCGCGACAGGCGCAGCATCTTCCAGTACGTATCGGCGACCTCGGGGTACTTGAGCAGAAAGCCCCGCCAGAACCCGCCGTGCAGGAAGCTCGCGAGCCGGGTCCCGCCCTCGAGCGCGCTCAGGTGGCGCTTCGCCTCGCGGAGCGTCCCCGCGGCGTCCGGCGAGAGGACCCACTCCCCCATCTCGCGGTACGACGCCGTCGGCAGGTAGATCCGTCCACTGGCCGACACGCGGTCGACGACGTCGGCGAACGTCGCCATCTCGATCCAGGAGGCGTCCAGGATCCCGTCGAAGAAACGGTCGAGCCAACCCCGCTCGTACACGAGCTCCCAGGTGCCCGGCCACCCGCCGAACTTCTCGCCGTCGTCCACCGCCGTGAGCGCGGGCACGCGCCCGCGGCGCTCTGCCAGGTACGCGAGGCTCTCCTCGACCGGCGCCCAGGGCATCAGGTAGCGCAGCCGCTGGCTGATGGGGAAGACGCCCAGCACCACGCCCTGTTCCTCGGTCAGGTAGTAGCCGCCGGCGCTCGCCGCGTCCACGCCGGCCAGCTCGAAGTGGCTGTCATCGACCAGGACGTACTCGACGCCGGCGCGGCACAGGACGCGCGGCAAGTGCGGCTCCCACACGCGCTCGGCGAGCCACATGCCCCGCGGCCGGACGCCGAAGTGGGTTTTCAGGAAGTCGCTCAGACGCTCGATCTGGCCGATCGCGTCACACTCGGGGAGGACCGGGAGGATCGGCTCGTAGAAGCCGCCCGTGAGCAGCTCCACCTGGCCCCGCGCCACGACCGCGCCCAGGAGGTCGAAGACACGGGGCGCGTGCTCCCGCCACCACTCGAGCAGTCCACCGCTCGAATGGACGGTCAGGCGCACCTCGGGACGCGCGTGGACGCGCTCGAGGAAGGGCCGGTACGCGCGCTCGGTCGCGTCCGCGAGGACGTGCTCGAAATTCCCAACCGGCTGGTGGTTGTGAACGCCGAAGCACAGCGGCAGCCGTGCTTCACTCACGGTCCATGTCCCGGTGAAGCACGGTCGGCGCGACGCCGAGCCCCTCGAGGAAGCGCCGCAGCTCCTCCACCAGGGTGACCGACCGGTGACGGCCGCCGGTGCAGCCGATCGCGACGGTCAGGTACGCCTTGCCTTCCCGCGCGTAGCACGGGAGCAGGAAGCGCAGCAGGTCCTCCAGAAGCCGGAGCAGCTCGTGGCTCTCCTCATGACGCAGGATGAAGTCGCGCACGCGCTCGTCGCGCCCGTCGCGCGCGCGCAGCTCGTCGACGAAGTGCGGGTTCGGCAGAAAGCGGACGTCGAAGACCAGGTCGGCGTCGAACGGGATGCCGTGCTTGAAGCCGAACGACACCAGCGACACCGCGAGGCCGGGCCGGTCCTTGGAGGCGGCGTAGAGCTCCGTCAGGAGGTCACGGAACTGGTGGACGCTCAGCGGCGAGGTGTCGATGACCCGGTCCGCGACCTCGCGCATGTCGGCCAGCATCTTCCGTTCCGCGTGGATGGCGTCCAGCACGTTGCCCTCCGCGCCCAGCGGGTGGCGCCGGCGCGTCTCGTGGAACCGCCGGACGAGGAGCTCGTCGCTCGCCTCGAGGAAGAGGACCTCCACCGCGTGGCCGCGCGCCCGCAGCTCCCCCAGCGCCTCGAGGACGTGGGGCAGATACTCGCCCTCCCGGATGTCGACACCGAGGGCCACGCGCGAGAGCTTGCGCGTGGAGCGCGCGATCAGGTCCACGAAGGTGGGGATCAGCGTCGTCGGGAGGTTGTCGACGCAGAAGAACCCCAGATCCTCGAAGCACTTGATGGCGTAGCTCTTCCCCGCGCCGCTGAGCCCCGTGATGACGACGATGGTGATCGGACCCGGCATGCGCTCAGACGACGGGTTCGACCGCCCGCGCCGCGCGGCCGCCGCGCCGCCGTCGGCGGTTCTTGTCCTCGCGAACCTGGCGGCGAAGCGCTTCCAGGGCCTCGTCCACGGCGGCGGCGAGGTCGTCGGTCGTCGCGGCGCCCGAGAACGTCCGCCGCCGCGCGGAGAGCGTCAGCCGCACCGAGCGCCGAAACTTCTCCGATGTGCACATGACCCGGGCTTTGAGAATCTGCGGCAGCACCCGCGTGAGCCGTGCCACCTTCCGCTCGACGAGCGCCTTGAACGACGGCGTCAGCACGACACCGCGTCCGCTGATGATCACCTGCATCACGCTCTCCTCAGCGCTTGCGGGGCGTGAGACGTCGCTGATGGGACGGAAGGATCCCCAGCTCCTCGCGGTACTTCGCGACCGTGCGTCGGGCGATCGTCAACCCGCGCGCCTTCAGCGTCTGCGCCACCTCCTGGTCGGAGAGCGGCTTCGCCGCCTCCTCGCCCGAGAGCAGATCCTGGATCATCTTCTTGACCGAGACCGAGGACACCATCTCGCCGTCGGTGGACGCGATGCCGCTGTGGAAGAAGAACTTCAGCTCGAAGAGTCCCTGGGGCGTCTCGACGTATTTGTTCGTCGTCACCCGACTGATCGTCGACTCGTGCATGCTCACGTCCTCGGCGACGTCGCGCAGCGAGAGCGGCCGGAGGTAGGGTAGCCCCCGGTCCAGGAACTCGCGCTGGAACTTCACGATCGACTGCGACACCTTGCGGAGCGTGCGCTGGCGCTGCTCGACGCTCTTGATCAGCCAGAGCGCCGAGCGGAGCTTCTGCTCGACGTACTGCCGGGCGTCGTCCCCGGCGTTCCGCAGGAGCGCGCGATAGAGCGAGTTCACCCGGAGCCGCGGGATGCCGTCCTCGTTGAGCACGACCACGTACTCGCTCCCCAGCTTGTGGACGCTGACGTCGGGGACGATGTAACGCGAGTCGATGCCGCCGAACCGCCGGCCCGGCTTTGGCTCGAGCCCGATGATCTCCTCCACCGACTCCATCACGCGGTCGGGGGGCAGCCGCAGCGCGCGCGCGATGTCCGCGTAGCGACGGCGGCTGAGGTCGTCGAAATGCGCCTCGACGATCTCGACGGACACCGGGTCGGGCATCGGGTCGGCCCGGAGCTGCAGCAGCAGGCACTCCTGGACGCTCCGGGCGGCGATCCCGAGCGGGTCGAACCCCTGGACGAGCGTCAGGGCGCGCTCGACCTCCTCCACGGACACCCCGCAGCGCGCGGCGATCTCGCCGAGCTCCGCGCGCAGGTATCCGTCGTCATCGAGGTTGCCGATGATCTCGGTCCCGATCCGGCGCACGGTCGGGTCCTCGGTCGCGAATCGGAGCTGCTCCTCGAGATGGTCGGCGAGCGAAGCGACCGATCGTAGGATGTTTTCCCAGGGCAGCTCGTCGTGCTCCTCCTGCTGGACGAGCGAGCGCTCCTCGTGCTGGTCGAACATGACCGCCGTCAGGTCGAACGGCAGCTCGTCCATCGACCGGTCGTCCCGCGTGGACTCGGGCGGCGCGGGCTCCGCGACCGGCGCCACCGGGGGCTCCGGCGCCTGTTGGCCGTCCGCCCCCTCCGGCGTCTCCGGCGCCATCTCCTCGAGGAGCGGGTTCTCCAGGAGTTCCTTCTGCACCACCTCCTGCAGCTCCAGCGTGGAGAGCTGGAGGAGCTGGATCGCCTGCTGGAGCAACGGCGTCATCACGACCCGTTGGCTCTGCCGGAGGGAAAGTCGCGCTTCCATCGCCATGGGGAATCGTCCGGTCAGCCTAGAGCGCGAAGCGCTCGCCGAGATAGAGCTCCCGGGCCCGCGGATTGTTCGCGATCTCTGCGGCGGTCCCCGAGACGAGGATCTTGCCCTCGTACAGGAGGTACGCGCGATCCGTGATGGCGAGCGTCTCCCGCACGTTGTGGTCCGTGATGAGGATCCCGATGCCCCGGTCCCGCAGGCGGGCGACGATCTCCTGGATGTCGCCGATCGCGATGGGGTCGATGCCCGTGAACGGCTCGTCCAGGAGGAGGTACCGCGGCGAGGTGACGAGCGCCCGCGTGATCTCGAGGCGTCGCCGCTCGCCGCCGGACAGCGTGTACGCCGGGTACGGTGCCAGCGCGGCCAGGTCCAGCTCCCCCAGGAGCTCGCGGGCCCGGTCTCGCCGCTCGGCGCCGGTGAGGTCGAGCGTCTCGAGAATCGCGAGGAGGTTCTCCTCGACCGTGAGCTTCCGGAACACCGAGGACTCCTGCGGCAGGTAGCCGATCCCCATGCGGCACCGCTGGTACATCGGCAGCGTGCTGATTTCCCGGCCCTCGAGGAAGATCCGACCGTCGTCCGTCGGCAGGAGCCCGACCATCATGTAGAACGACGTGGTCTTCCCCGCCCCGTTCGGACCGAGCAGGCCCACGACCTCGCCCGGGTGGATGTCGAGCGAGACATCGTCGACCACCTTGCGGTGCTTGAACCACTTCACCAGCCCCTGCGCCACGAGCCCTTCCACCGATCAGTTCCTACACGGCGCCTGCGGTTTGGCCGCGGCCTGGCCGTCCCGCTTCTCCTCCCGGGGATAGAAGACGGCCTTGACCCGCTCCTGTTTGCCGGACTGGACGACGCTCCGGTCCTGCGAGAGGAAGATCGTGATGATTTCGCCGCTGACGACGTTGTCCTCCTGCCAGACCCGCGCGTTGCCGATGAGCACGATGCGCTGCTCCAGGTCGAAGTACTCGGCGCGGCGCGCGGTGCCGGTGCGGCAGTCGCGCGTGATGATCCGGACGCTCCCCGTCGAGACCGTCCGGAGGATCCGGTCGCCCTTCTCGTCGAGATAGACTTCCATCCGGTCGGCGTACTGGACGGAGTTGTTCTGCCGGGCGACGACGTTCCCGGTGAAGATCACGAGCCCTTCCTTGCCGAACCGCTCCATCCGGTCGGCGTCGACGGTGACCGGCTGGTTCCGGTCCTCCGCGCTCTTCGCCCGCCCCTGGGGCTCCGTCCGCGACTGCGCCGCGGCGAGCGACGACAGCGCCAGGGCGCCGGCGAGCGCCGCGACGAGGAGGCTCGCGGCGCGCGTCACTGCGCTCGCCCTCCCGTGAAGGTCGCGCGCACCGGCCCGGTCACCATCGTCGTCTCCTCGCCCATCCGGACATCGAGCGCCGTCCCGTGGATCACCGTCCGCTGCCGGGAGAGCCTGACCGGCGCGTCCGTCCACAGCCGCCGCTCTTCGCCGTGCCACCGGAGGACGGTCGTCTCCAGCCGCAACCCGTCGCTCGAGGTGAGGATGACGTTCCTCCGCACCTCGAGGTTCTTCGTCTGCTGATAGAGGTCCCCCTCCTCACCGACGATCGTCCACGAGCGGTCGGGTTCGTCCACCTTGACCGCGATCTTGCGCAGATTGGTCCGGCCCTCCTGCTCGAAGATCAGCGCCTGCTCGGCCGTGAGCCGCCAGCGCACCCTCCCCGATTCCTCCTCGATCTCGACGCCCTTCAGCCGAAGATCCGCGGTCGAGGGCGTCGGCCCCGGGGACTCGAGGGGCGCCGTCCGGCTCCGCTGCACGAGCGTGATCCCAACGGCGACGACGAAGAGGAGAACGAGCGCGAGCACGACTCGCGCGGCGGGATGGATCCTCGGAAGCCTCCGTATCTGGAGACGCATGCAATTTCGGTACCAGCGTATCACAGGCGCTGAGGGCCGGGAAGTGAAAACGGCCTGCTACACGATCTTCGCTCGCAGGATGTCGTGCATGTGGATCACGCCGGCGGGCCGCCGGGCCTCGTCGAGGATCACGAGGCTCGTGATGGCGAACGTCTCCATCACCTCGAGCGCCTTGGCGGCGAGGTCGGTCTCGCGGATGAGCCGCGGCTCGCGCGTGGCGACGTCGCCGGCACGGAGGTCCGCGATTGTCCCCGTGCGGAGGAGGAGCCGGCGCAGGTCCCCGTCCGTGATGACGCCCGAAAGGCGCCCAGCGGCGTCGACGACGGTCGTCATGCCCAGGCGCTTTCGCGTGATCTCCACGAGGACCTCGGCGAGCGGGACGTCGTCACGCACGACGGGCAACGCGTCGCCCGTGTGCATGAGGTCGGCGACGCGGAAGAGCGCCCGCCAGCCGAGGGTGCCGCGCGGGTGCAGGGCGGCGTAGTCCTCCGGGCTGAGCCCCCGCAGCTCGAGCAGCACCATCGCGATCGCGTCCCCGACCGCGAGCGCGGCCGTCGTGCTCGAGGTCGGCGCCAGGTTCATCGGGCACGCCTCCTCCGGCACGCTCACGTCCAGCACGACCTCGCACTGCCGGGCAAGCGTCGATTGTGGATTGCCGGTCAGGAGCACGATCGGGATGCCGAGTCGCTTGAGCGGCGGGAGGATCGCGAGGACCTCGTCGGTCTCGCCGGAATTCGACAGCGCCAGCACCACGTCGCCCCGCGCGACCATGCCGAGGTCCCCGTGGACGCCCTCGGCGGGATGGAGGAAGTAGGCCGGCGTGCCCGTGGACGCGAGCGTCGCCGCGATCTTCCGGGCGATCAGCCCGGACTTGCCCATGCCGGTCACGATCACGCGACCGGTGGTCCGGTAGAGCGTCTCCACGGCGCGATCGAATCGGTCGTCGAGCTTCGGGATGAGGCCGAGGATCGCGTCCGCCTCCAACCGGAGCACCCGCTCCGCGAGCCGCCGCGGCGGCGTCATGGGCGGAGGGCGGCCTCGATCGCGGCGAGCTCGGCGAGCAGCCGCGGCAGGTCGTCGATGCGGAGCATGTTGGGGCCGTCCGACAGCGGCCGCCCGTCCGGCAACGTGCGGTCCGGGTCCTCGTGCATCTCCATGAACAGCGCGTCGATCCCGAACGCCACGGCCGCCCGCGCGAGCGCCGGCACGTACGTCCGCTCGCCGCCCGAGCGGTCCCCCGCGCCGCCCGGGAGCTGCACGGAGTGCGTCGCGTCGAAGACCACGGGGAACCCGAGCTCCCGCATGTCGGCGAGGCTCCGCATGTCGACGACGAGGTTCCCGTACCCGAACGAGGTCCCCCGCTCCGTGAGGAGGATGGACTGGTTCCCCGTCGAGCGTACCTTGTCGACGACGTTCTTCATGTCGCGCGGCGCGAGGAACTGCCCCTTCTTCACGTTGATCGGCTTGCCCGTCCGCGCCACGGCGAGCACCAGATCGGTCTGCCGGCAGAGGAAGGCGGGAATCTGGAGCACGTCGAGCACCTCGGCGGCCGCGTCCACCTCCGAGACCTGGTGGACGTCGGACAGGACGGGCACCCCGACCGCCTCGCGGACCTTCCGGAGGATCCGCAGCCCGTCGCGCAGGCCCGGGCCGCGATACCCGTCGATCGACGAGCGGTTCGCCTTGTCGTACGACGACTTGTAGATGAAGGGCACGCGGTGCTCGGCGGCGATCCCGGCCAGGCGCTCGGCCGTCATCAGGGCGTGCTTCTCGTTCTCGATGGCGCAGGGGCCGCCGATGAGCGCCAGTGGTCGCCCGCCGCCCAAGCGGAGCGCGCCCACCCTCACCTCCCGGGTCGTGCTCATCGCCCGGCGCCGTGCTCGAGCGCCGCGTGGATGAACCCCGAGAAGAGTGGATGGGGGTCCCACGGGCGCGACCGGAACTCCGGATGGAACTGCCCGGCGACGAAGTACGGGTGCTCGGGGATCTCGATCAGCTCCACGAGCTGCTTCTCGGCCCAGACCCCGGAGACGCGGAGACCGTTCTTCTCGAGCCGGGGCAGGTACTCGTTGTTCACCTCGTATCGGTGGCGGTGGCGCTCCCGGATGATCCCCTGGCCGTAGAGGCGCGACACGACGCTCCCTTCGGCGAGGACGATCGGGTAGAGCCCGAGGCGCATCGTCCCGCCCTTCGCGGCCACGTCGCGCTGCTCGGGCAGGAGGTCGATCACCCGGTGCGGCGAGGCCGGGTCGAACTCCGAGGAGTTGGCCCCCGCGAGGCCGCACACGTTCCGCGCGTACTCGATGACCGCGCACTGCATGCCGAGGCAGATGCCGAAGAACGGGATCTCTCGCTCGCGCGCGTAGCGCACCGCCTCGATCTTGCCCTCGATCCCGCGGTCGCCGAACCCCCCGGGCACCAGGATACCCTCCACCCCGGCGAAGTGCGGGTCGGCGCCGTCGCGCTCGATCTGCTCGGCGTCCACCCAGGCGACGTCGACCCGCGCATCGTTGGCGATGCCGCCGTGCACGAGCGCCTCGGCCAGGCTCTTGTACGAGTCCTTCAGCTCCACGTACTTGCCCACGACCGCGACCCGGGTCCGCCCCGCGGGCGACTTCACCCGACGCATGACGCTCTCCCAGCGCGTGAGGTCGATGGGCCGCGGCTCGAGCCCCAGGAGCTTCACAACGATCTCGTCGAGGCCCTCCCGGTGGAAGACGAGCGGGACCTCGTAGATCGAGTCGACGTCCTTCGCGGTGATGACAGCCTCCTCCTCGACGTCGCAGAAGAGGGCGATCTTCGACTTGATGCCCGGCGGCAGGAAGCGGTCCGTGCGACACAGGAGGATGTCCGGCTGGATGCCGATGGCGCGCAGCTCCTTCACCGAGTGCTGCGTCGCCTTGGTCTTCAGCTCCGAGGCCGCGTGCATGAAGGGCACGAGCGTGAGGTGCACGTAGATGACGTTCTCCCGTCCGAGGTCCTTCTTCAGCTGGCGGATCGCCTCGAGG
>JACQWC010000170.1 GCA_016209635.1 Candidatus Rokuibacteriota bacterium | reverse complement strand
CTCGGTGATCGACGGCGCGCAGGTGACGGACAACCTCTGGGGCGAGCGGTGGGCCAAGCTCTGCGCGAACGCCATGGGCAACCCGGTCCAGGCCATGTCCGGGCTCGGCTCGCTCGAGATCGCCTCGAGCGAAGTCGGGCGCGCCATCACGATCCACCTCGCGGCGGAGTCCGCGCGCGTCGGCCTGGCGCTCGGGTACCGCGTGCCGAAGTTCAACGGCGCCGCGGTCGAGCAGTGGGCGGCCGCCGGCCGGCCCGAGACGTACGAGGCCCTGGACCGGATGCTCACCCCGGCCTCCGCGAATCGGCGCAACTGGCGAGCCTCGATGGCGCAAGACATCGCGAAGGGCCGCCCCACCGAGATCGACCACATGAACGGCTACGTGCTGGCGCAGGGGCGCGCGCGGGGCGTGCCCACGCCCGTCAGCGCGGCCGTGGTCGAGGTCATGCACGAGGTCGAAAAAGGCGTCCGCCAGCCGGCGCCGCAGAACATCGAGTTGGTGCTGCGCCGCGCGGGGTTGTGAGCGACCGGCGGCCGGCTACCCCCCGGGCGCCTTTGAACCCCGCCGGATCTGACGCCAGGTCGCCACGTCCGCCTCGAGCTCCGCCTCTGTGGTCATGCCGACGCAGGTGGCGTGCGCGTACCGGTATCGGAGGGCGTATCGAAACGCCGCAGCGACCTCGGCCTTGCCGGTGACCTCACCGCTGCCGAGGGCCTTCATGCCATAGACGCCGCGGCCACTTCGATAGAGACGCCTCACCGCCCGTGTCATCTGGGCGGGCGAGGCATCCTTCATCCAGCTTCCGGTCCGATTGACGACCACGAGCGCGACATCCACCTCGGGGAGCTCATCCAGGCGCCTCAGCACCTCGCGGCTGTGGCTCGAGACTCCGACCGCACGAACGAGTCCCTCGGATTTCGCTCTGCTGAGCGCTTCCAGCGCCGGGAGCTTGGCTTCCAACTCGCCGGCGGAATCCACGGCGTGGAGGAGAAAAATGTCTACGGCCTCGACTCCGAGCTCGCGGAGGGCCTTCGCGACCGCCCGCCGCGCGCCGCCGGCCGTCGTCGCATAGGTCTTGGTGGCGATGACCACTCGATCTCGTCCCACATCGCTGAGCGCCCGTGCCACGTGGGGATGCGTGCCATAGTCGTCCGAAGTGTCCCAGAACGTAACGCCGAGGTCGTAGGCCCGCGTGAGCAGACGTGCTCCAGGCGCGACCGGGCCGCTCAGGTAGCCCGTTCCGACTGCGCACCCCCGTTGCGAGTGTGCCAGACACTATGCGAGAGCCGAGAAAGTCAGTCAACGAGGGTCTTCCAACGGGCCTAGATAGCGGGTCGACGGTCGTCGTGCTATACACACCTAAACTGGTGCCGGGAGGCGAACCATGCGGTGGCTGCCCCGACCGCTCAGCGCGCTCGCCCTGCTGCTCATGCTCGGGGCCCCGTCCGCCCAGCCGAGGACGGCGGAGGCGGCCGAGGGCCAGATGGCCTGGGCGGTCCACGTCACGCTGGCCCCGCGCTGGCTCGACCCCGGGGAGACGGAATCCGCCATCACGCCGTTCATGATCCTCTACGCGATCCACGACGCGCTGGTGAAGCCGATGCCCGCCGGCCTCACCACGCCGAGCCTCGCCGAGTCATGGTCGGTGTCGCCCGACGGCACCACCTACGAGTTCGTGCTGCGCCAGGGGGCCAGGTTCCACAACGGCGAGGCCGTCACCGCCGAGGACGTGAAGTTCTCCTTCGAGCGCTACCGGGGCGGGGCGGCGAAGCTGCTCAAGGAAAAGGTCAAGGACGTGCAAGTCGTCGACGCCCGCCGGGTCAGGTTCCAGCTCAAGGAGCCGTGGCCCGACTTCATGACGTTCTACGGGACGACCGCGACGGGCGCGGGCTGGGTCGTGCCGAAGAAGTACGTCGAGCGCGTCGGCGACGAAGGCTTCAAGAAGCTTCCGATCGGCGCCGGGCCCTACCGCTTCGTGAGCCTCACGCCGGGCGTGGAGCTCGTGCTCGAGGCCTTCGAGGGCTACTGGCGGAAGGCGCCGAGCGTCAAGCGCCTGGTCTTCAAGAGCGTCCCCGACGAGACGACCCGCGCCGCCGCGCTCAAGCGCGGCGAGGTGGACATCGCGTACTTCTTGAACGGCCCCGTGGCCGAGGACGTCCAGCGCACGCCAGGCCTCAGGCTCGCCGCCGTGCGGACCAACGCGGTCTTCTTCCTCGACTTCACCGAGCAGTGGGACCCGAAGTCGCCCTGGCACGACCGGCGCGTGCGGCTCGCCGCGAGCCTCGCCATCGATCGGAAGGCGATCAACGAGGCCGAGCAGCTCGGCTTCGCGGGCACGACCGGCAACATCGTCCCCCGGCACATGGAGTTCGCGCTCCCCATCGACCCGCACGCCTGGGACCCGATGCGCGCCAAGCAGCTCCTGGTCGAGGCCGGGTACCCGAACGGCTGCGACGGCGGCGACCTCACCCCCATCCCGCCCTACTTCACCATCGCGGAGGCGGTCGCCAACTATCTCGGCGCCGTCGGGATCCGCACGCGGGTCAGGACGCTGGAGCGCGCCGCCTTCCTGACGGCCTGGCGCGAGAAGAAGCTCCGCGGCATCGTGCTGGGCGCGCAGGGCGCGGG
>JACQWC010000169.1 GCA_016209635.1 Candidatus Rokuibacteriota bacterium | reverse complement strand
CGTCCGGCTCGGTCATGGAAAAGCACGAGCGAATCTCGCCCGCCAGCAGCGGCATCAGCCAGCACTCCTTCTGTTCCGGCGTGCCGTAGCGGACGAGCACCTCCATATTCCCGGTGTCGGGCGCCGAGCAGTTGAACACCTCCGGCGCGATGGGCGAGCGCCCCATGATCTCGCAGAGGGGCGCGTACTCGAGGTTGGTCAGCCCGGCGCCCAGCTCGCTCTCGGGCAGGAAGAGGTTCCAGAGCGCCCGCTCGCGGGCCCTGGCCTTCAGCTCCTCCATGATCGGCGGCACCTGCCAGCGGGTCGGCTGGGACTCGAGCTGGTCATGGAACGTCTTCTCGTTCGGGTAGACGTGCTTGTTCATGAAGTCGGTGAGCTGCTCCATGTACATCTTCGTCTTCTTCGAGTACTCGAATTCCATCGGGGGTCTCCTTGGTCACACTCGCCTCGCGAGTCGTGGAGCCCAGCCCACGGGAATCGCTCGGCTCGCCAGGCCACGTCCGGCTCCGGTCGGTGCTCAGACCCTATGCCGGCCGGCGCCGGGCGTCAAGGTGGCTGGTGCGGGTGGGGCTTCTGCGTTACGCTCGCCGCCGCATGCGGATGCGCGGGAAGGTCGCCATCGTGACGGGCGCCGGCTCGGGGATCGGCCGGGCGACGGCGCTCAGGCTGGCCGCCGAGGGGGCGCGGGTCGCATGCGTCGACCTCGCCCTCGACGCGGCGCGCGCGACCGCGGCCGCGATCGAGGCCGCCGGCGGCGAGGCGGTGGCGCTCGGCGCCGACGTCACCGACGAGCGGGCCTGCGCGCGCATCGTCGGCGACGCGGTCGCCCGCTTCGGGCGTCTGACGACGCTCGTGAACTCCGCCGGCGTCCGCCCGGAGCGCCGTGACCCGGCGCCCCCGCCGCGCGAGTGGCAGCGCGTCGTGGACGTGAACCTCACCGGCACCTATTTGGCCTCGCGCGCGGCGCTGCCGGCGCTCGCGGCAGCCGGCGGCGGCGCCATCACGAACCTCGCGTCGATCTACGGGCTCACCGGCGGCTCGCTCTCCCCGGCGTACGCGGCGTCGAAGGGCGCGGTCGTCAACCTCACCCGCCAGATGGCGCTCCAGTGGGCGCCGGCGGTCCGTGTGAACTGCGTCTGCCCCGGCGTCATCGAGACACCCATGACGGCGCCGCTGCTCGAGGACCCGGCGTGGCGCGAGGCCGCCCTCCGGAAGCACCCGGTCGGGCGGTTCGGCCGGCCCGAGGAGGTCGCGGCCGCGATCCTCTATCTCTCGAGCGACGAGGCGGCGTTCGTGACCGGCGTGGCGCTGCCGGTCGACGGCGGCTACACGGCGGCATAGGCCGCGCGTGGCGGGTGGGAGCGCTACCGGCGGGCGTAGTTCGCGAGGATGAAGCCGGCGATCGAGTGGCGGGAGGGGCCCTCGGGAAGGCGGTCGCACGCGAACCAGCGCGCGTCCTCGAGCTCCTCCCGGTCGATCGTGATCTCACCGCCGGCGTAGGTCGCCACGAAGCCGACCATGAGCTGACTCGGGAAGGGCCAGTTCTGGCTCCCGACGTACTGGACGTCCTTGACGTCGACGCCGACCTCCTCCTTGACCTCGCGCTGGACCGCGCCCTCGAGCGACTCCCCGTTGTCGACGAACCCCGCCACGAGCGCGTACCGGCCGGGCGTCCATTCGCGCTTGCGCGCGAGGAGACACCGGTCGCCGTCGCGCACCAGCACGATGACCGCCGGATGGAGGTGGGGGAAGTGCTCGTACCGGCAGCGGGGGCAGCGTTTGCCCCACTCGCCCTCGATGCGCGCGGTGGGCTCACCGCACCGGGGGCAGTGGCCGCTCGTCGACTCCCACCAGAGCGCCTGCATGGCCATGCCGCCGAGCGAAAGCAAGCCGTCCGGCAGCCGGGTGCCCTGCATCGGGATGAGGGTCTCGGCGTGAAAACCCGCGGGGAGCGTGGCGCCGCGCGGAAGCGCCGCCACCCAGCAGGGCGCGCCCTCGAGCGTGCCGAGCCACACGGGATGCTCGAGCGCGCCATCCAGGCCGGCGGGGGGGCCGCCCAGCGGGAGCCGGAACTCGTTCCCGTGGGCGGTGACGATCAGCTTCTGGTCCTGGACGATGAGCCAGTGGCCGTGGGGCTCGGCCGGCCTCGTCCCGCCCTTGGCCGGGACAAAGGCGCCGCGGAGGCAATCGCGGTTGAACGGGAGGTACACCGACAGCGGCGTCACGCGACCTCGAAGAGGCCAGCCGCGCCCATGCCACCGCCGATGCACATGGTGCAGACGACGTAGCGGGCGCCGCGACGCTTCCCCTCGATGAGGGCGTGACCGACCATGCGCGCGCCGCTCATGCCGTAGGGGTGGCCGATCGCGATCGCGCCGCCGTCCACGTTTAGCTTCTCCATCGGGATACCGAGCCGGTCGCGGCAGTAGACGACCTGCACGGCGAACGCCTCGTTCAGCTCCCACAGATCGATGTCGTCCATCCGGAGGCCGAAGCGGTCGAGGAGGCGCGGCACCGCGAAGACGGGGCCGATCCCCATCTCATCGGGCTCGCAGGCGGCCACGGCGAGGCCGCGGTAGATCCCGAGCGGCGCGAGCCCGCGCCGCTCGGCGAGCGTGCCGTCCATCACGACGCACGCCGAGGCGCCGTCCGAGAGCTGGCTCGCGTTGCCGGCGGTGATGTGGCCCTTCTCCCCGGTCACCGGCTTGAGCGCGGTCAGGCCCTCGCGGGTCGTGTCCGGGCGGTTACCCTCGTCCTGCCTGAGCGTGACCTCTTCCTCGCGCGTCTCGCCGGTCGCCTTGTCCTGGACGAGCTTCCGGGTCGTGAGCGGCACGATCTCGGCGTCGAAGCGGCCGGCGCGCTGCCCGGCGGCCGTCCGCTGCTGGCTCGCCAGCGCGTACTCGTCCTGCTTCTCGCGGGTGACGTAGTAGCGCGTGGCCACCACCTCGGCCGTCTCGATCATGGACATGTAGATCTCGGGCTTGTGCTCCTCGAGCCACGCCTCGCGCAGGCGGTGGAGGTTCATGTGCTCGCTCTGCACCAGGCTGATCGACTCCAGGCCGCCCGCCACCATGATCGGCACCCGGTCGACCGTGACCCGGTGGGCGGCCATCGCGATCGCCTGCATGCCCGACGAGCAGAACCGGTTCACGGTGACGCCGGCCGTCGTCACCGGCAGCCCCGCCCGGATCGCCGCCTGCCGCGCGATGTTGTGGCCGGTGGCCCCTTCCGGCATCGCGCACCCGAGGATCACGTCCTCCACCTCGCCCGGCTCGAGGCCGGCCCGCTTCACCGCGTGGCTGATGACGTGGCCGCCGAGGGTGGCGCCGTGGGTGTTGTTGAAGGCCCCCCGGTAGGCCTTGCCGATGGGGGTGCGGGCGGTGGAGACGATGACGGCATCTGCCATGGCGGCTCTCCTTTGGGCGTGACTCGCGTAGACCGATGATACCTCAGCAGGACCTCGACGGAACCTTCCCGGATCCCCCGGAGTTCGATCGCGCCGGCAAGAGCCCGCGCTCGGAAGCCCGGACCACACCGCTGTTCGAGCGCCGGCTCCGAGCGTGTGAACCAATCGCGCCGGTGG
>JACQWC010000168.1 GCA_016209635.1 Candidatus Rokuibacteriota bacterium | reverse complement strand
GCGGCGTTCATCGGCGTGGCGAGCAACACCGACGTCGTCGAGGAGTACGACCCCGCCACCGACCAGTGGGGCGCCATCAAGGCCCGGATGCCAACGGCGCGGAGCGCCGTGGCGTGGGGCGTGCATCGCGGGCGGATCTACGTGGCGGGCGGCGAGTTCCAGAACGACCAGCTGATGGCCGCGTTCCGGGCGCTCGAGGCCTACGAGCCCGCCGCCAATCGTTGGACGGCGCTGCCCCGGATGCCGGTGCCGCGCCACGGCCTCGCGGGCGGCGTGCTCGGCAACCGCCTGCACCTCGTGAGCGGCGACGTCCAGTCGGCAGGCATCCCCGGGATGCACCTGCACTCGGACTCCCACGACGCCTTTGAGATCGGAGAGCAGCGCTAGCCGGGAGGGGGAGGGAGCCATGAAGCGATTCGCGTGCGCGATGGTCGCCGTCGCGACGGTGGCGGCGGCGTGGACGGCGGGCGCCCAGCAGCCCGCGCAGCTCGCGGCGGCGGTCGGCGCCAACATGAACCACGTCCCGAGCTTCGTCGGCGTGGAGAAAGGGATCTTCCTCAAGCACGGCATCGACCTGAAGCTGAAGGTGCTGAACACCGGCCAGGAGATGGCGAAGGCGCTGCAGGCGGGCGAGGCCCAGATCATCGGTTCCGCCTACTCGAACTACCCCGTGGCCGTCGAGCGCGGCATGACCGCCCGGGGCGTGGTGGGGCTGATGGGCGACCGGACCGGCCGCTACTCCGACGACCCCGTCAGCGTGTGGACGCGCAAGGGCACCGGCATCACCAGGATCGAGGACCTCGCGGGGCGGAAGGTGGGGACGCCCATCGGCGGCACCGCCGACGAGTACCTGGGCGTGCTCCTGAAGAAAGCGGGCCTCTCGCGAGAGAAGGTGAGCCTCCTCAACGTCCCGCCCGGCAACATCGTCTCGACCCTGCAGGGCGGCAGCGTGGACGCGGTGGCGATCTGGGAGCCGTTCGGGTCGCTGGTGCAGGCGAAGGTTCCCGACGCCGTGCTCGTGTCGCGCGGCGGCGGGCACATCGGCTACTTCATCAACATGGCGGTGCGCAACGACGTCATCGAGAAGAGCCCCGACGTGGTCGAGCGCTACGTGATCGGCCTGGCCGAGGCCGCCCAGTACACGCGGCAGCATCCCGACGAGGCCGCCGAGATCGCCACGCGCTGGGTGCCGGGGCTGGACGCGGGGGTCGCCCGGCAGGCCCTTCGGCACATGGCGTTCGACCCGCGGATCACCACCCATACCGTCGCGGCGTGGGACGAGAACGTCCGCATTCTCGTCGAGCAGAAGAAGCTCCGGTCGGCCCTGCCCTGGCAGCAGGGGATCGAGCTGCGCTTCATCGAGAAGGTGATGAAGAGCCACCCGCAGCTCTTCGCGGACCTCAAGCCGGTGCCCTGAGGGGCTGGCGACCAAGGCCTGCGTGACCGCCAAGATCGCCCTCGCCGGGCTAGGGCACGAGTATGTCAATCCGTTCACGCGCGAGCGCGTCCTGGCGCTCGACGGCCTCAGCCTCGAGGTTGGCGAAGGCGAGTTCCTCACCGTCGTCGGTCCCAGCGGCTGCGGGAAGACGACGCTGCTCAACATCCTGGCGGGGCTGATCCCGCCCACGCGCGGCGCCGTCCTCGTGGACGGCCGGCCGGTGCGGGGCCCGGGCCGGGACCGCGGCGTCGTCTTCCAGGAGTTCGCGATCCTGCCGTGGCGGACGGTGGAGCGGAACATCGCCCACGGCCTCGAAATCCAGGGCGTGCCCCGGGCAGAGCGCGAGGCCACCGTCCGTCGCTTCGTCGAGCTCATCGGGCTCCGCGGGTTCGAGCGGAAGTACCCGCACGAGCTGTCGGGTGGCATGCGCCAGCGGGTGGCGGTGGCGCGCACGCTCGCCGCCAACCCGGACGTCATGCTGATGGACGAGCCGTTCGCCTCGGTCGACGCGCAGACCCGGATCACTCTCCAGGAGGAGCTGAACGCCATCGCCCAGGCCACGCGGAAGACGATCCTCTTCGTGACCCACAACGTGGACGAGGCGGTCTTCCTGGGCGATCGATGCTGCGTTCTCTCGCGCCGGCCCGGTCGAGTGAAGACGCTGGTGCCGGTCGCGGTCCCGCGGGCGCGCCGGACGTGGGAGCTGTTCACCTCGGATCCCTCGTTCGCCGCGACCAAGGAGCTCGTGTTCAAGCTGGTACGCGAGGAGGTCGGCACGGAGGAGGCCGGGCGGTGACGCTCCGCTGGGAGCTGGTTGCGACCTGGGTCGCCGTGGTGGCTACGACGATGGCCGCGTGGGGCCTGGCGGCGGCGACGCTGCCGCTGCCCGACTACTACCTGCCGCCACCCACGGCCGTCCTCGCGGCGCTCGGTGAGCTGGTGACCAAGGGCATCCTGCCCACCTACGTCGCGGAGAGCGTGCGGCGGCTCCTGCTCGCCGCCGCGCTCGGGCTCATCGTGGGCGTGCCCGTCGGCCTGATCCTCGGCATGAGCCGGCGCGTGGCCGACTTCTTCTATCCCCTGCTGAACTTCTTCCAGTCCGTCTCCGGCATCGCGTGGCTGCCGCTCATGCTGGTCTGGTTCGGCTTCGGCGAGCGCACGATCCTGGTGGCGGTGAACTACACCGTGCTCTTCCCCGTCATATTCAACGCCCTGCTGTGCGTGCGGAGCGTGCCGACGCTCTACGTCAACGCCCTGCGCACCCTGGGCGCCCCGCGCTGGCGGATCGTGCGCGACGTGCTCGTGCCTGGCGCGCTGCCCAGCATCGCCACGGGGATGCGACTGGGTCTCGCCTACGGCTGGCGGGCGCTCATCGCGGCCGAGATGCTGGTGGGTGCCCACGGCCTGGGGTTCATGATCTTCAATGCCCAGAACTTCCACCTCACCGCGCGGATCATGCTCGGCATGGGGATCATCGGCGTGCTCTGGGTGGTCCTGGACTACTTTCTGTTGCGCCCTCTCGAGGAGGCCACCATCGCGCGCTGGGGGCTCCTGCAGCGATGAAGCGCCGCGCACCCGGCGCAGACTCCCACGCCGCGATGAGCGCGCTGGCGACGACGCTCCGCGGGGCGGCGCCCTTTGCGGCGCTCGTGGTCGCGTGGGCGCTGGTCACGCGGGCGGGGCTGGTGTCCGCCATCTTCCTGCCGCCGCCGGCCGACGTGGCGTGGACCGCGTGGGAGCTGGCGGGCGATGGCTCGCTCTGGATCAACATCGCGGCGAGCCTGGGCCGCGTGCTCCTCGGCGTCGTCTTCAGCGTGCCGCTGGCGGTGGCCCTCGGCGTGCTCGTCGGGCTCAACCGGCACCTGGCGGCCGTCGTCGAGCCCATCGTGAGCTTCTTCAACGCGCTGTCGGGGATCGCGTGGCTGCCGCTCGCCATCACCTGGTTCGGCCTGGGCTGGGGGAGCGTCACCTTCATCATGTTCAACACGATCTTCTTCTTCGTCTTCTTCAACACGCTGGTCGGCGTGCGGACGGTGCCCAAGACTTTCGAGAACGCCGTGCGCACGCTCGGGGGCTCGCGGCGCCACGTGATCTTCCAGGTGCTGATCCCGGGCGCGATGCCGAACATCGTGACGGGACTCCGGATGAGCATCGGGTTCGGCTGGCGCGCGCTGATCGCCGCCGAGATGATCGCCACCAGCACGGGCCTCGGGTTTCTGATCTTCAACGCCGGCAATTTCCACCAGACCGACACGATCCTCGTCGGCATCCTGACCATCGGCGTCCTCTGGCTCGTCACCGACCGGCTTCTCCTCCAGCCGCTCGAGCGCCGGACGGTCGAGCGCTGGGGCCTGATTTCGACGGCCCCGTGACCCTGTCCGGCATGCTCGGCCGGCTCAGGCACCGGACCGTCGGCTTCCTCCTGACGGTGGCCCTCGGGTGGGGCGCGTGGGAAGCGTTCGTCCGCGTGACCGCCCCCGGCCGCATCGACCCCGCGGTGGAGGCTACGCTCCGCCGCGAGCCTGCGGTCGACGTGGCCGTGACCCTCGGCTTCGCGCCCGAGGACTTCCACATCCGCCTGTTCCAGACGTACGGCGTGGTGAGCGGGGTTCGCGGGACGACGGTGCTGATGAATCGCGTCCGCGGGGAGGACGTCCACCGGATCGCCCGTCACTACTGGGTGCAGCGGATCGCGGCGCGGTGAGGCGGGCCACGGCGGACCGTCGGGCGCAGAGAGAGGGAGGCGAGACAGCGTGCTCTCGCAGAACGCCCAGGGCGGCGTCCGGCGGATCCCGGATCGGCGGGAAAGCTCCTGCTCCTCACTGGCATCAACACGGATACGTGCATCTGTTCGACCGCCTTTTCGGCGTCGAACCGCGGCTACCCGACCGTGGTGATCTCCGACTGGGTCGCGAGCATGCGCGGGCGCGACCTCCACTGGATGGCCCTCGAGCTGATGGCGAGCTCGATCACCTGGGTGCTGACCGCCGCCGAGTTCAAGGCGAAGCTGGGTGCGATGTAGGAGGTTCCACAACCGTCCGAGCCGGAGCTGGAGGTGACTCCAGAAGGGAGCCACCTCCCTGGCTTACTTGCCCGCGCCGATCGACACGGTGAAGTTAATACTCTCCTCCCGGTACGGTGACGGGATATAGGCAAGCTCGAGGCGGATCTCCTTCAGCTTCTTCGCTTTCAGGGCCTCGGCGGGGAACTCCACGTCCAGGGACTGGGTCGCCTCCTGCCCAGGGTCGAGCTGCTCCTTGCCGTACGTCGCGAACTTGACGGTCGGCTCGGTCCGCGCCTCCTCGAGCTTGATGGGCTGCCCCTGGGCATCGATGTACAGGATCTTGCCCGCGACAAG
>JACQWC010000167.1 GCA_016209635.1 Candidatus Rokuibacteriota bacterium | reverse complement strand
CCCAGAACCCCGCTCAACTCCTCGCTCTCTTTACCCGACCGTGAAGGGGGCTAGCGGCGCAGAAAACTCATGGTCATGATACCCGCTTGTCGTGACCAGTGTCAAACATTTTACGAGTTCTCGGGCACTTGGCGGGCGCTCCCGACGGGCTTCCGCGGCTTTTCGTTTGACAGCGCGAACGACCCTCCGGTATAAGGGGCGCAACGCCTCCGTCTGTGATTCCGCGTTCCGTTCGCCGGCGAGTCACGAATCAACGTCGACGCTCGGGGGGAGGCAGGCCCGATGCGTTCGCCGGAGGGCGAACGCCCCGGCTTTGCCGGGAGGGCCATCGCCAGAGGCCGCCGCGCCCGGCGGGCCGCAGGCGCGCCGCGCGCCGGCCGAGATGGAAAGTGGCAGAGCCCCCTCCGATGTGAGGAGGTGACGTGTTCCGCTCCCCGGGGCCCATCGCGCTCTCGCTGAGGCTGCCCGCCGACCTCCCGCTCGTCGGCTCCATGACCCTGTCGGTCCGCTGGTACGGCGTCCTCATCGCCTCCGCCATGGCGCTCGGGCTCTGGCTCGCGGCCCGGGAGGCGCGGCGGCGCGGCCAGAGCCCGGATGATCTGCTCAAGGCGGCGGAGCTCGCGCTCATCGGCGGCCTCGTCGGGGCCCGCCTCTACTATGTCCTGTTCAACCTGGACTACTACCGCACCCAGCCGGCCTGGCGCGTCATCGCGGTCTGGGAGGGCGGACTCGCGATCCACGGGGGGCTGATCGGCGGGATCCTCGCCGGGGGCCTCTACGTGCTGTGGCGGGCGCTGCCGCTGCTCACCTACCTCGACATCGCGGCGCCGTCCCTCGCCATCGGCCAGGCGATCGGGCGCTGGGGCAACTTCTTCAACGAGGAGGCCTTCGGCGTGCCGACCGAGCTGCCGTGGAAGCTCTACATCTCGCCGCCCCACCGGCCGCCGGGCTTCGCGCAGTACGAGTACTTCCACCCGACCTTCCTCTACGAGTCCCTGTGGGACCTGGCGGTCTTCGCGGTGCTCGTCTGGGGGCTCCGGCCCCGTTTCCGCGGACGCCCGGGCACGCTCTTCTTCTCCTACGTGGGGCTCTACTCGGTCGGCCGCTTCGCCATCGAGGCGCTGCGGCTCGACAGCTTCTGGGTGGGCGCGTTTCGCGTGCCGCAGCTCGCCAGCGTCGTGGGCGTCATGATCGCCGTCGCGGGACTCGCCTGGATATCACGCCGCGCCTCCGCCCTCACGGCGAACTGATCGCCGGCGGGCGGCGTCCCGTCCTCCGCGGGAATCCGGGGTGATGAAGGTCGAGCAGATCGGTCGGTACCTCTGGCGGATTCCTCCCGACGCCAAGCCCGGGATGCGCGTGCCGGCGCTCATCGTCGCTGACGAGCGCCTGATGACGCAGATCCAGCGCGAGGCGGCGCTCGAGCAGCTCGCGAACGGCGCCACCCTGCCGGGGATCGTCAAGGCGGCGCTGGGCATGCCGGACATCCATCAGGGCTACGGTCTCCCGGTGGGCGGGGTCGTCGCGACCGACGCCGAGCGCGGCGTCGTGAGTCCGGGCGCGATCGGGTTCGACATCAACTGCGGCGTGCGCCTGCTCGGGACGTCCCTCGACGCCGCCGAGGCGGGGTCCCGGATGCGCGGGCTCGTCGACGCGCTGTACGACGCCATCCCCACGGGCGTGGGCTCGCGGGGCGCCCTGACCCTCGGCGCGCGCGACCTCCGCGAGGTCCTGGTCGGGGGCGCCGGGTGGGCGGTCGAGCGCGGCTACGGCCTCGCCGAGGACCTCGACCGCATCGAGTCCGGCGGCCGGCTCGAGGGCGCCCGCCCCGACAGCGTCTCCCCGCACGCGCGCGACCGCGGTCTCCGCCAGCTCGGTACCCTCGGGTCCGGGAACCACTTCCTCGAGGTGCAGGTGGTCGACGAGATCTACGACCCGCGACTGGCCTCCGAGCTGGGCGTGCGGTCGGGCCAGCTCGCGGTGATGATCCACACGGGATCCCGCGGGCTCGGTCACCAGGTGTGCACGGACTTCCTCCGCCTCACCGAGCAGGCGCTCCGCCGCTACGGCATCGTCGTGCCCGACCGCCAGCTCGCGTGCGCGCCCGTCGACTCGGAGGAGGCCGGCGCGTACCTGGGCGCGATGCGGGGGGCCGCCAACTTCGCGTTCGCGAACCGCCAGCTGCTCACCGACGCGGCGCGCCGGGTCTTCGGCGAGGTCTTCGGGCTCGGGCCGCGCGACCTCGCGATGGCGGTCGTGTACGACGTGGCGCACAACATCGCCAAGGAGGAGGAGCACGAGGTCGACGGCCGCGCGCGACGCCTGCTCGTCCACCGAAAGGGGGCGACGCGGGCCTTCCCCGGCCAGCCCGTGCTGGTCCCGGGCGACATGGGGCGGTACTCCTATCTCCTCGTGGGGACCGAGGTCGCGATGCGCGAGACCTTCGGCAGCACGTGTCACGGCGCCGGGCGGGTGATGAGCCGGACCGCCGCGGTGAAGGCGGCGCGCGGGCGCCGGATCGAGAAGGAGCTGGAGCAACGCGGGGTGCTGGCGCGGGCCACGGGGCGCGACGCCCTCGCCGAGGAGATGCCCGAGGCCTACAAGGACGTGCGGGAGGTGGTCGACGTGGTGCACGGCTTCGGCATCTCGCTGAAGGTCGCGCGGCTCCGACCCCTCGGGGTGATCAAGGGATGACGCTCCCCGCGCCGCCGCGCGGGATCGAGCCCGTCACGGGCGACGCGCGGGCGCTCGGCTTCTGGGACGCGGTCGTCCTCTGGGGTGACCTCGGGATCGGGCTCCTCGTGCTCTTCGCGGGGAGCCTCCTCGTTCCCGGCTTGAGCCTGCCGCTGGCGCTCCTCGCGATCGTGCTGGGCTCGCTGGTCGGCGTGGCGCTGCTCGCGCTGGCGGGCGTGCCGTCGAGCCTCACGGGAGTCCCCACGATGGTGATGCTCCGGGGGGTTCTGGGCGTTCGGGGCTCCTGGGTCCCGACCGCGCTCAACGTCGTCCAGCTCCTCGGCTGGACCATCTTCGAGCTGGTCATCATGGGGCACGCGGCGAACGCGGCGTCGAAGCGCCTGCTCGGGTGGGATGCCTACTGGTTCTGGGTGGCGGTCCCGACGGCGCTCGTCATCTGGCTCGGCGTGTGGGGGCCGCTCGCGGTCGTGCGGCGGTTCCTCGGGCGCTTCGCCGTCTGGCTCATGCTCGGCACGACCGTGTACCTCACCTGGGTGCTCTTCGCGCGGTACGACCTCGGCCCGCTCTGGACGCGGCCCGGGGCGGGGGGTTTCCCGGGATTCTGGGGCGCGGTGGACCTCGTCATCGCCATGCCGATCTCCTGGATGCCGCTCGTCGGCGACTACAGCCGGCTCGCCCGCCATCCCGCGCCCGTCGCGTGGGGAACGGCCGTGGGCTACCTCGTCGCGAACGTCTGGTTCTACTCGCTGGGCGCGCTGATCGTGCTGGCGGCGAGCGTGACGCCGGAGCCGAAGGGCTTCGTCGAGGCCATCGTGGTCCTGGCGGGTCCGCTGGCGCTCCTGCTCCTCCTCGTCGACGAGACGGACGAGGCGTGGGCCGACCTCTACTCGTGCGCGGTGTCGATCCAGAACGTGTTTCCGGGAGCGAGCCAGACGGCGCTCATCGGGGCGCTGGGCGCGGGGAGCTTCGCCGTGGCGCTCGTGCTCGACGTGACGCGCTACGAGAGCTTCCTCCTCCTGATCGGCTCCGTCTTCGTTCCCCTCTTCGGCGTCCTCGCCGCCGACTTCTACCTCCTCGGCCGGCGCTACGGGGTCGCGGCCCTGTTCCAGGAGCGCGAGGGGCGCCGGGTCCGGTGGTCGGCGCTCGCCGCGTGGCTCCTGGGCGCGCTCGGATATCACGCGATCGCGGGGACGCTGGTACCGCTCGGGATCGCGGGCGCCCCGTGGCTCGGCGCCTCGCTCCCGAGCTTCTTCCTGGCGATCGCCGTCTACACCCTCCGGGAGCGCACGCGGGCGGACGCAGGTGGCGGGGCGCCCGCCTGAGGGTCCCGGCCGCCGTGGTACACTGGGCCGATGTCCTGGACATTAAAGAAGAAATTCCAGGCACTTCTCGCGGCGGAGAAAGGCTTCGTCCGGAAGGACTGGGGCGGGAAGGTCGCGGTCGCCCTGGTCTACCCGAACACCTACGCCGTCGGGATGTCGAACCTCGGCTTCCAGACGATCTACCGTCACTTGAACGCCATCCCCGACGTCGTGTGCGAGCGCGTGTTCCTGCCCGACCCGGAAGACATCGACGAGCTGCGACGGACCGCCACCCCCATCCTCTCCCTCGAGTCGCTCCGCCCGCTCGCCGACTTCCACATGATCGGGTTCTCGGTGACCTACGAGGGGGATTACATCAACGTCCTCCGCCTCCTCCAGCTCGGGGGGATCCCGCTGCGCGCCGCCGACCGCCGGCCGCACGACCCGCTCGTGCTGATGGGCGGGGTCTGCGCGTTTTCCAATCCCGAGCCCGTCGCGCCCTTCATGGACTTCGTCGTCGTCGGGGAGGGCGAGGAGCTGGTCGTCGAGCTGATGGCCGCCTACCGCGACGGCTACCGGGACCGCGAGGGGTTCCTCTCGGCGCTG
>JACQWC010000166.1 GCA_016209635.1 Candidatus Rokuibacteriota bacterium | reverse complement strand
TCAACAAATGCGTCCCGCAGAAGGACCTGCTCAAGGAAACCCTCAAGTGGTGCGAGACGATGAAGGGCCACAGCGCGCTGACGCTGCGCATGACGAAGAAGTCGCTCAACTTCGAGTCCGATCTGCTGTACGCGTCCTGGCAGCACGGGATGGAGCTGCTGGCGCACGTCTGGGGCTCGGAGGAGGCCCGGGAGGGGATGAACGCGTTTCTCGCCGGTCGGCCGCCGGACTTCAACCGGTTCCGCAAGCGCGATGCGAAGGCCCTAGCCGAGTATCTGGACGGCTGCGAGCGCGATCTGAACGCTCCCCCGGCGATGCGCCGGAAACGGCGCTGACGATGGCCGCCGCCGAGGGAGCGCTCGACGGGCTGCGCGTGCTCGATCTCACGCGGATCCTCGCGGGCCCGCTGTGCACGATGATGCTCGGCGACCTGGGCGCGGAGGTCATCAAGGTCGAACCGGTCGGCTCCGGGGACGACACCCGCGGCTGGGGCCCGCCCTTCGCCGGCGGCGAGTCAGCATACTTCCTCGGGGTGAACCGGAACAAGCGCTCGCTCACGCTCGACATGGCCGGCAAGGAAGGCCAGGGGATCCTCGCCGGTTTGATCGGGACGAGCGACGTGCTGGTCGAGAACTTCAAGCCGGGCACGCTGGAGCGATGGGGTTTCGGTAACGGCTGGCTTATCGAAAACGCGCCGCGCCTGATCTGCTGCTCGATCACCGGCTACGGCGGAAGTGGCCCCGGGGCGCGGAAACCCGGTTACGACTTCATCCTCCAGGCTGAATCGGGGTTGATGAGCATTTGCGGTGAGCCGGAGGGACCGCCGACCAAGTACGGGGTGGCCATCGTGGATGTCTGCACCGGGATGCTCGCCTGCAGCACGATCCTCGCCGCGCTCGAGGCTCGCCATCGCACCGGCCGCGGCCAGCACGTCGAGGTGTCTCTCCACGAAACCTCGCTCGCGATGCTGGCGAACGTGGCCGCGAGCTACCTCGTCGCCGGGAAGGACGGCGGCCGCTTCGGGAACGGTCATCCGAGCATCGTGCCCTACACCACCTACCCGACCCGGGACGGCATGCTCGCGGTGGCGGTGGGCAACGATGCCCAGTTCGCGCGCTTCGCGGAGGCCGTCGGCCACCCGGAGTGGGCGCGCGACGCGCGGTTCGTCAGGAACCGTGACCGCGTCGTCCACCGGGAGCTGCTCGACGGCCTGATCGCCGTCGCCCTGCGCGGGGACACTGCCGACGCCTGGATCGCGACGCTCCAGGCTGCGGGGGTGCCGTGCGGCCGGATCAACTCGGTGTCGCAGGCGCTCGACGATCCCCACGCCGCGGCCCGCCGGATGGTGGAGACCGTCGAGCATCCGACCATCGGCACGCTCCGCCTCCTCGGCATCCCGTTCAAGCTCCACGACACCCCGGCCACGGTGCGGCGGCCGCCGCCGACCCTCGGCCAGCACACCGAGGAGATACTGCGTGAGGCGCTCGGCATCAGCGAGGCGCGTATCGCCGAGCTGCGCGCGCTCGGCGTCATCTGAGCCTCCGCCCGGGGACCGCGGGACTCGCTTGAGATGTATGCCTAGAAGTGATAGCGTATGCATACATCACGAGACACCGGAGGTGCCGCGATGAGAGTCACCCCGTTGAAACGGAAATCCTTCTTCGTCGACGAACGGACGCTCCATCGTGCGAAGAGGGCTTTGCGCGTCGCAACTGACGCGGAAGTGGTACGCGTGTCCATGGAACGGATCGCAGAGATGGAGGAGTTCTGGCGGTTCATGAAGAACAGCCGCCGAACCCTCAAGCCGCGGAGCATCAGGACGCCGTAGCGTGCCCTGGGCCATTCTCGACACCAGCGTGTACATCGGCCACTGGGAGCGAGGCCTCTACGAGGAGGCGCTGGTTGCTATCCGACGGGCTTTTGTCGTCCGCCACTCGGCGGTCGTGCTGTCCGAACTCCGCCGGGGAGCCAGAGGCCGAGGCGCGCGACGTCTCGTCGATCAGCTATATCGGCTGGCGGCGACGCCCTGGGAGCCAAGCGCGGTCGACTGGTGGGAGGCCGGACGCCTGATCCGGCAGATCGGGGACGCGCGGAGATGGGATGGGAACAAGCGACGAGCTTTCCAGAATGATGCCCTGATCGCCCTGACAGCGCGTCGTCACGGAGCAACCGTCGTGACCGCCAACAGAGCGGACTTCGACCTGCTTGCCGGAGCCATTCGCGTGTCGGTTTTTCCGATATGACACCCGCCGGTTTGAATGCATCAGGAAAATGACGCAGTTGGCGGATTCCGTTGTCTCGATCCAATTAGTGAGATAGGCGTACATAGCCCTAGCTCAGATAGGAGCCCTCTCCCGGCTCTCCAACTTCACCGGCCCGGCTCAGGGGAGGCGCGGCATGAAGTGCGCCCGCTGCCGACACGACAACCGCGCGGGCCGCCGCTTCTGCGCCGAATGCGGCAACGCCCTGGCCGTCGCGTGCCCCGCCTGTGGGTTCTCCAACGAGCCGGTGGAAAAATTCTGCGGTGGATGTGGCCAGCCCCTCGGGTCGGAGGCCGCAACGGAGAAGTCCGGAGCGCCCGCCTCCTACACCCCCAAGCACCTCGCCGAGAAGATCCTCACCTCGCGGAGCGCGCTCGAGGGCGAGCGCAAGCAGGTGACCGTGCTCTTCGCGGACCTGAAGGGCTCGATGGAGCTGCTCGCCGACCGCGATCCCGAGGAAGCCCGCAAGATCCTCGACCCCGTGCTCGAGCTGATGATGGACGCCGTCCATCGCTACGAGGGCACCGTCAACCAGGTCATGGGCGACGGCATCATGGCCCTCTTCGGCGCGCCCCTCGCCCACGAGGATCACGCGGTGCGAGCGTGCTACGCGGCGCTGCGGATGCAGGAGTCGGTGAGGCGGTATGCCGGGGAGGTGCGCCGCACGAGCGGCATCGCGCTGGCGATCCGCGTGGGGCTGAACTCGGGGGAGGTGGTGGTGCGCTCCATCGGGAGTGACCTCCGCATGGACTACTCGGCCATCGGCCAGACCACCCATCTGGCGGCGCGGATGGAGCAGGCGGCGCTGCCGGGGTCGATCGTGCTCACCCCGGACACGCTGCGGCTGGCCGAGGGCTTCGTGGAGGTTCGGTCCTTGGGGCTCATGCCGGTGAAGGGGCTGGCCGAGCCGGTGGAGGTCTACGAGCTGACGGGCGGGGGGCTGGCCCGGACCCGCCTGCAGGTGGCGGCGGCGCGGGGGCTCACGCGCTTCGTGGGCCGGGAGGCCGAAGTGGAGCGGCTTCGCCACGCGCTGGAGCGCGCGGCGGCTGGGCACGGGCAGGTGGCGGCGATCGTGGGCGAGGCGGGGGTGGGCAAGTCGCGGCTCGTCTACGAGTTCACTCACTCCCACCGCGTGCAGGGGTGGCTGATTCTGGAGTCCGGATCCGTCTCCTACGGGAAAGCGACCGCGTACTTGCCCGTGATCGACCTCCTCAAGGGCTACTTCAAGATCCAGGATCGGGACGACCAGCGGGAGATTCGGGACAAGGTGATCGGCCGGGTGCTGGGGCTGGATCGGGCGCTCGAACCGTTGCTCTCGCCCCTGCTGGCGCTGCTGGACGTGCCGGTGGAGGACCCTGGGTGGCAGGCGCTGGATCCGCCCCAGCGGCGCCAGCGCACCCTCGACGGCGTCAAGCGGCTGCTGCTCCGCGAGAGTCAGGTGCAGCCGCTCTTGCTGGTGATCGAAGACCTCCACTGGATCGACAGCGAGACCCAGGCGCTGCTGGACAGCCTGGTGGACAGCCTCGGCTCGATCCGGGTGCTGCTCCTGGTGAACTACCGTCCGGAATACGAGCACCGGTGGGGGAGGAAGACCTACTACACCCAGCTGCGCCTTGAAAGCCTGCCGCCGGAGAGCACGGACGAGCTGCTTCGCGCCCTCCTGGGGGAGGCGCCCGGGCTCGAGCCGCTCGAGCAGCTGCTCCGCCGGCGCGGCAATCCCTTCTTCCTCGAGGAGACCGTGCGCACGCTGGTGGAGACGAAGGTGCTGGAGGGGGCGCGGGGCGCGTACCGGCTGGTGCGCCCGGTGCAGGGCCTCGAGATCCCGGCGACGGTGCAGGCGATCCTGGCGGCGCGGATCGACCGGCTGCCGGTGGAGGACAAGCAGCTCCTGCAGACGGCCTCGGTCATCGGCAAGGACGTGCCGTTCGCGATCCTGACGGCGATTGCGGAGCTGTCCGAGGAGGCGCTCCAGCGGGCGCTGGGGCACTTGCAGGAGGCCGAGTTTCTCTACGAGACGAGCCTGTTTCCGGATCTGGAATTCACCTTCAAGCACGCCCTGACCCACGAGGTGACCTACGGCAGTCTGCTCCAGGATCGGCGGCGCGCTCTCCATGGCCGGATCGTGGAGGCGATTGAACGGCTCTATCCCGACCGCCTTGCCGAAAACGTCGAACGCCTTGGCCATCACGCGTTTCGAGGCGAGGCGTGGGACAAGGCGGTGACCTACCTCCGGCAGGCTGGAGCCAAGGCGGCAGCGCGCTCGGCTCACCGGGAGGCCGTAGCGTATTTCGAGCAGGCACTCGCGGCGCTTGCGCATCTGCCCGAGACCCGCGCGACGCTCGAACAGGCCATAGACCTGCGCTTCGACCTCCGGAACTCGCTCGTGCCGCTCGGCGCACTCGACAAGGTCCTCGACCATCTCCGTGAGGCCGAACGGCTGGCCAGGGCCCTCGATGATCGAGCACGGCTCGGGCGGCTGTCGGTCTACATGAGCCACTATCTCTGGATCACGGGCCACCCTGCGGATGCTCGTTCTTGCAGCCACGACGCTCAAGCGATCGCCCAGGCTCTCGGGGATGGTCCGCTGGCAACCACGGCGAGCCTCTACCACGGGTTCTGCTGCCATCGCTTGGGGGGACTATCGGGAGGCCGAGGACTCCCTTCGAAGGGTCGTCCAGTCGCTCGAAGGCGATTCCGGCCGGGACTTCTTGGGTCTCGCCGCGTCTCCCGCCGTGCTGTCGCGTTGCTGGCTGGGTCGTTCCCTTGCCGAGCGCGGAGCGTTCGACGAGGGGATATCCCACGGGCGAGAAGGCATCCGGATCGCCGAGGCGCTCGATCATCCCTACAGCGTGGTTCTCGCCTCCTGGGCGCTGGCCGAGCTCCATGCCGTCAAGGGGGAGTTCGCCGAGGCCATCCCCGTCCTCGAGCGCGCGTTCGCCCTGTGCCGCGACTGGAAGCTGGGCCTCCTTTCCCCGCTCGTCGTGGAACTGCTGGGCTACGCGTACACGCTGTCCGGGAGTATGGCCAGGGGGCTCGAGCTGCTGCGCGAAGCGGTGGAACTCTACGCGTCGCAGGGAAGGCTGGCCGGTTCCCTCGCCCTCGTGCGTCTGGGGGGAGCGCTGCTGCTCGCCGATCGGCGCGAGGACGCTGCCGCGAACGCAGGCCAAGCGCTGACCCTGGCGCGCGAGCGCGGGCTGCGTGGATACGAGGCGTACGCCCTCCGCCTCGTCGGCGAGATCGCCGCCCACCGCGATCCGCTGGACGCCGAGACGGCCGGGCGGCACTACCGCGAGGCGCTGGCGCTCGCCACCGAGCTCGGCATGCGCCCGCTGGTCGCCCACTGCCACCTCGGCCTCGACCAGCTCTACAGGCGCACGGGCGGGCGGGAGCAGGCGCACGAGCACCTCACCACCGCGACGACGATGTACCGCGAGCTGGACATGCGCTTCTGGCTGGAGAAAGCACAGGCCGTGGTAGGAGGGTGAACCTAATGCCGTTACTGCCGAAGCAACTGCTCGAATTGGTCGATCGTGAGGCCGGCCTTGCGAATGAGGGCTCGCAGAGTGCCGGGCTTCAGCTCGCGGTGGTCTGGAACGGAAAGGGTCTCAAAAAAACCGGGCTTGGTCATGATAGTGTGGCTTCCCCGCTGGCGCTTCACCTCGAACCCGGCTCTCTGAAAGGCGGCCACAGCTTGGCGGCCCGAGATGACGGGAAGCCGGGGCATCAGGCGACGACCTCTGCCTCCACCTCCACCTCACGGGTTTCGATAGTCAGCGGCAGACTCTCCTCGGCTCGGTCTCTCAGGCAAATCCGGATTTCCTCGGCTACGACCTCAGGCGTCTCCACGGGCAATGGCAGATCCTCGTCTTTGCGAACCTCGAGACAGAGGAGGATCGCTTCCCGGATATTCGCAAGCGCTTCCTTGACGGAATCGCCCTGGCTTACGCACCCCGGGATCGCAGGACAGATGGCCGAGTACCCGCCCTTAGCCTCCGGCGCGAGAATGACGGTCAACTTCATGTTGGCCCCATGGTAGCACGCGGGATGAGATCTCCAAGTCCGCCTCATCGGTTCATTCGATTCTTCACGCCACCGGCAGTCGAGAGGCTCCCGACGTGAAGTGTCAGCACTGCCAGACGGAAAACCCGGCGGGCATGAAGTTCTGCGGCCAGTGCGCCACGCCGCTGGTTTCTACCTGCCCGTCGTGCCGCACGGCCAACCCAACGGACAACAAGTTCTGCGGTCAGTGTGCGAGCCCCCTTGGTGCGCCTGTTCAACAGCGGTTCGCTTCCCCCGAGACCTTCACCCCCAAGCACCTCGCCGAGAAGATTCTCACCTCCCGGAGCGCGCTCGAGGGCGAGCGCAAGCAGGTGACCGTGCTGTTCGCCGACCTCAAGGGCTCCATGGAGCTACTCGCGGACCGTGATCCCGAGGAAGCCCGCAAGATCCTCGACCCCGTGCTCGAGCTGATGATGGACGCCATCCATCGCTACGAGGGCACCGTCAACCAGGTCATGGGCGACGGGATCATGGCGCTGTTCGGCGCGCCGCTCGCGCACGAGGACCATGCCGTCCGCGCCTGTTACGCGGCGCTCCGGATGCAGGAGGCCGTGAAGCGCTACGGCGACGAGGTGCGGCGCACGGAGGGCGTGCCGATCCAGATCCGGGTGGGCCTGAACTCCGGTGAGGTGGTAGTCCGCTCCATCGGAAGCGACCTCCGCATGGACTACTCGGCCATCGGCCAGACCACCCATCTGGCGGCCCGGATGGAGCAGGCGGCCACGCCCGGCTCGATCCTCATGAGCGCCGGGACGCTTCGACTGGCCGAGGGCTATGTCCACTTGAGGCCGCTGGGGGCGGTGGCGATTAAAGGCCTGGGGGAGCCGGTCGAGGTGTACGAGCTGACGGGCGCGGCCGCCGCGCGCGGCCGTCTCCAGGCCGCTGCGGCGCGCGGCCTCTCGCGGTTCGTGGGTCGAGACGCCGAACTGGAGACGCTGCGCCAGGCCCTGGACAACGCCCGGGAGGGGCACGGGCAGATCGTCGGGGTGGTCGGCGAGCCCGGCGTCGGCAAATCGCGCCTCTTCTACGAGTTCGTCCACTCCCACCGCACCCAGGGCTGGCTCATCCTGGAAAGCTCGTCCGTCTCCTACGGGAAGGCCACCCCGTGCCTGCCCGTGATCGATCTCCTCAAGGCCTACTTCCAGATCCAGGATCGGGACGACGCGCGGAAGATCCGGGAGAAGGTGAGCGGGAAGCTCATCACCCTGGACGAGGCGCTGATGCCCGCACTGACGGCGGTCCTCGCCCTGCTGGACGTGGCGGTGGACGATCCCCAGTGGCAGGCGCTGGATCCGCCGCAGCGGCGACAGCGGACCTTCGAGGTGTGCAAGCGCCTGCTGCTCCGGGAGAGCCGGGTCCAGCCGCTCCTCCTGGTGTTCGAGGATCTGCACTGGATCGACTCGGAGACCCAGGCGTTCCTGGACGGTCTGGTGGAGAGCGTCCCGACCGCGCGCCTCCTCCTGCTCGTCAACTATCGCCCCGAGTACCAGCATGGCTGGGGGTCCAAGACCTATTACACCCAGCTCCGGATCGACCCCCTCCCCCCGGCGAGCGCCGAGGAGCTGCTCGACGCCCTCCTGGGCCCTGAGTCCGCCCTCCGCCCGCTCAAGCGGCTGCTGATCGAGCGCACCGAGGGCAACCCGCTGTTTCTCGAGGAGAGCGCGCGGAATCTCCTGGAGACGCACGTGCTGAGCGGCGGGCGCGGCGCGTACCGCCTGATGCGGGAGGTCACCGCCATCGAGGTCGCACCCACGGTGCAGGCGGTCCTGGCTGCCCGAATCGACCGGCTGCGCCCCGAGGACAAGAACCTGCTCCAGTCGGCCGCCGTGATCGGCGAGACGGTGCCGTTCCCCCTGCTCCGCGCGATCGCGGAGCTGCCGGAGGATGAACTTCCCAGCGCACTGAGCCGCCTGCAGTCGGCCGAGTTCCTCTACGAGGCGGGTCTCTTCCCGGACATCGAGTACACCTTCAAGCACGGCCTCACGTACCAAGTGGCGTACAGCTCCCTCCTCCAGGAGCGCCGCCGGACGCTGCACGCGAAGATCGTCGGAGTGATCGAGCGGCTCTACCCCGGCCGGCTCGCCGAGCACGCCGAGCGGCTCGCCCACCACGCCTTTCGCGGCGAACTGTGGGAAGAGGCGGTCACGTACCTCCGCCAGGCGGGCGCCAAGACGCTCGCCCGCTCGGCCAACCGCGAAGCGGTGGCGTACTTCGAACAGGCCCTGGCGGCTCTCGCGCACCTTCCAGAGACGCGAGAGACGCTGGAGCAAGGCATCGATCTCCGCTTCGAGCTTCGCGCGGCGCTCTTTCCGCTCGCCGAATTCGAGCGAATCCGCGATTGTCTTCGCGAGGCCGAACGTCTGGCCCGCGCCCTCGACGACCAGCGCCGGCTCGGGTGGGTGTCGGTCTACCTGAGCCACTATTTCTCCGTGATCGGAGGTTCGACGCAAGGGCGCAGGTTCGGCCAGGACGCCCACACCATCGCCGAGAGTCTGGGGGATCTCCCGCTCAGGATCGGAGCGACGCTCTACGTCGGCACAGCCTGCCAGCTGTCGGGCGACCATCGACCGGCCAGGGAATATCTCCGCAAGACGTTGCAGCTGCTCGAGGGCGATCTCAGCCGTGAACGATTCGGCCTGCACGGGTTTCCGGCCGTCATCGCAGGGGCCTTGATCACGTGGCTGCACGGCGAGCTTGGCGACTTCTCGGAGGGGATCGCCTATGGGCAGCAGGGAATCAGGACGGCCGAGGCCATTGGCCATCCCTACAGCCTGACCTTCCAGTGCTGGGGTCTCGGGCAGCTCCATCGGATCAAGGGTGACTTCGATGAAGCCACGCGCGTGCTCGAGCGCGCTCTCGCTCTGTGCCACGAGTGGAACCTCGATATCTTGTCTCCGCTCGTGAACGGGGCCCTGGGCTCCGTGTACGCCCGCTCGGGGCGCGTCGCCGAGGGGCTCTCGTTGCTGCACCAGGCGGTGGAGTTCGGGGAGGCCATCAGACTCGGGTACTACCATCCGCTCACCGTCGCGGATCTGGGCGAGGTCTGCGCGCTCGCCGGCCGCCTCGACGATGCGCTCGCCCGCGCCGGGCAGGGCCTGGCGCTGGCCCGCGAGCGCGGGCAACGCGGGTACGAAGCATGGACCCTCCGCCTCGCGGGAGAGATCGCTTCCTATCCTGATCGCTTGGATGGCGCGGCGGCCGAAGGCCACTACCGCCAGGCCATGGTGCTGGCCGACGAGCTGGGGATGCGCCCGCTCGTCGCCCACTGCCACCTCGGCCTCGGTAAGCTCTACCGGCGAGCGGGCAAGGCCGAGCGGGCGCGAGAGCACCTGACCACCGCGGCGACGATGTTCCGCGAGATGGACATGGGCTTCTGGCTGGACCAGGCGGAGGCCGTGATGACGGGGATCAGCGCAACCGAGCTGAGGGAGCTGGCCTGATGGACCACATCACCCGCAGACGGCTCCTGGCGCTGTCGGCCGCCCTCCTCGTAGCGCCGCCCGCAGCCGCCGCGCAGCAGAAGGTCTACCGAATAGGGGTCTTGTCGATTGCCGCGCCAGAGGATCCTGCCAATCCCAAGGCCCTCGAGGCATTCCGGCAAGGCTTGCAGGAGCACGGTTGGGTCGAGGGGCAGAACGTCACGATCGAGCACCGTTGGGCCAGGGGAAAGCCCGATGTGTTGGCGGAACTCGCAGCCGACCTCGTCCGGAGCAAGGTCGATGTGATCCTGGCAGCAGGTGGCCCGGCAGCGCCTGCCGCCAAGAAGGCGACCAGCACGATCCCCATCGTGTTTTCGGCAGTGCTCGACCCCGTGGCGGCCGGACTCGTCTCAAGCCTCGCGCGCCCTGGAGGGAACGTCACGGGGGTATCCTTTTTCGCGGGCCCGGAGATCGCGGGCAAGGCTCTCCAGTTGCTCAAGGAGGCCGTTCCCACGGTCGCCCGGATGGCTGTCCTCTGGAACCCCGCCAATGTCCAGCACGCGCTCTTCTTGAAGGAGGCGGAGGTCGCGGCGCGGGCCTTGGGGCTGGGGCTTCGAGCCCTCGCGGCACGGGACGCGGATGCGCTCGATCAGGCGTTCGCGACCATGAGCCGAGAGCATGCCGGTGCCCTCGTCGTCCTGGCGGACGCGATGTCTTATGTCCACCGAACACGCATCGCGGACCTCGCGGCGAAGCATCGGCTGCCGGCGATCTACGGGCAAAAGGAACATGTGGAGGCGGGCGGACTGATCGCGTACGGACCCGGCTTCGTGGACCGCTACCGGCGCGCGGGAATCTACGTGGGGAAAATCCTCAAAGGCTCAAAGCCCGCCGATTTGCCAGTGGAGCAGCCCACGAAGTTCGAGCTGATCATCAATCTCAAGACCGCCAGGGCGCTCGGCCTCACGATCCCGCCCTCGCTACTGCTGCGGGCGGACCAGGTGATCGAGTAGTGGTTACAGCGTCATGAGGAAGTCGAAATGGCTGTCGTCCTGTTCGACTTCGACGCCGTGATGCCGTGCGCACCCGGCGATGAGAACGTCGATGGCCGGGGCCGTTTTCCCGGCCTTACGGCATCGGCTGGCCAGGGCGAAGGCCGCCGCCCACACCTCGTCGGTAATGGGCAACTCGGGCAGTGCCCGCTCGAAGTCGCGCAGGATCCGCCGGTCGGTCTCGCCGCCGACGCCGTTCCACAGCTCCAGGCGGATCGCCGGGCACCAGGCAGCCTCACCGCTCTCGACCAGCCGCCGGACCCGGTCCACGATCTTCGGATCCCCGCCCCGACGCAAGCAATGGACCCAGCTCGAGGAGTCCACCAGCGTCATCGCCGGCTATTCGGCCCGGCGGAGCTTCATCAGGTCCGCATGGGTCATGAACGTGTCTGACGCCCCGAAGTGCTTCGTCAGCGCCGCGATGCGCTTGCGCCGGTTGAAGTCCCTGAGCGCGGTCACGACGGCCTCCCGCTTGGTCGTCGCCCCGGCGAACCGCATGGCATCCTTGAGCTCCTTTTCAGGAATATCAATCGTCGTCTTCATGGCATCCAATGTAATCATGTCTGGAATCCAAATACAACACTTTCGGAATCCACTCGCCCGCCCTGGCTCATGGCCTGCCCTCGGTGCCGGCAGGAGAACCCGCGCGCCCATAGCCCTGGACGAGCCTTCTCCCGACCGTCCGACTTCCCCGACCCGGGTCGGGTGATCGAGTAGGCGGGGAACCCTCGATGGAACCCACGAGCGTCGAACGGAAGCTGGCCGCGATCCTGAACGCCGACGTGAAGGGCTACAGCCGCCTCATGCAGGCGGACGAGGTCGGAACAGTCCGCACGCTGACCGCCTACCGGGAACTCATGGCCACCTTCATCCGCGAGCATCGGGGCCGGGTCGTCGACGCGACGGGCGATAACCTCCTCGCCGAGTTCCCCAGCGTGGTGGACGGCGTGCAGTGCGCGGTCGGAATCCAGCAGGCCCTCGAGGCCCGGAACGCCGGGTTGCCCGAAGACCGCCGGATGGAGTTCCGCATCGGCATCAATCTCGGCGACGTGATCGTGGACGGGGAGCGCATCTACGGCGATGGCGTCAACATCGCCGCGCGCCTCGAGAGCCTGGCCGAGGCCGGGGGCATCTGTATCGCCGGCAGCGCCTGGGAGCAGGTCAGGAACAAGCTGGCCCTCGGATTCGAATTCCTGGGAGCCCATCACGTCAAGAACATTGCCGAGCCCGTGCGTGTCTATCGCGTCCGGATGGACGCAGAGGGCGCCGGCCCCCGGGTGAGGAGGCGGCGGCCCGCCTGGCTCAGACAGTGGCGGGCGGCGGCACTGACCGTCATGGTTCTGGGCGCCGGGGCCATCGCGTTCTGGAGCCTCTACCCCCGTCTTTGGCCCGCGGCCGGGGTGGTCTCTCAGGGGGAGACCGCATTACCGTTGCCGGACGAGCCCTCCATCGCCGTGCTCCCCTTCGCGAACATGAGCGCCGACCCCGCGCAGGACTACTTCAGCGATGGGCTCACCGACGCCCTCATCACCCAGCTCTACAAGATTCCCAATCTCTTCGTCATCGCGAGGACGTCCTCGGCCATCTACAAGGGCAAGGCGGTCAAGGTGCAGCAGGTGGGCCGGGAGCTGGGAGTCCGCTGGGTGCTCGAGGGGAGCGTGCAGAAGGCGGGCGAGCGAGTCCGGATCCAGGCCCAGCTCATCGAGGCAGCGAGCGGCAAGCACGTGTGGGCGGAGAGCTACGACCGCGACTTGAAGGACGTGTTCGCCGTGCAGGACGGCATCCTCCGCAGCGTGGTCACGGAGCTGGGGGTGAAGCTTGCCTGGGGCGAAGAGTTCCGCTCGTGGGTTCATGCCACCGAGAACTTGCAGGCCTTTGACCACTTCTTGCAAGCGGACAAGCTCTATATGCGCTTCGAGAAGGAGGCTAACGCCCAGGCCCGGGGGCTCCTCCTGAAGGCGATCGAGCTTGACCCGAAGTTCGCGCGAGCCATCGCGTTCCTGGGGTCGACCCACGTGAGCGACGCATTCTTCGGATGGGCCAAGGATTCCGATCAATCATACCGGCAGGCCGAGGACCTGGCCACCCGGGCCGTGGCCCTCGATGACCGGGACTACCTGGCGCACGCCGTGTTGAGCCGCATCTATGCCCAGAAGGGGCTTCATGAGCAGGCGATCGCCGCGGGGCAGCGAGCGGTGGAGGTCGAGCCCAGCAATGCCACCGCGATCTCAGCGTTGGCGGCGACGATGACCTTTGCGGGAAGGCCGGAGGAAGGTCTGGTGCTCATCAGGAAGGCGATGCGTCTCAACCCCTACCCGCCCCTTTATTACTTTCCCACCGGGGTCTACGCCAGCTATCTGACAGGTCGGTACGAGGCCGCGATCGTCGAGGCCAAGAAGTTTCTGAAGCAACAGCGACACGGCCCGCTGGCCGGCATCCTGTGGCAATGGGCGATCGCCGGCTACATGGAACTCGGGCGAGAGCCGGAGGCCCGCGACGAAACGCGGAGGCTACGCGAGCAACACCCGGAGAGTTCTATCCAGGCTTATGCGAAGGCGATGAAGAGAATTCCGTTCAAAGACCACGGGTTCGTCGATCGCCAGGTCGAGTTCCTGCGCAAAGCGGGGCTGCCCGACTGAGGAGGGGACCTCGGCATGAAGTGTCCCCGGTGCCAGCACGAGAACCGCCCCGCCGCGAAGTTCTGCGAAGGGTGCGGGGCGCCGCTCGCCCGCGCCTGCGCCGGTTGCGGCGCGGAGCTGTCGGCGGCGGCACGGTTCTGTTCGGAGTGCGGCCGTCCAGTCGAAGTTTCCCCAGCCGCCATGGTCCCACCCGGCTTCACGTCGCCCCAGGCCTACACCCCCGCACACCTCGCCGAGAAGATCCTGACGTCGAGGAGCGCGCTGGAGGGCGAGCGCAAGCAGGTCAGCGTCCTCTTCGCGGACCTCAAGGGCTCGATGGAGCTGCTCGC
>JACQWC010000180.1 GCA_016209635.1 Candidatus Rokuibacteriota bacterium | reverse complement strand
GTTCGCCTCCATGTACTTCGGCGGCAGCTTCGCCTCGTACTCCATGAACTGGGTGATCGGGTACCGGATGCCGCCCGCGTGCGTTCCCTTGAGGCCCTCGATGATCTCCTCGATCTTGTGCCAGGGGATGCTGAAGGCCATCTCGTGGTCCTGTGTCTGGCCGAAGATGCGATCGCCGGAGCAGGGAAGGATCACCTGGGGCTGGTCGGTCCGCATGGTCGTGACGATGATTTCCGCGCAGTCGATCCGGCCGCCGAACGACGAGGTGAGCTTGCCCCCGCGCTTCCAGAGGGCGGCCTGGGTCAACCGCATCACCTGGGCCGGGTTGGCGTAGATGCAGACCAGGTGCGGCTCGAAGGGCGCCCGGTCGAGCGGCGAGACGAGCAGGCAGGAATATTCGCCGGGCGCGAAACTGTCGACGGCCGCCTCGGACCGCCGCCCGGCCTCCTTGGTTTCGGTGTACATGCCCTCGCAGAGGGTCCCCGACGTGTGGAGGTGCGTCGGCTTCTCGAAGCCGAGCGCGGCGATGCCGAGCGAGCAGATGTGGTCCTCGCGCGTCAGCGCGATCATCCACCCGTAGCGCCGCGCCATGTCGATGACCTGGCAGTTCATGCTGAGTTTCTTGAAGTCGCGGGCCGGACGCTTGGCCCGCTCGGGGATCTCCTCGCCGGGCTTGAGCATCCGGATCGCCACCGGAAAGGTCTGCGGTCGGATGTAGAACTGGAGCTCCCGGTCCGCGGTCTTGACGTCGATCATGAAGCCTCCTCGGCCTGCCGCTCCCGTCGCGTGGGAGGGGCGGGCAAAGCGTACTACGCGGCCCCGGAGCCCGCAACGGCGGGGGACCGCCGCGACCGGGTCGGGCGACCCACTCCGCTCGCACCAGGGAAAACAGGCCCTCCCACCGCGGAACGGAAGTTGTAGAATACCGGCCACTCGCCGGGATCGTCCGGCGAGCCATCAGGATGGGAGGCGGGATGATCAACGCTCCGAGTGCCAGTTACAGCCTCACGGTGCGGGTCGAGATCGAGAACAAGCCGGGCATGCTGGGCCGGGTGACCTCGGCCATCGGCAAGGCGGGCGGGGACATCGGGGCCGTCGACCTCGTCGAAGCGGGCAGGTCGACGATCACGCGGGACATCACTTTCAAGGCCCGGGACGAGCGGCACGGCCAGCAGATCGTCGAGCGCCTCCGCGCTCTCGACGGCCTGCGCGTGATCAACGTCTCCGACCGCACCTTCCTCATGCACCTCGGCGGGAAGATCGAGGTGCGGGGCAAGATGGCCGTCAAGACGCGTGACGACCTCTCGATGGCGTACACGCCAGGCGTGGCACGGGTCTGCATGGCCATCCACCACGACCCCGAGAAGGCCTACGCGCTGACGATCAAGCAGAACTGCGTCGCCGTCGTGACCGACGGATCGGCCGTGCTCGGGCTGGGTGACATCGGGCCGAACGGGGCCCAGCCGGTCATGGAGGGCAAGGCGCTCCTGTTCAAGGAGCTGTCGGGCGTCGACGCGTTCCCCATCTGCCTCGCGACGAAGGACGTCGACGAGATCGTCCTGATCGTGAAGGCCATTTCTCCGGTCTTCGGCGGCATCAATCTCGAGGATATCTCTGCACCACGCTGTTTCGAAATCGAAGAGAGGCTGCAGCGCGACCTCGATATCCCGGTGTTCCACGACGACCAGCACGGGACCGCGGTGGTCGTCCTGGGGGCGCTCCTCAACGCGCTGAAGCTCGTGAAGAAGAAGATCCGCGACGTGCGGATCGTCTTCTGCGGCGCGGGGGCGTCGGGGATCGCGACGGCGAAGCTCCTGATGCGCGTGGGGGCGCGCTCCATCATCGCGTGCGACCGGGCCGGCGCGCTCTATCACGGACGCACCCAAAACATGAACCCGATGAAGCAGTGGTTCGCCGAGCACACCAACCCCCGGCGGCTCCGGGGCACGGTGGGGGACGCGCTCGCCGGCGCCGACGTGTTCATCGGCCTCTCGGCTCCTGGCGTGGTGTCGCTCAAGGACATCAAGTCGATGCGCCGGAACCCGATCGTGTTCGCGATGGCGAACCCCATTCCCGAGATCCAGCCGGAGGAGGCGGGGCCCTACGTGCGGGTGATGGCGACCGGACGCTCGGACTACCCGAACCAGATCAACAACGTCAACGGCTTCCCGGGGTTCTTCCGCGGCCTGCTGGACGTCCGAGCGCGGCGGGTCAACGACGAGATGAAGATCGCCGCGGCGCGGGCGCTGGCGGACATCGTGCGGCGGAGCGAGTTGAGCGAGGAGTACATCACGCCGTCGGTCTTCGATCGCCGCGTGCCGGAGGCGGTGGCCAACGCCGTGGCCGACGCCGCGATCCGCACCGGGGTCGCGCGGCGGCGTCGGCGGGGGAGCGTGCTCGCGTCCGTCGCCGTCCGGTAGCCGGCGGGCCCGCCGACCGCCAGGAGAGCCGGTTCCGCACGACCTTGTCCCTGGCGCCCTGAGTCGATCGGGGGCCCCGACATGGCCCCCGATACCCCCGACGCTCGCCAGGCCCGGGATGAACCCGGGCCCGTCTCGACACCCGATTCATTCACGGGCTCTGAGTCCATCCCGCCAAAGACCCTGAGTCCGCACGTCCAAAAAGTGTCTGTCAATCGGACATTCTGCCCGTGTCTTTCTGGCGCGGCGGAGTCTAGCCATGGCGTCTTCGTCCTGTTTTCAATAAATTAGGCTCCAGCTCTCCTCGTCTGAGTTGTCGGCATGCCTCTTGCTGTAAAGGCATGCCCATGGCGACGCTTACCAGGAAGGACCGAGGAGGGAACGGCATGGAGGCCATCCGGACGCGGCTGGAGCAGGATTTGAAGACGGCGGTGAGCCGGCTTCGGCAGATCGGCGGCACCGTTGCGCTCGAGGAGGTGCCGGGGGCGATCGGAGACAACTCTCCGTTCGCCGACGAGATGGACGAGATCCAGGCCAATGAGAGCCGCGAGATCAGCTTCGCCACCCGCGAGCTCCTCGTCGGCCGCGTGAACCGTCTCGTCGCGGCAATCGACCGGCTGAACCAGGGCGAGTACGGGACCTGCGTGGAGTGCGGGGAGCCGATCGCGCCCGCGCGGCTCCGGGTCATGCCTGAGGTCCAGACCTGTGTCCGGTGTCAGGATCGCCTCGAGCGCCTGAGCCGGCGGCTCGAGCCCGTCGAGCTGTCGCTCGCGAGCGACGACGAGTAGACGACTTCCCGACGGAATGGGGCCCGGGGCCGGGAGCGATCCCGGCCCCGTTTTTTCCGGGGCACGGGAGGGACGGCGGCGATTGTGTAGTCTAGGACCGTGCGGACGCCGATCCTGGACCTGCTTCGCCCCGGGCTCTACGCCGTCTCGAGGGCGTACTTCGGTCTCGAGCTGCACGGCGTCGAGCACATTCCCGTCGAGGGCCCCGTCATCATCACCCCGAATCACCAGACCTTCGCCGACCCCCCGCTCGTGAGCATTCCGGTGCGCCGTCCCGTCCATTACATGGCGTGGAGCCGGCTCTTCGACGTCCCGGGCCTGGGATGGTCGATCCGCCGGCTCCGGGCGTTCCCGGTCCAGATCGAGTCGAGCGACCCCCGGGCGACACGGGAGGCGGTCCGGCTGCTGGGCGCCGGCCAGGCGGTGATGATCTTCCCCGAGGGCGAGCGGAGCGCGGACGGGCGGGTCGCGCGGTTCAAGCCCGGCGCCTTTCGCCTCGCGGTGTCGCTCGGCGTGCCGGTCCTGCCGGTGACGATCGCCGGCGGCCACGAGTGCTGGCCGCCCGGGCGTCTCCTTCCCCGGCCCGGACGGATCACGATCACCTATCACCCTCTGGCGCCCCCGGATCCCGCGCTCGAGCCGCGCGAGGCGGCGCGCCAGCTGGCCATGCGCGCCCGCGGCGCGATCCTCGGGGCCCTCGGGCAGCAACTCGACGCGGCGGCGGGCTAGGAGCGCTCCTCGACGCGGTAGCCCGCGGCGAGGAGCCGCGCCAGCAGGGCATCGATCTGGGCGCGGCCCGAGGTCTCGAGCGTCAGCTCGACCTCCGTCTCGCCGATCGCCGCCCGCCGCGAGAACGCGCGATCGTGCTCGATGTGCAGGATGTTCGCGCCCTCCTCCGCGATCAGCCACGTCACCCGCGCGAGCGTGCCGGGCCGGTCGCGCAGCAGCACGCCGAGGCGGACCAGCCGGCCGTCCTTGACGAGACCCCGCTCGATGATCCGCGCGATCATCGTCACGTCGATGTTGCCGCCCGACAGGATCAGGACGACGCACCGGCCGCGGAGCCCGAGCGAGCGATTGAGGAGGGCCGCGAGCGGGGCTGCCCCCGCCCCCTCGGCGACGGTCTTCTCGATCTCCAGGAGGAGGAGGATCCCGTTGGCCAGCTCCTCCTCGCTGACCGTCACGACCTCGTCGACGTGCGCGCTGGCGAGCGCCAGGGTGTGCTCGCCCACCTGCCGCACGGCGATGCCGTCGGCGATCGTCGAGGCGGACTCGAGCGTCACGCGGCGGCCCGCCTCCAGCGACCGGCGCATCGCGGGCAGGGCCGCGGCCTCGACCCCGACCACGCGGACCTCGTGGCGCCGCGACTTGACCGCGAGCGCGACGCCCGCGATGAGCCCGCCGCCGCCGACCGGGACCAGCACGGCTTCCATCTCCGGGCACTGCTCGAGCAGCTCGAGGCCGAGCGTGCCCTGGCCGGCGATGACCCGGCCGTCGTCGAACGGGTGCACGAAGACGAGACCCCGCGCGTCGGCGATCTCCCGCGCCCGCGCGTACGCGGCGTCGTAATCCATGCCCGCCAGGATGACCTCGGCGCCGTGGCGGCGCGCGGAGGTGACCTTGATCAGCGGCGCGCCCTCCGGCATCACGATCACCGAGTGGATCCCGAGTCGCGCCGCGTGGAACGCGACCGCGAGGCCGTGGTTGCCGGCGCTGGCCGCGACGACGCCCCGGGCCCGCTCCCCGGCGTCGAGCTGGAGCAGGAGGTTCGCCGCGCCGCGCTCCTTGAACGACCCGGTCATCTGGAGGTTCTCCAGCTTCACGAAGCAACGGGCGCCGGTGAGCTCCGACAGCGTCTGGGAGTAGGCGCAGGGCGTCTCGTAGATGGCCCCGCGCAGGCGCGCCCGCGCGCCCTCGATGTCGGCCGGGTCGATCACGGGCGGGACGGGAGCCGAGCCATGTCGGGAAGGGAGGACGGGCTCGACGGCACGCAGGGGGCGCCCTCGCGCGCTGGCGGCATCGCCCTCACCGTGTCACAATCCCGCCGGATTGCAAGTGGAGAGGCGCCTCGAGCGGCTGAACGCAAAGATCGTGCGCTGCCGGCGGTGTCCACGGCTCGTCGCGCATCGCGCGGAGGCGGGAGCGCGGCCGCCCAGGCGCTACCGCGGAGAGCGGTACTGGGCCCGGCCGCTCACGGGCTTCGGGGACCCGCGCGCGCGCCTCCTGCTCGTGGGGCTGGCGCCCGCCGCCCACGGCGGGAACCGCACCGGGCGCATGTTCACCGGCGATCAGAGCGGGTCCACCCTGTTCGACGCACTTCACGCCGCGGGATTCGTGAACCGGGCGACCTCCGAGCGCCGGGACGACGGTCTCCGGCTCCGGGACGCCTACATCACGGCGGCCCTGCGCTGCCCGCCACCCGGGAACAAGCCGGTCCCGAGCGAGATCGCGAACTGCGCGCCCTACCTCCTCGACGAGCTGCGACTCCTCACCCGCGTCCGGGTCGTGGTCGGGCTCGGACGGATCGGTTGGCAGGCCTATCTCCGGGCGCGCCAGGCACTCGGCGCGCGGCGCCCGCGCCGGGCGCCCACGTTCGGCCACGGCGCCGTCACGCGCTTCGATGACGGCGTGACGCTGATCGCCTCGTATCACCCCAGCCAGCAGAACACGTTCACCGGCAGGCTCACGCGAGGGATGCTCCGCGCCGTCTTCCACCGGGCCCGCCGCCTGCTCGCGCGCCCCACCCCGGCCACGCGGAGGGCGCAGGTCAGTCGGCGAGGTCTGACGGAAGCCGCGGGCGCTCGGCCACGGTGAGAGTCATCTCGCGCGTCTGCCCCTCCCGGAAGATCGTCACGCGCACCCGCTGACCCGGCCGCAGCGTCTTGACGCGCCCGACGTAGTCCTGGTGGCTGCGGATCGGCGTTCCCTGGATGGCCGTGACGATGTCGCCTCCCAGGAGGTACTCGTCGCCCTGCACGACGACGGAGAGGTTGCCCCCGCGGATGCCGGCGCGGTCCGCGGGGCTCTCGTCGTAGACGATCTCGACCAGGTAGCCCGGGGTAAGCGGCATCCGGAGGAGGGCCCCGAGCTGGGCGTCGACCGCGCGTCCCTGGATCCCCAGCCACGGGCGGACCACGCGGCCGACCTCGCGGAGATCGCGGAGGACGGCCTTCACGGCGTTGACGGGCACCGCGAAGCCGATGCTCTGCGCGTCCTCGGAGATGAACGTGTTGATGCCGACGACCGCGCCGCACCGGTCGACGAGGGGACCGCCCGAGTTCCCTGGGTTGATCGGCGCGTCCGTCTGGATCATCGGCTGCTCCGAGAACCCGGGGAGCACGCGGTTCAGGCCGCTGACGATTCCCCGGGTCATGGTCTGGTCGAGGCCGACCGGGTTCCCGATCGCCACCACCTCGTCCCCCACGCGCAGCGTCGACGAGTCGCCCAGCCGCGCCGGAGGCGGCGGCTTCGGGCTCTCGACGCGCAGCAGGGCCAGATCGAGGACCGGGTCGAGCCCGAGCGTGCGGGCGGCGACGCGCTCGCCCGACTCGAGCGTCACCAGCAGCGACGCCGCCCCGTCGACCACGTGGGCGTTCGTGAGCACCTGGCCGTCGCGCTCGATCACGACGCCCGAGCCGACGATGGTCTCGAAGCGCCGTTCGGGCTTGGCCTTGTTGATCTTCATCGCCTGGATCGAGACCACGGACGGCGACACGCGCTCGAAGAGGGTGGCGAGCGGCTCGGTGCACGTCTCGGCGAAGGCGGCTGACGGAGCCAGGACGAGGAGGATCGCCAGCCGGAACGCTCGCATGATCCCGGATGATACACTATCGTCCCGCATGACGACCGGGTCCTCCTACCCGCTGGTCTGGCTGCTCCTCGTGTTCGCGTGGATCACCAACTACGTCATCCGGCTCGGCTTCTCGGCGGTACTCCCGCCGATGATGGACGAGCTCCACCTCTCGTATACCCGCGCCGGCGTCCTCGCCACCGGGTTCTTCTGGGCCTACACGATCATCCAGATCCCGGCGGGCGTCCTGGGCGACAGGTTCGGCAGGCGCCGGATCCTGCTCCTCGGGCTCCTGGCGGGCGCGGCGGCCTCCGTCGTCACCGGCTTCGCGGGGACCTTCGCCGCCCTCCTCGGGGCGCGGCTCCTCACGGGCGCCTCCCAGGGCTGCCTCTTCTCGAACGACCGCGCGATCATCGCCGCGGTCACGCCCGCGGACAAGATCGCGCTGGGGCAGGCGGTCTCCTTCTCCGGTCCCGGGCTCGGCACGACGCTCGGCCTGCTCCTGGGAGGCGTGCTCGCGGACCTGATGCCGTGGCGCCAGGTCTTCTTCGTCTTCGCCGTGCCGCCCGTCGTCGCGGCGCTCCTCATCGTGCGGTTCGTCCCGGACCCGCCGCGTCCGCTAGGGCGGGGCGCCTTCGGCGCGCGCCTCCGGCACGTGGTGACGCAACCGGATCTGTGGGTGCTCGGCCTGGCAGGCGCGGCCGCGATGTACGCGCAGTACGTGCTCCTCACCTGGACGCCCCTCCTCTTCATGGAGGTCGGCGTCAGGGAGGTGTCCCGCGCGGGACTCTACGCGAGCCTCCTCGGCCTCGCCGCTGTCGGCGGGCTCCTCCTGGGCGGCTGGGCGGGTGATCGCGCGCGGCGGCAGGGGTTCGGGCACAAGGTGGTGCTGGCGGCCGGCCTCGTCGGGGTCGGGTGCGCGATGCTCACGGTCGGGCTCGTGCTCGGGCGGAGCCGCTCTGCGCCGGCGCTCGCGATCGGACTTCTCGCGGCGAGCTGTCTCGTCTGGAGCGTCTGGGGACCGTCCTTCGCCCTCCTCGGCGAGGTCTTCAGCGGCGAGGACCTCAGCACCGCGTTCGGTCTCTACAACACGCTCGTCGTCTTCGGCGCGGTGCTGGGCCCGTTCCTCACGGGGTGGGCGCGCGATTGGAGCGGCTCCTTCACCGTCGGCATCCACCTGTCCGCGGCCGTCGCGACGGCGGGCGCAGGGATCGCGCTCCTGATCCGGCCCGCGTTCCGTCTGGCGCCGCCGGGATCCTCGCCGGCGCGCTGAGTCGGGGCGCGCGACGCCGACGGGTATAATCGAAGCCATGATCCCGCGACCCCCGTGGGCTCTCGTGCTGGCCCTGGTTCTCGCGCTCCCGGCTCCCGCGCGGGCGGCCGACGCCGTGCTCGCGGCGACCCTCGACAACGGCCTCCGCGTGCTGCTGCTCGAGGACCACCGGAGCCCCATCGTGTCCTTCCAGGTCTGGTACCGGGTTGGCTCGCGCAACGAGGCGCGGGGGGCGACAGGGATCGCCCACTTCCTCGAGCACCTCATGTTCAAGGGCACCCCGCGGCACGGCCCGCGCCAGTACGCGCGGCTCGTCGAGCAGAACGGGGGCCAGGACAACGCGTTCACCACCCAGGACGTCACCTCGTACTTCGTCAACGTCGCCGCCGACCGGCTCGACCTGGTGCTGGACCTCGAGGCGGACCGGATGCGGAACCTGCTCCTCGATCCCCGGGAGATCGATGCCGAGCGGCAGGTGGTCATCGAGGAGCGCCGGACCCGCACCGAGGACGACCCCGACGGCTTCCTCGGCGAGGAGGTGGGCGCGCTCGCGTTCAAGGCGCACCCCTACGGCTCGCCGATCATCGGGTGGATGGAGGACCTCAGGCGCCTGACGCCGGAGGAGATCCGCGCCTTCTACGACACCTACTATGTGCCGAACAACGCCATCGTCGTCGCGGTCGGCGACTTCCAGGCCCCCGGGCTCCTCGAGAAGATCAAGCGCCACTTCGGGACGATCGCGCGCGGGGCCGACCCGCCGCCCGTCCGCACGGTCGAGCCGGCGCAGAACGGCGAGCGGCGCGTCACCGTGCGCAAGCAGGCCGAGCTGCCCATCGTCTACGTCGCCTACCACGTGCCCAGCCAGCGCTCGGAGGACGCCCCCGCGCTCGAGGTGCTCTCGACGATCCTCTCCGGCGGTCGCGCCTCGCGGCTCTACCGGAAGCTCGTCTACGAAGGCCAGGCCGCCCTGGAGGCCGGGGGCGACTACTCGTACTTCTCGCTGGACCCGAACCTCTTCTGGTTCTGGGCGACGGCGATGCCCGGCCGGGATCCGGCCACGCTCGAGCAGGCGCTGCTCGCCGAGATGGAGCGGCTCCGGACGGAGCCCGTGAGCGACGAGGAGCTGGCGCGCGCGAAGAACCAGATCGAGGCCGCGTTCGTCTTCCAGCAGGACTCGATCCACCGCCGCGCGTCGCTCCTGGCCCGCTTCGAGCTGATCGGCGGCTGGGCGCTCGGCGAGCGGTTCGTCGACCGGATCCGCGCGGTCACCGCCGCCGATCTCCAGCGGGTCGCGCAGACGTGGTTCCCTGACCACGGCAGGAACGTCGGCGTCCTCCTTCCCAAGCCCTGATGGCCAGATGGCTGAAGCTCGCCGCCACCGCGGCGTTCATCGTCGTCGTGGGCCTGGCCGCCACGTGGACCGCGCGGCGCTTCGACGGGGGCGATCGGCCCCTGGCCGTCACGGGCACGATCGAGGCCACGCAGGTCGACGTGAGCACCAAGCTCACGGGCCGGATCGTCGAGCTGACCGTGCGGGAAGGGCAGCCCGTGGAGCGCGGCCAGCTCCTCGTCCGGCTGGACGCGGGCGAGCTCCTGGCCGAGATGCGGAGGACCGAGGCGCAGGTGCGGGCCGCCGAGGCGCAGCTCTCCGACCTCGAGGCCGGGGCGCGCCGCGAGGAGATCGCTGAGGCGGAGGCCCGCGCGGCGCGCGCGCAGGCCCAGCTCGCGGACCTGCTCGCCGGATCGCGGGCCCAGGAGATCGAGCAGGCGCGCGCCGCGCTGCGGAACGCGACGGTGACGCGCGAGTGGACCGAGCGGGATTTCCGGCGCGCGCGCGAGCTCGGCGCCAAGGAGCTGATCGCGGCGCAGGAGGTCGATCGGGCGCGCCAGGCGTACGAGGCGGCCGAGGCGACCGAGGCCGGCGCCCGCGAGCGGCTCGCCCTGCTCGAGGCGGGCCCGCGCCAGCACGAGGTCGAGGCGGCGCGCGCGGAGCTGCGCGCCGCGCGAGAGCGGGTGGAGCTGCTGCGCGCAGGCCCGCGCCCCGACGCGGTGAGGGCGGCGCGGGCGCAGGTCGCCGAGGCCCGGGCGGCGCGCGCGCTGGCGGAGGCGCGGCTCGCCGAGACCCGCCTCGTGTCGCCGCTGACGGGCGTCGCGCTCCGCCGGAACCTCGAGGTCGGGGAGACGGCGAACCCCGGCGTCTCGATCGTCACGCTGATGGACCCGGACGACCTCTGGCTCCGGGCGTACGTGCCGGAGACCGACGTGGGCCGCGTCCGGCTGGGCCAGCGCGCGGCGATCACGGTCGACGCCTACCCCGGGCGGATCTTCGCCGGCACGATCAGCGAGATCGCCTCGGAGGCCGAGTTCACCCCGAAGAACGTGCAGACGAAGAAAGAGCGGGTGAACCTCGTCTTCCGCGTGAAGATCGCGGCGCGGAATCCCGAGCGGGTGCTGAAGCCCGGGATGCCCGCCGCCGCCGAGATCGAGCCGGCGCGATGACGGCGTCGCCCGCGCGGTCGTAGGGACGCGAGCCGGTGAGGATAGGGGCGCCGGATCTCGCCGTCGTGACGCGCGGGCTGACGCGGCGGTTCGGCAGGGTCGTCGCCGTCGATCACCTCGACCTCCGCGTCCGCCGGGGCGAGCTGTACGGCTTTCTCGGGCCGAACGGCGCGGGGAAGTCCACCACGCTCCGCATGCTCTGCGGCATCCTCGAGCCCACCGAGGGGGACGGCGAGGTGCTGGGCATCAACCTGCGGCGCCACCCCGAGCGGGTGAAGTCGGCGATCGGGTACATGTCCCAGCGCTTCTCCCTCTACGACGACCTCACGGTCCAGGAGAACCTCACCTTCTACGCGCGTGTCTACATGGTCCCCCGGGCCGAGCGCGCGCCGCGCATCGAGCGGATGCTGCGGCTCGCGGACCTCGGCGGGCGGGAGCGCCAGCTCGCCGGCCAGCTCTCCGGCGGCTACCGCCAGCGCCTGGCGCTGGCCTGCGCCCTCGTGCACGCGCCGAGGCTGATCTTCCTCGACGAGCCGACGGCGGGCGTCGACCCGGTCTCGCGCCGCACCTTCTGGGCGCTCACCCGCCGGCTGGCCGACGGGGGCACCACCATCCTGGTGACCACCCACTACATGGACGAGGCCGAGCTGTGCGACACACTCGGGTTCATCTACCAGGGCCGCCTGATCGCCGAGGGGAGCCCGGCCCGCATCAAGAGCGAGACCTTCGCGCGCCCGGTGGTCGAGCTGGAGGCGGACGATCTGCGCGCCGCCGGGGAGTCGCTCGGGGAGTGGGACGCGATCGAGGAGGTGGTGCGCGTCGGCACGCGACTCAGGCTGATCGGGACGGAGGCCGGGCTGGGCGCCGACGCTGTGGCAGCGTTCCTCCGCGCCCGCTCGATTGCCGTGAGCTGGGTTCGCGAGGTCGAGCCGTCGGTGGAGGATCTGTTCGTGTCGTTCGTGGACCGGGACCGGAAGGCGCGGGTGCGGGAGCAGCTCCGCGCGCTCGCGCCGCGAGGGGAGTGACGGGGTGGCCAGCCGCCTCTACGGCATGATCGCCAAGGAGTTCCTCCAGCTCTGGCGCGACAAGCTCGCGCTGACGCTCGCCCTCTTCGTGCCGGTGGCGATGCTCTTCATCTTCGGCTGGGCGATCAACACCGACGTCAAGCACGTGCCGACGGCGGTCTTCGACCAGTCGGGGAGCGTCGAGGCGCGGACGCTCCTCGAGGCGTTCGGGAACAGCCAGTACTTCGACCTCCGCCACTGGGTGCGCAGCTCCCGCGAGCTGACACGGATGATCGACGATGGGACCGCCAAGGTCGGCATCGTGATCCCGCCCGACTTCGCGCGCCGGCTCAGCCGGCGCGCGGGCGAGATCCAGGTGATCGTCGACGCGTCCGACCCGATGGTGGCGACCTCGGCGCTGAACGCGGCGACCTCGCTCGCGGCCGAGCGGTCGCTCCAGCTCCTGACCCGGACGGTCGAGGGCACCGTCCTGCAGCGCGACGTTCCGCCGGTCGACTTCAGGGTGCGCGCCTGGTACAACCCCGATCTGGTCTCGGCGATCTTCATCGTGCCGGGGCTGATCGGCGCGCTCCTCATGCAGACCACGATCACCGCGATGGCCGTCTCGGTCGTGCGCGAGCGCGAGCGGGGAACCCTGGAGGCGCTCATCGTCAGCCCCATCCGACGCTGGGAGCTGCTCCTCGGCAAGATCATCCCCAACCTGCTCGTCGCCTACGGGCAGATGACGATGGCGCTCCTGGTCGCGCGCCTCATCTTCGACGTGCCCATCCGCGGGAGCCTCGTCCTCCTCTACGCGCTCTCGCTCGTGTTCATGTGGGGAACGCTCGGCATCGGCATCCTCGTGTCCGCGTCGGCGCGGACGGTGCCGCAGGCGATGCAGCTCGCCTTCCTGACCTTTCTTCCCTCGATCTACCTCTCCGGCCTCCTCTTCCCGATCGAGGGGATGCCGTTCGGCGCCCAGTACCTCGCCGCGGTGATCCCGCTGACGTATTATCTGCGTGTGGTGCGGGGGATCGTGCTCAAGGGCGTCGGGCTCGAGTACCTGTGGCCGAATCTCCTCCCGCTGACCGTGTTCGGCGCCGTGGTGTTCACGCTGGCCGTCCTGCGCTTCCGCAAGCAGCTGGACTGAGGGTGCGGGGAATGGCGCGATGGTCGCTCAGCCCGCTCGAGGCGCCGGGACGCGTCGCCGTGATCGCGCTCGGCTTCGTCTTCCTCCTCTTTGGCGGGTGGCCTGCCGCCGCGGGACCGCTGGCCCACCGCGAGGTCCTGCCGAACGGGATCGTGCTCCTCGTGGCCGAGCGCCCCGCGGTTCCCATCGTGACCGTGCGCGTGCTCGCGCGCGCCGGGGCCGCATTCGATCCGCCGGGCCGCGAGGGGCTGGCGCACCTCACCGGCTCCCTTCTCACCCGCGGAACCGCGAAGCGCACGGGGCCGGAGGTGGACTCCGCGATCGAGTTCGTGGGGGGTCGGCTCGAGGCGGGCGCCGGGCGTGACGGCCTCACCGTCTCGCTCGCGGTCCTCCGCCGGGATCTGGCGCTCGGCCTCGACCTCCTCGGGGAGGCCGTGCTCTCGCCCACCTTCCCGGAGGCGGAGGTGCGTCGCAAGATCACCGAGATCCAGGCGTCCATCCAGCGGTCGGAGGAGAACCCCGAGACGCTGGCGGCGCGTGCGCTCGCGCGGCTCGTCTTCCCGGGCCACCCGTACGGACGCCCGCTCGAGGGGACGCGCGAGTCGGTGGGCCGCCTCGGCCGCGATGACGTCTCGAAATTCTATCGCGAGCACGTCCGACCCGACACGACGATCGTCGCCGTCGTCGGGGCCGTGACCCTCGAGGAGGCCCGGCGCGAGGTCCTGGCGCGCCTCGGCGGCTGGCGCCGGCCCGCGTCGCCACCCGCCCGCGTGCTCCCCGCGTCCGGGGGCGGGCCGCCGGGCGTCGAGAGCGTCAAGCGCGAGCTGAGCCAGGCGACCATCATGCTCGGACGGCAGGCCATCCGTCAGACGGATCCCGACTACTTTCCGCTCGCGGTCGCCTCCTACATCCTCGGCGGCGGCTCGGCGTCGCGCCTGTACGCGCGCGTCCGCGAGGAGGGCGGGCTCGCCTACGCGGTCTTCAGCCACGTCACGCCCGCGACGTACGGCGCCTCGTTCGTCGTGAGCGCGCAGACGCGGACGAGCGAGGTGGGGCGGGTCACCGACATCGTACGCGAGGAGCTCGCGCGAATGACGCGCGAGCCCGTGCTCGAGCGCGAGCTCGAGCTGGCGAAGGCCTACCTGATCGGAAGCTTCCCCCTCCGGCTCGACACCTCGTCGAAGGTCGCGGACTTCCTGGTGGCGATCGAGCAGGCGAGCCTCGGGCTCGACTACGCGGACCGCTATCGCGCCCGCATCGCGCAGGTGACGGCGGCCGACGTCCAGCGGGTGGCGGCGCGGTTCATGGCGGCCGACGGCTGGAGCCGCGTGGTGGTGGGAAACATCCCGTGAGGGCGGGCGTGATCGCGGCCCTCGCCGTCCTGCTCGCCTCGTCAGGCGCCGCGGCGGCGGCGTCGTTCGCGCTGAGCGAGGCGCAGAAGCGGGAGGCGCTCCGCGCCGGCCAGCGGAGCGTGACGGTCGAGTCGTTCGACACGGAGTGGCGGGTGGCGAACGGGTCGGGCGAGAGCGTGACGGTGATCACGCCGTTCCACCGGCTGGCCATCGCGGCGCGCCACGCGGCGTTCAGGAACGAGCCCCTGAAGCCGGACGAGCCGGAGAAGCTCCTCCGAGAGCAGGGAGACCGGGTGCTCTTCTGGGTGTCACTCCAGGGTCCGCGCGAGGACTTCGCGCGGTTCCTGACGCCACGGATCCTCGTCGAGGACCACGAGATCGAGCCGGCCTTCGTGCAGAACGAGCGGACCGCCCTCCGCGAAGAGAGTGGGACCTTCCTCGCGCGCTGCGTGTACGGGTTCGCGACCCGGGACCTCAGCGGCTCGTCGCGGGTGGTGCTGGTCGTCCGCGACGCGGACGGTCGCGACGTGCGCCGCTTCACGATCGACCTCGCCACGATGCGCTAGTGCGGCCCCACGGGTGGCTGGGCCTCGGCGTGATCGGGGCCGCCGAGGCCCTTGTTTTCGCGGGGGAGCCGCTCGTCGGGCAGTGGTTCACCCCGGTCGCCTGGACGGGCTACATCCTGTTCATGGACGCGCTCGTGGCGCGCCTCACGGGGGCGTCCTACCTGACGACCGCGCGCCTCGAGGCCGTGCTGGTCGCGCTCACCTCCGTCGGGGGCTGGTGGCTCTTCGAGTGGTACAACGCGCCCCGCTTCTGGCGGGGGGGCGATGACCTGGTCGGCATGTGGTGGCAGTACCACGACCTCGAGCCGGACCCGTACCTGAGGCGCATGGGCTACGACTGGGCCTTCGGAACGATCTTCCCCGCGCTCTTCCTGACCGCGACGGCACTGCGCGCCTCGGTGTTCGCCCGCGCCCGCACCCGTCCCTGGCGGCCGCCCGACGCGCTCCTCCGCGCCGGGGTCGTCGCGGGCGCCGTCTTCGTCGTGCTCCCGATGGTCGTGGTGTCCCCGTGGCTCGTCCCGCTCGTCTGGACCGGCTGGGCGCTGCTCCTCGAGCCACTGAACTTCCGGCGCGGGCGCCCGTCGTGGCTCGCCGCCCTGGCGCGGGGTGACGCCTCGCTGCTCCTGGCGCTCCTGGGCGCCGGCGCTATCTGCGGCGTGCTCTGGGAGTTCTGGAACTTCTGGGCCGCGACGCGCTGGACGTACACGGTGCCCTACCTGGGACACGTGAGGGTGTTCGAGATGCCGGTCCTTGGCTACTTCGGGTTCCCGCCGTTCGCGCTGGAGTGCTACGCCATGTACCACTGGGTGCGCGGGTGGCTCGTGCGCGATCCCGAGAGGGAGCGACCCCTGATCTGAGGCTGCCGCCGGCGCCCCCGCGCGCGGGTGCTATAATCCGCAACCACCACCGCGCATCCATCGCCGAGGAGGCCATCTCGATGAAAGCCGTTCGCGTCCACACGCCTGGCGGTCCGGAGGTCATGCGCTACGAGGACGTCCCCGAGCCCGGGCCGAAGGCGGGCGAAGCCGTCGTCAAGGTCGACGCCGCGGGGCTCAACTACATCGACGTCTACTACCGGACGGGACTCTACAAGGCCGAGCTTCCCGTGACGCTCGGCCTCGAGGCCGGCGGCACGGTGACCGCGGTCGGGCCGAACGTGGGCGAGGTGAAGGCGGGCGACAAGGTCGCCTACACCGGCGTTCCCGGCGCCTACGCCCAGTACGCGGCGGTCCCCGCGCAGCGGCTCGTCGTCCTGCCGGCCGGCCTCAGCACACGGCAGGGCGCCGCGGCGATGCTGCAGGGGATGACGGCCCACTACCTCGCGTGCGCGACCTATCCACTCCGGCCCGGGGAGGCGTGCCTCGTGCACGCCGCGGCCGGCGGCGTCGGCCTCCTCCTCTGCCAGATCGCGAAGATGCGCGGGGCGCGGGTCATCGGCACCGTGTCGACGGAGGAAAAGGCGAAGCTGGCGCGCGAGGCCGGCGCCGACGAGGTGATCCTCTACACGCGCCAGGACTTCGAGGCCGAGGTCAAGCGCTTGACCGACGGCAAGGGCGTCCAGGTCGTGTACGATTCGGTCGGCAAGACGACGTTCGACAAGGGATTCAACTGCCTGGCGCTGCGTGGAATGATGGTGCTCTACGGCCAGTCGAGCGGGCCGATCGGCGCGTTCGACCCGCAGGTCCTCAACGCCAAGGGGTCGGTCTTCCTCACGCGGCCGAGCCTCTTCCACCACGTCGCGACGCGGCCCGAGCTCCTCCAGCGCGCGGGCGACGTGCTCGGCTGGATCCGGGACGGCAAGCTCAAGCTGCGCACGGAGTTCGAGTTCCCGCTGAAGGACGCCGCGGAGGCGCATCGCGCGCTCGAGGGACGGAAGACCACGGGCAAGGTGCTGCTGATCCCGTGAACGTTGCGCAACTGCTCGAGCGCTCCGCGCTCTACCACCGCGACCGGGCGGCCCTCCACGCGGGCGATCGCCGGTGGACCTACGGCGAGCTCCACGACGCGGTGTCGACGCTCGCGGGAGGGCTCGCGTCGCTCGGGCTCGAGCCCGGGGAGCGGATCGGGCTCCACCTGCCGAACGGGCCCGAGTTCGTCCTGGCCTACTACGCGGCGCAGAAGGTGGGGCTCGTGCCGCTCTCGCTCAACGTCGCCTACAAGGCCGAGGAGATCCGGTACATCATCGGCGACGCGGCGGCCAGCGCCCTGGTCACGGCCGGACCCGTCGTGGCGAACCTGCCCTCGCGGGACGCGATGCCCTCGGTGCGACACGTCCTGGACGCGAGGGACCTCGCCGCGCTCTCCGGGAAGCCGGTCGCGCGCGCGCTGGACCTGAACCGGGACGAGACGGCCGCCATCCTCTACACGTCGGCGACCACGGGGCGCCCCAAGGGCGTCATGCTGACGCACGGCAACATCGTCTCCAACGCGTACGCGACCGCCCATCACCTCCGGATGACGGCGGAGGACCGAGGGCTCTGCGCCCTGCCGATGTTCCACTGCTTCGGGCAGAACTTCATCCTGAACGCGCTCGTGACCGCGGGCGGACTGCTCGTGCTCCAGGAGCGCTTCGTCCCCGACCAGTTCCTGGACGCGGTCGCTCGCCATCGCATCACGCTGCTCTACGCGGTGCCGACCATGTACATCCTCTTCCTCTCGATGGAGGGGAGGGGCGACTTCTCCTCGATCCGGCTCTGCTTCTCGGCCGCGGCGACGCTGCCGGCGGACGTGGAGCGCCGGTGGCACGAGCGCCACGGTCACTGGATCCACCAGGGCTACGGGCTCACCGAGTGCGCGCCGTTCGCCTCGTACAACCACGACGTCCGCTTCCGGTCCGGCTCGATCGGCACGCCGATCGAGAACGTGGAGATGAAGATCGCCGACGAGGGCGGGCGGGAGCTGCCGGACGGAGAGCTGGGGGAGATTCGCATCAAGGGGCCCAACGTCATGAAGGGCTACTTCGGCAACCCGCAGGCGACGGCCGAGGCGATCGGCGACGGCTGGCTGCGCTCCGGCGACATCGGATACCGCGATCCCGACGGCTACTACTACCTCGTCGACCGCGTGAAGGACATGATCAATGTGTCCGGCTTCAAGGTGTTCCCGCGCGAGGTCGAGGAGGTCCTCTTCCGGCACGAGGCGGTGCGGGAGGCCGCCGTGATCGGCGTGCCGGACCCGATCCGCGGCGAGGCCGTCAAGGCGTTCGTCGTGCTGAAGCAGGGGGGCCGCGTGGCGGCCGATGCCCTCCAGTGCCTGTGCCGGGCCGCGCTCGCGTCGTACAAGGTGCCCGAGACGATCGAGTTCATCGACGCCTTGCCGAAGAATCCCACCGGGAAGATCCTCAAGAAGGAACTCCGAGCGCGGGGCTAGAGAAGGGCGGTCGCCCGGTGAGACGATACGCGAAGTGGGTCCTCGCGGCCTTCGCGGCGCTGGTGGTGCTGGTCGTCGCGGCGCTGGCGGCGCTCCCGCTGCTCGTCGACACGCCGCGGGTGCAGTCGCTCATCGCGACGAGCGCCTCCCAGGCCCTCGGCCGCCCCGTCACGTTCGCCTCGGTTTCGGTGACGGTGTTCCCGCTCCCGGCCGTCGAGCTGCGGGGCCTCGAGGTCGCCGACGACCCGAAATTCGACACGGCGCCGTTCCTCAAGCTCGAGCGGGGTGAGCTGCGCCTGCGCCTCCGGCCGCTTCTCTCCGGCCGAGTGGAGTTCGGGGAGCTCGTGCTCAGGCAGCCGCGCATCGCCCTCATCCAGAGCGCCGACGGCCGCCTGAACGTCTCGACCCTCGGCCCGAGGGAGGACACGCACGCGCCCGCCCGGCCTGGTCGCGGCGGCGGGGGCGCCGGGGCCCCGTCGGCGCTCGTGTCGCGGGTGAGGATCGACAAGGGCGTGGTCACCTACGTCGTGCGCGGCGCGGCGACCGCCGCGCCCCAGTACCGCATCGAGGACCTCGACCTCACGCTCACGGGCGGCGGCCCGCGAGTCGGATTCGACGGGAGTCTCCAGGTGAGGCCGGGCGACCTCGCCCTCCGGATCACCGAGGGCGCGCTCACGCTCGACGGCGGCAAGAGCCTGCTCGACGCCCCGGTGCGGGCCCGCGTGGCCCTGGAGGGCCGCGACCTGGGAAGCCTTGCCGCCAACGCCCTCGGGCCCACGCCCGCGATCGGTGGCGCGGTCAAGGGCACCCTCGCCGTGGCGGGCACGCTCGGGCAGCCGACCGCCTCCGGCGAGATCGAGCTGGCGCCGGCCACCCTCACGCAGACGAACGCGCAGTGCCCGGAGCCCAGGCGCCGCACGCTCACCCTCGCGACGCTCAAGGTGAGCGGGGCGTGGCAGGACAGCCGGCTCACGGGCCGGCCGCTCACCTCACGGCTCGCCTCCGGCACGATCACGGCGAACGTGACCGCGAGTCTCGATCGGGGGGTGCGCATCGGGTTGGGCGACCTCGCCATCAGGGGGTTGCCGCTCGAGAGGGTGCTCGTGGACTTCCTCTGTCAGGGGTACGCGGTGTCCGGCCCGCTCGATCTCGACGGCGCCCTGAGCCTCACCCTCTCGGACCTCTGGACCACGCTCTCGGGCCCGGGGCGGCTGCGCATCGGACCGGGAAGGGTCGTTGGCGCTCAGGCCCTCGGCCTCCTGGACGGGATCGTCCGGGTCGGCGGCGCGGTCTCCGCGCTCCTCAGCGCCGATCTGCCCTCCTCGCTCTTTGCGGCGCCGCTCGAGTTCGAGTCGATCACCGGCACCTACCAGATCACCAACGGCGTCCTCACGACTCGTGACCTCCTCTACACGAGCCGCGCGATGAAGGTTGCGGTCGCGGGCGAGTACGGCCTCGCGACCGGGCGCATGAACCTCGACGTGGTGATGAACCATGGCCGCGGCGAGGTGAAGGCCAAGGTGACCGGGACGGCTGCGTCGCCCTCGATCCGCGTGGTGCCCTCGACGATCCTGCGCGAGGCCGATCCGAAGAAGGTCGAGCAAGGACTCCAAGACTTGCTGAAGCGATTCCGCTGACCGCCGTCAGCGGGTCCCGCTGAAGCGCCCGCCCCCGAGCTTGCCCGCCTCGACCAGGTCGACGAAGAACGTGTACAGCGCGTCGAACTCCCGGTACCACGCCTCGCCGAGCCGGGCGACGATGTCGTCGCGCCCGTGACGGTACATGTCGAGCCGGGCTCGCAGGAGCGGCCGCCACTCCGCGGACAGATCCTCGGCCTCGACCGACGTGAAGCCGGCGTGGCCCAGCAGCCGGCGGTAGCCGTCGAGCGTCTGGAGCCCGGTCGCCGCCATCCACTCCCACAGGCGGTCGCGCTCGCGGTCCGCGAGGCGCGGGCGCGCGATCCAGTCCGTGAACGCGAGCCGCCCGCCGGGCACGAGGACGCGATGGCAGCCGGCGAGGACCGCGGCTTTGTCCTCGATGTGCAGCAGCCCTTCCTGGGAGAGGCACGCGTCGAAGGTCGCGCCGGCGAACGGGAGCGCCGCCGCGTCGCCGCGAACCACCGTGACGCGGTCGCTGAGCCCCACCCGGCGCGTGAGCCGCGCGGCGCCGGCCGCCCGGCCGGGGTTCAGCTCGAGCCCGACGACCCGGCAGCCGCGACGGCTCGCCAGGAACCGCGCGGGCCCGCCGAGCCCCGCGCACACGTCCAGCACCCGGGCGGTCGCCGTGATGCCGGCGCGGCGTGCCAGCGCGTCCACCGCGTCGAGCCCGCCGTAGTGGTCCTGGTCGAACTCGAAGAGGTCCTCCGCCGTGAGCGGGCCGGCGACGCCCCGGCGGCGCCGGCGCGCGGCCGCGAGGACCTGCTGCTCGCTGATCGGATGGCGATCGTAGAAGTCGCTGACGCGCATGGGCTCTGGGCCGGGGCGCCTTGAAGGGTGCCCGCGACCTATGATAAAAGCAAAGCGTTCTCACAGACCTTCGAGAGGGATCCCATGAGCACCGTGACCAAGGCCGGCCTCGAGGACGTCGTCGTCTCGACTTCCGAAATCTGCTTCATCGACGGCCACGAAGGCCGGCTCGTCTATCGAGGCTTCGACATCGACGACCTGGTCGTGCACTCCTCCTTCGAGGAGGTCGTGTACCTCCTCTGGTACGGTGCCCTGCCGACGCGGAAGGAGCTGGAGGTCCACACGAAGGTGCTCGGATCCTCGGTGAGCCGCCGCCTGCCGCCGAAGCTCTTGAGCCTGCTCCGCGCCCTGCCGCGGCAGACGACGCCGATGGAGGTCCTCCGGACCGGCGTCTCGGCTCTCGCCTCGTTCGACCCCGACGCGGCCGACAACTCCCGCGAGGCGACGCTGCGCAAGGCGGCCCGCCTCACCGCCCAGATGCCCACCCTGGTGGCGGCGTGGGAGCGCATCCGGCGGGGGAAGACGCCGATCCCGCCGAACCCCCGGCTCACCCTGGCCGCGAACTTCCTCTACATGATGAGCGGCAAGAAACCGACGCCGCTCGCGGCCAAGACCTTCGACGTGGCCCTCATCCTCCACGCCGACCACGAGTTCAACGCCTCGACCTTCGCCGCACGGGTGACCGCCGCCACGATGTCGGATCTCCACTCGGCCGTCACCTCGGCGATCGGCGCCCTGAAGGGTCCGCTCCACGGCGGCGCCAACGAGCAGGTCATGCTGATGGTGGAGC
>JACQWC010000179.1 GCA_016209635.1 Candidatus Rokuibacteriota bacterium | reverse complement strand
CGTCGAGGTTTCTGCCGGAGAGCCGGCCGTAGGGCGGGAAGCGCCGGATCTCGAAATACACGTCGCCGTCCACGACGTAAGCGACGCCTTTGGACACGAGGCGCCCGATCAGCGCGACCATCTCCGGGATGTGCTCGGTCGCCTTGGGCGCGACGTCTGGCGGGAGGACGCCGAGCGCCTCCATGTCCCGTCCCTCGGCCGCGATGTACCGCTCCCCAACCTCAACGGCGGAGACGCCTTCCTGGTTGGCGCGGGCGATGATCTTGTCGTCCACATCGGTGTAGTTCCGCACCGTCCTCACGCGGAAACCCCTGTAGGTCAGGTACCGCCGAATCACGTCGAAGACGATCGCGCTGCGCGCGTGGCCGACGTGGGAATAGTCGTACGGCGTGACGCCGCACACGTACATGCCCACCTGACCGGCGACGAGCGGGACGAACTCCTCCTTCGCGCGACGCACCGTGTTGTAGACCTTCACGCGATCTCCACGCTCACGACCGCCATCGCCGCGATCCCCTCGCGCCGCCCGAGGAGCCCGAGCCCTTCGGGGCTCTTGGCCTTGACGCTCACGTGCGCGGCGTCGAGCCCCAGCGCGTCGGCGAGCCGCTTGGCCATCTCGAGGAGGTGCGGCGCGAGCCGGGGCGCCTGAGCAAGCACCGTCGCGTCCACGTTCACCAGCGAGCCCCCGCGCGCGGTCACGAGCTCGACGACGTGCCGGAGCAGCACGAGGCTCGAGATGCCTCGGTAGCGTGGATCCGTGTCGGGGAAGTGGCGCCCGAGGTCACCGAGCGCCAGCGCGCCGAGCAGCGCCTCGGCGACCGCGTGGGAGAGGACGTCGGCGTCGGAGTGGCCGCCGAGCCCGCGCTCGCTCGCGACCGTCACGCCACCGAGGATCAGCGGCCGGCCCGCCACGACCGGGTGGAGATCGAACCCGAAGCCCACGCGGTTCATCGTCGGCCGCCCGTCCTGGCCCGGCGGAGGTCGGCGACAGTCGTGATCTTCACGTTCTCCTCGCTGCCGCGCACGACCGTCACCGGATGCCCGAGGCGCTCCACCAGCATCGCGTCGTCCGTCCCAACGACGCCGTCACGCCGAGCCTTGTCATGCGCCTCCCGGAGGAGGGCCGCGCGGAATGCCTGGGGCGTCTGGACGGCCCAGAGCCCCGAGCGGTCGAGCGTGGCCTCGACCAGATCTTCCCGCACCCGCTTCACCGTCTCAGCGATGGGCAGGGCGCAGATCGCGGCGCCCCCCTCGCGCACCGCGCGCAGCACGGCATCGATGAGCCGGCGCGTCACGAACGGTCGGACGGCATCGTGGACGACGATCACCTCGACGTCCGGGCTCACCGCCTGCATGGCGCGCCACACGGACTCCTGCCGGGTGATCCCGCCGGCGACCACCGCGAGCGACCGGTTCCGCGCGAGCGGGCCGAGAACCCGACGCGCCCGCTCCACCTGCCCGACCGGCGCGGCGACGACGACCGCCTCGATCGCCGGGTGGGTCACGAAGTGGCGTACGGTGGCGGTGAGAATCGGCACGCCGCGCAGGAGGAGGAACTGCTTGGGGGTGCGACGGCCCACTCGGACCCCGGAGCCCCCCGCCGGGACCACCGCAGCCACCCTCGCCACGCGCCCTCCCTCGGCCGCCACGACGCTCAGGGAAGGAGCGCCCGCAGCGCTTCGTCGACGGTGGCCACGCCCTGGACCTCGAGTGGGAACCTGGCACCGTCGTCGAGGTTGCTCGCCGGAACGACCGCCGCGCGGAAGCCGAGCGCCGCCGCCTCCCTGAGCCGCGCCTCGAGGCCCACGACCGCGCGGACCTCGCCGGTGAGCCCGACCTCGCCCAGGACGAGCACGTCGTCCCGCACCGGTCGCTCCAGATAGCTGGACGCCGCGGCGATCACGATCCCGAGGTCCGCCGCGGGCTCGCTCACCCGCCCGCCGCCCGCAACGTTCACGAACACGTCCTGGCTCCCGAGCGGCACGCCCGCCCGCTTTTCGAGAACGGCCAGGAGGAGGCACACGCGGTTGTAGTCGGCGCCGAGCACCGTGCGTCGCGGCGTGCCGAAGGAGGCGCGGGTGACGAGCGCCTGGAGCTCGAACAGGACCGGGCGGGTGCCCTCGAGGCTCGAGACGATGGTGGAGCCGGGCGCGTCCCGCGGCCGCTCGCGAAGGAAGAACCCCGACGGGTTCTTCACCTCGAGGAGGCCGCGCTCGCCCATCTGGAAGATGCCGATCTCGTTGGTGGATCCGAACCGGTTCTTGACCGCCCGGAGCACCCGATACGCATGGTGCTGCTCGCCCTCGAAGTAGAGCACCGTGTCGACCAGGTGCTCGAGGACCCGTGGCCCGGCGAGCGTCCCCTCCTTCGTCACGTGGCCTGCGAGGAAGGTCGCGATGCCCAGGCCCTTCGCGATGCCGAGGAGGCGAGCGCCGCACTCGCGCACCTGCGCGACGCTGCCGGGTGCCGACTCGAGGTCGGGAAGGAACACCGTCTGGATCGAGTCGACCACGAGCGCGCGCGGCTGCAGCTCGGCGAGCTCCGCCTCGACGGCGCTGAGGTCCGTCTCCGCCCACAGGAGGAGCCCCGGCGCTCCGATTCCGAGGCGGTCGGCGCGCAGCCGGACCTGAGCCGCCGATTCCTCGGCCGTCACGTAGAGCACGGGCGGCGTCGCCGCCGCCAGCGCCCTGGCGGCCTGGAGCAGGAGCGTCGACTTCCCGATCCCGGGATCCCCGCCGATCAGAACCAGCGAGCTCGGGACCACGCCGCCGCCGAGTACGCGGTCGAGCTCGCCGAGGCCCGTGGCGACGCGCTTGCCGGCCTCCGTCGCCACCTCGCCGAGCGGCTGTGGCCGCCCGTGGGGCGCGCGGGGCGCCCGCCGCGGACCGCCGCCCACGCGCTCCTCCACGAGCGCCGGGTAGACACCCGTCCGCGCGCAGTCGGGGCACGTGCCCGGCTTCGGGCTCGCGAACCCGCACTGCTGGCACCGGTAGACGAGCGCCTCCCGCCCCTTCACTCCTGCCGCTCCGTCGGCGCGCCGCGCTCCTTCCCGAGGTTCCGGATGAGGCTTCGCAGCAGGAAGCTCCGCTGGGCGCCGTCGAGGATCGCGGCGAGGCGCTCGTAGATCGTGGGGTCGGCGATGAGGGCGCCGAGCGTGCCCTCGCCCGCGTTGATCTTCTCGGTGATCAGCTTGAGGTTCGTCACGGCCGCCTGGAGGTCGCGCGCCGCCTGGCGGACCCCGTCGTCGGGCTCCTCCAGGAGCAGGCCGCCGAGCACGCCGCGCCCGCCCGCGAGCCGGTCGGAGACATCGCGGAAGTTTTTCGCCACGACGCGGAGGTCGTCGAGCACCGTCTTGTAGGCCGGGTCGAAGAGGAGGCTTGGCAGGATCCCCTCGTCGCCGTCGGGCCGATCGGCGAGCTGCGCGAGCCGGTCCATGGCGCCGACGAACCGCTTCGCCGCCGCGGTGCTTTGCGGGGAGGTCAGCACCCCGACCGCCCCCTCGCCGCGCTCGACGCGGTCGAGAAGCGCCTGCGTCGTCGCCAGGAGATCGCCCAGCTTCCGGAGCGCCACGGGCTCTTCGTACAGGAGCGCGTGGCCCCAACCGCGGCCCTTCTCGACCTCATCGACGATCCGCTCCATCTGGTCCGTCACCCGCCGGGCCGAGCTGAGCGTCGCCGCAGCGTCGTCGATGAGCTTCGACTGGTTCAGGGCCTCGGCCGTCTGCCGCAGGGTGTCGGCGAGCCGGGTGACGCTCCGGACAGTCTCGGCGCCCTCGCCGATCACGTGCGCGATGTCCATGGGGGCCCGGGCCTGGATCACCTCGCCGGCCTGGACCACCGACGCGTCCGCGGTCCCGACGGTGATCTCCACGATCTTGTCGCCGAGCAGCCCCTGGGTCTCGATCCGCGCCGTGGAGTTCCTCCGGATCCGATCGGCGTAGTGTCGCGTGATGTTCAGGTCGACCCGCACCTTGCCGCCCGGCGCCGCGGGGAGATGCACGCCCGTGACGCGGCCGATCTGCACACCGGCCAGCCGAACCGTCGCGCCCTCGACCAGCCCGGCGACCTCGGTGAAGTCGGCGTGGATCGTGTACCGCGCCTCGAACAGCCGCGCGCGCGCGCCAAGGGCGTAGATCATCCCGAGGAACGCGAGGAGCGCCACCAGCACGAAGACGCCAACCCGGAACTTCATCCCCCGCTCGCGCTGCTCGGCGTTCACCCGATCACCTCGCCTCGCCCGTCAGGAACGCCTGGACCAGAGGGTCATGCGTCTGCAAGACACCGCCGACCGGACCCAGGGCGGCGAACCGGCCATCGATGAGGATCGCCACCCGATCGGCGATCGTCTTCGTGAGGTCGAGGTCGTGGGTCACGACGATGGAGGAGTCGCAGACCCCCGCGTGGACCTGCTCGATCAGCTCCACCACGAGCTTCGCGTTCGTCGGATCGAGGCCGGCCGTCGGCTCGTCGAAGAGGATCACCTCCGGGGCGCCGATCAGCGCGCGGGCGATCCCGACCCGCTTCCGCATGCCGCCCGACAGCTCGGCCGGCAGGAGCGACAGCACGTCGCCGTTCAGGCCGACGAGGCCGAGGAAGCGTATGACCTGGCCCCGGATCTCGGCCTCCCCGAGATCGGTGTGCTCGCGGAGAGAGTACGCAACATTCTCGTACACGGTGAGCGAGTCGAAGAGGGCCGCGCCCTGGAAGACGTAGCCCATGCGACGTCGGACCGGGAGCAGCTCCTCCTCGGAGAGCCGCTCGAGGTTGCGCCCGAACGCCCGGACCTGCCCCGAGTCGGGCCGGATGAGCCCCGCGGCCAGCCGCAGCGTGACGGTCTTCCCGGAGCCGCTGCCGCCCATGATGACGAACGTCTCGCCCTTCTCGAGCGCGAAGGACACACCGCTCAGCACCGGGGCGGCCCCGAAGCTCTTCCGGACATCGATCAGCTCGATGAGTGGTTCGCCCACGCTGCCCTCACCAGAACAGGAACAGGAACAGCTTCGTCAGGAAGAAATCGGAGATGATCACCCCCATCGTCACGTGGACGACGGTCGCCGTCGTCGCGCGGCCGAGCCCCTCCGTGCCGCCCTCCGTGCTCAGGCCGTTGTAGCAGCCGATGAGCGTCACGATCCCGCCGAAGAAGAAGCTCTTCCCGACGCCCGTGAGGAAGTCCTTGGGCACGACCCAGTACGTGGTCACGTTCCAGTAGGCGTAGAGATCGGCGCCCCGCTCCAGGTACATGATCATCATGCCGCCCAGCACGCCCAGCACGTCCGCCAGCACGGTCAGGAGCGGGAACACGATGAGGGCGGCCAGAAGGCGGGGGACGATCAGCCGCTTGATGTAGTTGACGCCGAGCGACCGGAGCGCGTCGATCTGCTCGGTCACCAGCATTGAGCCCAGCTCCGCCGTGATGCCCGAGGCGACCTTGCCGCCCACGAGAATGGCCGTGAGCACGGGCCCGAGCTCGCGGAGGATCGCCAGGGCCACGACGGGACCCACGTAGTTCTCCGCGCCGAAGCGGGCCATGTTAATCGCGCTCTGGAGCGCGAAGACCATCCCCGTGAAGACCGCCGCCGTCAGGGCCACGCCCAGCGAACGGACCCCCATCACCTCGATCTCCCGGACGACGTGCTGGACGTACGCGGGGGGTAGCGCCAGGTTCCTGAAGACGCGGCCGGTGAGCAGCCCGACGCCGCCGTACCACATCACCGTCCGTCTGAGATACGTGTCCATCGCCTCACCTACTCCGTCGCGAACGTCTCGACGAACCGACGGAAGTCATCGCGCCACGTCTCGAACAACGCGGGCGGGGCGGCGTAGAGGAAATCGTAAACGCATCGCGCGTCCCGCGTCACGTACAGCTCGAGCTGCACCCGCTCGCCCGCCCCGGGCCAGCGGCCGAAGAGCACGGCGTGCGCGGCAGGCCGCCCATTGAAGGCGACCTCCCCCTGCTCCACGACCTCGCGGTCGCGAAGCCCGGCCAGGAGCTGGCGCGCCAGGACGCTGAGCGTGACCCGCGAAGGTCCGCGATCGCACGCTCCGTTGACAAGCATGCCGACCGGCGCCGCCCGGTGGCGCAGCTCGAGGTCGGCACGGCTCTCCTCGGCGAGGATCCAGTCCGCTCCCGGAATCGCGATGCGGTACCCCGTGGGCGAAGCGTAGACGCCGTCCTGGATGCGCTTGCCCGCGCATCCCGCGACAGCGACCGTCGCCAGAACGCCGACCACCACCGCGCCCCACTCGCGCGTGCGCACCGGGCCTATCCCCGGCGCGCGTCGCGTCCCGCGTGCCGCCGCGCGAGCTCCCCGAGCACCTCCCGGAACCGGATGCCGCGCTGCCCGAGCAGGAGGATCGTGTGGAACCAGAGGTCGGCGACCTCCTCGACGACCCGCCGGTCGCCCTCGCCGCCGAGGGCCGCGGTGATGACCTCGGTCGCCTCCTCGCCGATCTTGCGGCACACCGCCGCCTCGCCCTGACCCAGGAGGGCGGCCACGTACGAGCCGGGCGGTGCCGCGGCCTTGCGGGCCTCCACGACGCGCTCGAGTCGCTCCAGCATGCCCGCGGGCGGACCGGCGGGCTCGACGCCCTCCCGCGCGCCCGCCGCGGGGGGTTCGGCGTCGACGCGGCTGAAGAAGCAGGTGCGCCGGCCGGTGTGGCAGGCCACGCCCTCCTGGTGTACCTGGACCAGCAGGGTGTCGGCGTCGCAGTCGGCCCAGACGCCCTGGACGTGCTGGGCGTGGCCGGACGTCTCACCCTTCCGCCAGAGCTCCGCGCGCGAGCGCGACCAGAAGTGGGTGAGGCCGGTCGCGAGCGTGGCCTCGAGGGCGGCGCGGTCCATCCACGCCACCATCAGCAGCTCACCCGTGTCGGCTTCCTGGACGACCGCCGGGATCAGACCCTGCGCGTCAAACCTGAGCTCGTCCAGAGTCATCGGGCCCTCACGCCTCCAGCCTGACCTCGACGCCTCGCTCGCGGAGGTACGTCTTGGCCTCGGCGATCGTGTGGATGCCGAAGTGGAAGATCGAGGCCGCCAGCACCGCGTCGGCGGCCCCCTCGACGAGCCCCTCCCAGAGGTGCTCGAGCGAACCGGCGCCTCCCGAGGCGATCACGGGCACCGGCACCGCGCTCGAGACGGCGCGCGTCAGCTCGAGGTCGTACCCGTCCTTCGTCCCGTCGCGATCCATGCTCGTCAGCAGGATCTCACCCGCGCCGAGCCGGGCCGCCTCGCGCGCCCACTCGACCGCGTCGCGGCCGGCCGGATGCCGCCCACCGTGCGTATAGACCTCCCAGCGGCGGCCCGCGCGGCCGCCCGCCCGCGCCCGGGCGTCGATGGCGATGACGATGCACTGGCTGCCGAAGCGCTCCGCCGCCTCGCGGATCAGGAGGGGGCGCTCCAGCGCGGCCGTGTTGAGCGACACCTTGTCGGCGCCCGCGCGAAGGAGCTGGCGCACGTCGTCGACGCCCCGGAGGCCGCCGCCGACGGTGAGCGGCATGTAGATGCCCTCGGCCGTCCGGCGCACCACGTCGAGCATGATCTTCCGCCCCTCGTGCGAGGCCGTGATGTCGAGGAACACCAGCTCGTCGGCGCCCTGGGCGTCGTACGCGAGCGCCGCCTCCGCCGGGTCGCCGGCGTCCCGGAGATCCACGAAGCGTACGCCCTTGACGACCCGGCCGTCCTTCACGTCGAGGCACGGGATGACGCGCTTGGCCAGCATCAGCGCGCGACCCCGATCGCGCTCACCGCGGCGAGCGCCTCGCGCAGGCCGACCGCGCCCGTGTAGAGAGCCCGCCCGACGATCGCGCCGAGCACGCCCCGAACGCCCGCGAGTCGCCGGAGATCGTCGATCGAGCCCACACCGCCGGAGGCGAGGACCGGCAGCGCGACCGCCCTTGCCAAGGCCCCGGTGTCCTCCACGTTCGGTCCCAACTCGGTCCCGTCGCGGCTCACGTCCGTGTAGAGGAGGGCGGCCGCTCCGAGGTCGCGGGCGCGGAGGCCGAGGGCCGGCACCGTCTCCTCGACCACCTCCGTCCAGCCGTTCACGGCGACGTGCGGACCGCGCGCATCGAGCGCCACGATGATGCGTCCCGGGTGGGCGCGGCAGACCTCGCGCAGGAACTCCGCATCGAGCGCCGCCCGCGTGCCGACGACCGCCCACCGCGCCCCGGCGCCGAGCACGGCCTCGACCGCGCCGGGCGACCGTAGCCCGCCGCCCACCTGGACCGGCGTCGGCGCGACCGCGACGATCAGCTCCATGATGAGTGGGGTCTGACGGGGCGCCCCCGCGAACGCGCCATCGAGGTCGACCACGTGGAGTCGCTCGGCGCCGAGGGCCACCCACCGGGCCGCCATCGCGACGGGATCGTCCGAGAAGACGGTCTCCGCGTCGACGCGACCCTGCCGGAGGCGCACGCACCGCCCGTTGTGGAGGTCGACCGCCGGAACGACGATCACCGTCCCTCCTTCACCAGCGCGGCAAAGTTCTCGAGGAGCCTGAGCCCCCAGCGCTGGCTCTTCTCGGGGTGGAACTGGGTCGCCGCGACTCGGCCCACCTCGACCGCCGCGGCGAAGCGCACCCCGTACTCGCACCACGCCGCCCGCAGAGGAACGGAGCCGGCCGGCGCCGGGCTCAGGCCACCCACGGCTGGATCCGGCCTCGCGGACCCCGCTACAACGGAGCCGGCCGGCGCCTCGCTCAGGCCACCCACGGTTGGATCCGGCCTCGCGGACCCCGCTACAACGGGGTAGTACGAGTGGACGAAGTAGAAGTGGGCGCCGTCCGGGATCCCGTCGAAGAGCGCCAGCGTCCCGTCGTGGTGGACGCGGTTCCAGCCCATGTGCGGGACCTTCCGCCCCGGCGGGAAGCGGCGCACGACGCCCGGGATGAGGTCGAGCCCGCGGCCCTCCCCGAACTCCTCGCTCACGGAGAAGAGGAGCTGGTAGCCGAGGCAGATACCGAGAAACGAGCGCGTTCCGTCGAGCGCGCGGCGGAGCGCCGGCACCAGCCCCAGCCGCTCGAGGTTGCCCATCGCGTCGTGGAACGCCCCGTCGCCCGGTAGCACCACGCCCTCCGCGTCGTCGACGACCCGCGGATCCTGGGTCACGAGCGCGGGGATGCCGACGCGGCCGAACGCCTTCTCGACGCTTCCGAGATTGCCCCGGCCGTAGTCGATGACCGCGATCACAGGGCGCCCTTCGTCGACGGCACGATACCCGCGATCCGGGGGTCGAGGCGCGTGGCCTGGGCGAGCGCGCGGCCCACCGCCTTGAAGACCGCCTCGGCGATGTGGTGGAGATTCTCGCCGTAGTGCATGGTGACGTGCAGGGTCACCTCGGCGTTGAACGCAAACGCGCGGAAGAAGTCGCTCAGCAGATCCAGGTCGAAGTTCGCGATCCGTGCCCGCCGGATGGGCACGTTGAAGACGAGGTAGGGGCGGCTGGAGAGGTCGACGGACGCCGAGACCAGCGCCTCGTCCATCGGCACCCAGGCGGTTCCGAACCTGACGATGCCGCGCTTGGCGCCGAGGGCCTCGCGGAACGCCTGCCCCAGCACGATGCCCACGTCCTCGACGGTGTGGTGGAGATCCACCTCGGTGTCGCCGCGGGCGTCGACGGCGAGGTCCATGAGACCGTGCTTCGACCACGCCTCCAGCATGTGGTCGAAGAACGGGATCGTCGTCTCCACCTTCGAGCTTCCCGTGCCGTCGAGGTTGAGCTGGAGCAGTACCTCCGTCTCACGGGTCTTGCGCTCGACACGAGCGTGCCGCGGGATCTCCGTGCTCATGCGCCATCTCCTCCGCGCGCGTCCCGGGGCCCCGACCCGAGGCGTACCTCCGCGGCCCGGCCGTGGCCGCCGAGTCCCTCGATCCGGGTAAGCGTTCTCACGTGTGGCAGCGCCGCCGCCAGCCCGCCGCGCGAGTACTCGATGATGCTGGTGCGCTTCACGAAGTCCTCCGTGCCGAGGGGCGACGCGAAACGCGCCGTGCCAGCCGTCGGCAGCACGTGGTTGGGGCCCGCCACGTAGTCGCCGACCACCTCCGGCGTCTGCCCGCCCATGAAGACCGCGCCAGCGTGCCGGACCCGCGGCAGCAGCACGGCCGGCACCCGGACGAGGAGCTCGAGGTGCTCGGGTGCCAGCCGGTTCGACAGCTCGACCGCCGCGTCGAGGGTGTCGACCCGGATGAGGGCCCCGTTCGCCTCGAGGGCTTGGGCCGCGATCGCGCGCCGCGGGAGCACCTCGAGCTGGCGGGCGAGCGCCGCGGCCACGGCCTGGACCAGGGGCTCGGTGTCCGTGATGAGCAGCGCGCGCGCCATCGGGTCGTGCTCGGCCTGGGCCAGCATGTCGGCCGCGACGCACTCGGGGTCCGCGGCGCCATCCGCCACGACGATCACCTCGCTCGGCCCCGCCACCATGTCGATGCCCACCCGTCCGAACACGCGCCGCTTGGCCAGCGCCACATAGACGTTGCCGGGCCCCACGATCTTGTCGACCGGCGCCACCGTCGCGGTGCCGTACGCGAGGGCCGCGATCGCCTGCGCGCCGCCGATCCGGTAGCCCTCCGTGACCCCGGAGATCCGCGCCGCGGCCAGCACCGTCGGCTCCACGCGTCCGCCCGGATCCGGAGGCGTGACCAGCACGATCTGCCGCACGCCCGCCACCCGCGCGGGCACGGCCGTCATGAGGACCGTCGACGGGTAGGTGGCGCGTCCCCCCGGAACGTAGATGCCGACCCGGTCGAGCGGCCGCACCTCCTGGCCCAGCACCGACCCGTGCTCGTCGGTCATCCGCCAGGATTTTGGAACTGCGGCAGCGTGGTACCGCTCGATCCGCTCGGCGGCGTAGTGGAGGGCCGCGCGCACGTCAACCGGGAGCGACCGCTCGGCCGCCTCGAGCTCGTCCGGGGGGATGCCCAGCGCGGCCGCGGAGACCGGGGCGAAGCCGTCGAACCGGGCCGTGTACTCGAGGAGCGCCGCGTCGCCCCGCGCGCGCACCGCCTCGACGATCGCGTCGACGCTCTCGCGGATCTCGGGCGCGACCCGCTCGGGAGGCCGCTCGAGGGCGCGCACCACCGCGTCCATCCCCAGCGCGCGCGCGTCGAGGGTCCGGATCATCGCGCCACCCGCTCGATCCGGGCCTTCATCTCCTCGATGAGGCCCGTCACCGCGGCGTACTCGGTCTTCATCGACGCGCGGTTCACGATGACCCGGGCGGTCGAGCGGGCGATCTCCGCCACCTCGATCAGCCCGTTGGCGCGCAGCGTCTCGCCCGACTGCACGAGGTCGACGATACGATCGGCAAGCCCCACCAGGGGGGCCAGCTCGATGGAGCCGTCGAGCCGCACGATCTCCACCTGGATGCCGCGATTCGAGAAGTACTGCTCGGTGAGGCGCGGGTACTTCGTGGCCACTCGGACCCACGACCACTTCGCGGGATCGTCCCGCTCCCAGAGCTCGCGGAGCTCCGCGACCACCAGGCGGCAGAACCCGAAGCCGAGGTCGAGCGGCTCGTAGACGTCCGGCTCCTGCTCGAGGAGGATGTCCTTGCCCACGATGCCGAGGTCGGCGGCCCCGTAGGTGACGTAGGCCGGGATGTCGGCGGGCTTGAGGAAGAGGAGTCGCAGCCGGCGGCGGGGATCCACGAAGATGAGCCGGCGCGACTCCGCATCGATGCCGTCGACGCCGAGCTCGCGCAGCAGGTCGAGCGCGCCCTCGAGGAGCCGGCCCTTCGGTAGCGCGAGCGTGAGCCGCTCCTTCATGGCCGTCGCGCAATCCGCGCCCCGAGGCTGCCGAGCTTCACCTCGAGCCGCTCGTACCCGCGGTCCAGGTGGTAGACGCGCGACACCTGCGTCCGGCCGCGCGCCGCCAGCCCGGCCAGCACGAGCGCCGCCGACGCCCTCAGATCGGAGGCCATCACCGGGGCGCCCTGGTAGAAGGGCACGCCCCGGATCATGGCGGTCGAGCCCTCGGTCTCGATCTGGGCTCCCATCCGGGAGAGCTCCGCCGCGTGCATGAACCGGTTCTCGAAGATCGTCTCGGTCACCCGCGACTGGCCGTCCGCGAGCCCGAGCAGCGTCATGATCTGCGCCTGCATGTCAGTGGGGAACCCGGGAAACGGGCTCGTGATGACGTCCGCCGCGCGCGGCCGCTCGGGCCCCCGCACCCGGACACGGGTGGGCCCGACCTCGAGCCCGACGCCGCACTCGTCGAGCTTTGCGAGGAGCGCCGACAGGTGGTCCGACACGAGGTCGGTGATCGTGACGTCGCCCTGCGTGATCGCGCCCGCGATGATGAGCGTCCCCGCCTCGATCCGGTCCGGCACGATCCGATGGGTCGCGCCGGAGAGCTCGGGGACGCCCTCGATCTCGACGCGCGCGGTCCCCGCCCCCTGGATCCGCGCGCCCATCGCCGTCAGGAGGTCGGCGAGATCGGTGATCTCGGGCTCGCGGGCCGCGTTCTCGAGAACGGTCGTCCCCTCGGCGAGTGCCGCGGCCATCATGAGGTTCTCGGTCCCCGTGACGGTGACGAGATCGGTCATGATCCGCGTCCCCTTGAGCCGGCTCGCCCGCGCCACGACGTAGCCGTTTTCGATCGCGATCTCGGCGCCGAGCCTCGCGAGCCCCTTCAAGTGCTGGTCGATCGGCCGGACGCCGATGGCGCAGCCGCCGGGGAGGGCGACGCGCGCCGTGCCGTGCCGAGCCACCAGGGGACCGAGGACGAGCACCGACGCGCGCATCGTCGAGACCAGCTCGTAGGGCGCCTCGGCGTTCTCGACCCGCGTGACGCGCGCCCGGAGCTCGCCCGCGTCGCGCGAGACCTCGGCGCCGAGCGTCTCCAGCAGCGTGAGCATGGTCCGCACGTCGCCGAGGGACGGCACGTTGGCGAGGCGGATCGGCTCCGAGGTGAGCAGGGCCGCCGCGAGCGCCGGGAGCGCGGCGTTCTTGGCCGCGCTGACCGGGACCGTCCCCCTGAGCGGGACCCCGCCCTCGATCTCGAGCGAGGCGGGCACTAGCGGCCCCCGCCCTGGCGGACGCTCACGGAAGTCTCCCCGCCACGAAGCGCGCGACGCCGGCCAGATCGCGCCGGACGCTCACCCCCACGAACGCCGCCCCGCGCAGGAGCTCCGCCACCGCGGTCGCCTGTGGCCCGCCGGCGGTCTCGAGCACGAGGGCGCCTGCGGGCCGGAGTGCCCGGGGTACCCCGCCGACGAGTCGGCGGATCCAGACGAGCCCGTCGACGCCGCCGTCGAGCGCGGTCGGCGGCTCGTGGTCGCGGACCTCCGGCGCGAGCGAAGGCAGGAGCGCGGTCGGCAGGTAGGGCAGGTTCGAGACGATCAGGTCCGCCCCGCGCCCCCGGACCGGCGCCAGCAGATCGGCCGCGACGACCCGGAGACGGTCCGCGAGACCGAGAGCGCGCGCGTTCTCCTGCGCCACCCGGGCGGCGGCCGGAGAGGCGTCGAGGGCGATCACGTCGATGTCGGGCCGTTCGTGGGCGAGGGCGCAGGCGACGCATCCCGAGCCCGTTCCCACGTCGACGACGAGGGGGCGGCGCGCGCATCGGGTCGCGCGGCCGGCGGGCGGCGGCAGCAGCTCGAGCGCCCACTCCGCCAGCACCTCCGTCTCCGGCCGCGGCACGAGCACGTCGCCGGTCACGCGCAGGCGGAGGCCGCGGAACGCCTCCCAGCCGAGAATCTGCTGGAGAGGCTCGCGCCGGATCCGCCGCCCGATCGCCGCCTCGTAGCGGGAGAGGAGGGCCCCGGGCAGCTCCCGCTCGAGGGCGAGGTAGAGGTCGAACCGCCCGACGCCGAGCAGGTCGGAGAGCAGCCATTCGGCGTCGAGGCGCGAGGTCTCGATCCCGGCCGCCGCCAGCGCTGTGACCGCGGCCTCGAGCTCGACGCGGACCGTCGGACGGACGCCGGCGAGCGTCAACTCTCCACCCGCTCGAGCCGCTCGGCCTGCTCCGCCGCGGTCAGGGCGTCGATCAGCTCGTCGAGGTCACCCTCCAGCACCGCGGGCAGCCGGTGGAGCGTGAGACCGATACGGTGGTCGGTGACGCGGGTCTGCGGGAAATTGTACGTCCGGATCCGCTCGCTGCGGTCCCCGGTCCCCACCTGGCTCCGGCGGTCGGCGGCGATCGCCGCCTGCTGCTCCTCCTGGGCGCGCTCGAGGAGTCTCGCCTTGAGCACGCGCGTCGCCTTGGCCCGGTTCTTCAGCTGCGACCGCTCGTCCTGGCAGGTGACCACGAGCCCGGTGGGCAGGTGCGTGATCCGCACGGCCGAGTCGGTCGTGTTCACCCCCTGGCCGCCCGGGCCAGACGAGCGGTACACGTCGACGCGCAGGTCCTTCTCGTCGATCTTGATCTCGACGTCCTCCGCCTCGGGCAGGACGGCCACGGTCACGGTGGAGGTGTGGATGCGGCCGCTGGACTCCGTGACGGGCACGCGCTGCACTCGGTGGACGCCGCGCTCGAACTTCAGCCGGCTCCAGGCCCCGCGCCCCTGGAGGAAGAAGATCGCCTCCTTGAACCCGCCGACGCCGGTGATGTTGGTGTCGATGACCTCCACCTTCCACCGCTGGCGCTCGGCGTACTTCGTGTACATGCGCGCCAGCTCGGCTGCGAACAGGGCCGCCTCCTCGCCGCCCGCGCCGGCGCGGATCTCGAGGAAGACGCTCTTGGCGTCGTTGGGATCCCGCGGGATGAGCAGGCGCTTCAGCTCCTCCTCGAGCGCCGCCTGCCGGCCCTCCAGCTCGCTGATCTCGGCCTGGGCCAGCTCGTGCAGCTCGCGATCACCGCTCTCGGAGAGCAGGTGTCGCGTCTCGCCGATCCGTCGCAGGACGTCCCGGTACTCCGCGAAGCGCTCGACGACCTCGACGGTCTCCGCATGCTCCTTGCGCAGGCGGGCGTAGACGGGAGGCTGGCCGAGGACGCTGGGATCGGCGAGTGCCCGCGCGAGTTCGTTCGAGCGCTCTTCGATCTGACGGAGCTTGTCAAACAGCATCGCAGGTCAGCGCCTCCCGGGAAGGGCGAGGAGGACGGGGAACGCGAAGCGGAGAGACGATCCGGCGAGGGCTCGACCAGGCCGGTTCCGGCAAGCTACCCGGCAGCCGGCCGCTGCCCGTACTTCCGCTGGAACCGTTCGACCCGCCCGGCCGTGTCCATGAACTTCTGTTTCCCTGTGAAGAAGGGGTGGCACTTCGAGCAGACCTCCACCCGGATGTCGCGCTTCGTCGAGCGTGTGTGAATGACCTCCCCGCACGCGCACGTGATCGTCGTGTCCACATAGTCGGGATGAATGCCTGCCTTCACGCTCGCTACCTCCTCGGAAGCTCTAAGAATACCAGCGTGGACGGGAAAAGGCAAAAAAACTAAGGACTTCGGCGGCGGCCAGCGACCCGCCTAGCCCATCGAGTGCATCGACGCGAGGAACTCGCGATTCGTCTTGGTCAGCTTGAGCTTGTCGAGCAAGAGCTCCATCCCCTCGACCGGATTCAGCTGGGAGAGGGCCTTTCTGAGAAGCCACACTTTCTGCAGCTCGTCCTTCTCGAGGAGCAGCTCTTCCTTCCGCGTGCCGGACTGCTCGATGTTGATCGTGGGGAAGATCCGCTTGTCCATGAGCCGGCGGTCGAGGTGGACCTCCATGTTGCCGGTGCCCTTGAACTCCTCGAAGATCACGTCGTCCATCCGGCTGCCGGTGTCGACGATCGCCGTCGCCACGATCGTCAGCGACCCGCCCTCCTCGATGTTCCGGGCCGCCGCGAAGAAGCGCCGCGGCCGCTGCAGCGCGTTGGCGTCGAGGCCGCCCGAGAGCACCTTGCCGGACGAGGGAATGATGGCGTTGTGCGCCCGGGCGAACCGCGTGATCGAGTCCAGCAGGATCACCACGTCGCGCTTGTGCTCGACCAGCCGCTTCGCCTTCTCGATGACCATGTCGGCCACCTGGACGTGCCGCTGCGGCGGCTCGTCGAAGGTCGAGGAGATGACCTCGCCCCGGACCGAGCGCTGCATGTCGGTGACCTCCTCGGGTCGCTCGTCGATCAGCAGGACGATGAGGTAGACCTCGGGATGGTTCTTGGCGATCGCGTTGGCGATCTTCTGGAGCATCATGGTCTTGCCGGTCCGCGGCGCGGCGACGATCATGCCGCGTTGGCCCTTCCCGATCGGCGTCAGGAGATCCATCACCCGCGTCGTCAGGTCCTCGGGATCGTGTTCGAGCCGCAGCCGCTCCATCGGGTAGAGCGGCGTGAGGTTGTCGAAGAAGATCTTTTCCCGCGCCTGCTCCGGCGTCTCGAAGTTGATCGCCTCGACCTTCAGCAGCGCGAAGTAGCGCTCGGTGTCCTTCGGCGGGCGGACCTGTCCGGAGATGGTGTCGCCCGTGCGGAGGTCGAATCTCCTGATCTGGGAGGGCGAGACGTAGATGTCGTCGGGCCCGGGTAGGTAGTTGTAGTCGGGCGCTCTCAAGAAACCGAAGCCGTCCGGCAGGACCTCGAGGACCCCCTCCGCGAAGATGAGCCCGTCCTTCTCCGCCTGCGACTGGAGGATCTTGAAGATCAGCTCCTGCTTGCGGAGCCCGCTGAAGTTCTGGACGCTCAGATCGCGGGCGATCGCGTTCAGCTCGGAGATGGTCTTCTCCTTCAGCTCGGTGAGATTCATGCCGGCGATTTCGGGGGTCGACGTCGGGTTTCCCTGGGTTCGGTCTCGGCGGGTCATCAAACGGCTCCGGGCGCGGCGGCGAAACACCGCGTGAAGTTAATCGGTTGTGCGGTCAGCGCAAGGCGTCTGCGGGGTTGGAGCGGTAATTCCACCCGTATCCTGCCACTCGCTCACCGGCTTGTCAACGGTTTTGTCACATACGCACTTCAATGATGGCCCGCTGCTTGATCTCTTTCAGCCAGGCCTCCAGGCGGGCTTCGAACTTCTGCCGGAACAGGATCTCCCGGATCTGCTGCCGGGTGCGCATGAGCCCCTCGCCTTGGAGGGTGTCCTTCGACTCGAGGCGGAAGAGGTGGTAGCCGAGCGCGGAGCGGTAGGGCGTCGCGATCTCGCCCGGCTCGAGCCTGAGGATCTGGGCCTCGATGTCCTGCGCCAGCTCGCCGCGCTTGAGGGTGCCGAGATCGCCGCCATCGCGGGCGCTGGCGTCGCGCGACTGCGTCCGGGCCAGCTCGGCGAAATCGGCGCCCTCGACGAGCTGCGCGCGGATGATGTCGGCGCGGATCCGCGCGGCCTCCCACCCCGCGTCGGAGCCAGATTCCGGCGTGATCAGGATGTGCCGCGCGTGGTAGGGAAGCCCGACCTCCAGCTTCTCGCGGTTGGCCGCGAGGTACTTGTCGATCTCCGCCTCCGTCACGGTCACCCGCAGCGTCACCTTGCGGCGGATCACCTTCCCCACCCGGAGCGAGTCGCGCAGCCGCTTCCTGACGGCGTCCATCGTCAGGCCCTGGGCGCGGACCATCGCCTCGAACTCCTCCTGCGTGCGCGCGTTCACCTTCTTCATGCGCTCGCCCAGCTCGTCGGCCAGCTCGGCGTCCTCGATGACGATCTTCTCCCGCTCGGCCTCCTGGAGCTGGAGGCGGTTGTCGATGAGCTTCCCCAGGAACTGCCGCATCAGCTCCGCATCGGTGGGGCCGGGCCGCTCGCGGTTCTCCTGCCGGTAGAGGGCAACGCTCTCCTGCAGCTCGCCGAGCGTGATGGCGTCGTTGTTGACGACGGCGACCACGCGGTCGGTCACGTTCTCGTCAGACGGGGGAGGCTTCGGCAGCGTCTCGGTCGGGGCCGCCGCGTCCTGCGCCCCCGCCGCGGGCCGCGACATCACCGGCGCCGGCCTCGCCTCGTCCCGTTTCTTCCCGAGCCAGGGCACCCAGCCCGGCACGGCGCAGCCCCCGAGCAACACGACGAGCACCGCCGCGCCGAGCGCGCGACGGCTCACGCTCGCGCGACCTCCGCGAGCAGGCGGAGCAGCGAGTCGCGCACGCGGGGCCACTCGCCGCGCTCGATCGTCGCCTCGACCGTGAACTCGCGCTTCATGCGCAGTCGGCCGCCGCTCGACTGGATCGTCCGCACGAGCCGCTCGGGGTCGAGCGGCGTGGCGGGCGCGAACGTGACGAGGGCCTTGCCCTCCCCGGCCTCGACCTTCTCGACGCCGATCGCCCGCGCCGCCACCCGGATGCGCACGATGTCGAGGAGCCGCTGGGCATCCTCCGGCAGCGGCCCGAACCGGTCCTCGAGCTCACCGCGGACATCGGCGATCACCGCGTCGCTCTCGGCGCCGGCGAGACGCTTGTAGACGGCGAGCCGCTGGTTCACCTCGGGAACATACTCCTCGGGCAAGAGCCCCTCGGCCGGCACGCTCACGACCGGGTCGACCACGGCCGGAGCCGGTTGGCCCCTCAATTCTCCCACAGCCTCGGCCAGGAGCTTCGAGTAAAGATCGTAGCCCACGGCGGCGATGTGACCGTGCTGCTCGGCCCCCAGGAGGTTGCCTGCGCCGCGGATCTCGAGGTCCCGGAGGGCCAGCTTGAACCCGGCCCCCAGCTCGGTCAACTCCTGGAGCGCGCGCAGCCGGCGCTGCGCCTGCTCGTCCACCCGCCCGTCCGCCGGCACGAGGAAGTACGCGTACGCCTGGAGCCGCTCCCGTCCCACCCGGCCCCGTAGCTGATAGAGCTGCGCCAGGCCGAACCGGTCCGCGCGGTTCACGATGATCGTGTTCGACGTCGGGATGTCGAGCCCCGACTCGACGATGGCGGTCGAGACCAGGATGTCGGCCTGGCCCGTCACGAACTTCACCATCGTCGCCTCGAGCTCCCGCTCGCGCATCTGGCCGTGGGCCATCACCACGCGCGCGTCGGGCACGAGCTCGCAGATGAATCGGGTCATCGACGGGAGCGACTGGACTCGGTTGTGGACGAAGAAGACCTGGCCGCCTCGCTCGAGCTCCCGCTCCAGCGCCTCCTTGATGACGCTCCGGCTGAAGCGGCGCACCATCGTCTCGACGGGGAGCCGATCGAGCGGTGGGGTCTCGATGACCGACATGTCCCGGACCCCGGAGAGGGACATGTAGAGCGTGCGCGGGATCGGCGTGGCGGTCAGCGCGAGCACGTCGACGGCCGTCCGGAGCTGTTTCACGCGCTCCTTGTGCACGACGCCGAATCGATGCTCTTCGTCGACGACCAGGAGCCCCAGGCGCTTAAAGGCGACGTCCTTCGACAGGAGCCGGTGGGTGCCGATCACGACATCGACGGTTCCCTGGCGGAGCCCCTCGACGACCGCCTTCTGCTCCTTGGGCGAGCGGAACCGCGAGAGCAGCTCGACGCGCACCGGAAAGGGGGCGAAGCGGTCGGCGAACGTGGTCCAGTGCTGGTGCGCGAGCACGGTGGTCGGCACCAGCACCGCCGCCTGGAAACCGTCCGCCACCACCTTGAACGCGGCGCGCAGCGCCACCTCCGTCTTGCCGTAGCCGACGTCGCCGGCGACGAGCCGGTCCATGGGCCGGTCGCTCTCCATGTCGCGCTTCACGTCCTCGATCGCGCGGAGCTGGTCCGACGTCTCCTCGAAGCGGAAGGCCGCCTCGAACTCGCGCTGCCACGGGGTATCGGGCAAGAAGGCGTGTCCCTCCGCGATCGCCCGCGCCGCGTAGAGCTTGAGCAGCGCCTCGGCCATGTCCCGCAGTGCGGTCCGGACCGACTCCTTCAGCCGCTGCCAGGAGCCGCCACCCAGGCGATCCAGCCGCGCGTCGCCCGCCTCGCCGCCTAGGTACTTCGAGATGAGGTCGAGTCGCTCGACCGGGAGATAGAGGTGGTTCCGCTCCGCGTACTCCAGCAGCAAGAAGTCGCCCCGTCGCTCGCCAACGGTCATGGTCCGGAGGCCGAGGTACCGTCCGATGCCGTGGTCCTCGTGGACGACCAGGTCCCCCGGCACCAGGTCAGTGAAGGCCGTGAGCGCCGCGCCGCGCTGGTACTTCGGCCGCCGGAGGGAACGCCGGCGCGCGCCGAAGATCTCGCCCTCGGTGAAGAGGTGGAGCCCGAGGGCGGGGATGGAGAAGCCGGCGGAGCACTCGCCGACGAGGATCGCGAGCCCATCCGGGCCATGGAGCGTCGTGCCGGGCCCCGCCTCGAGATCGTGCTCCCTCAGGATCTGGCGCAGGTGCTCCGCCTGGTGCTCGTCGGCGGCGACCAGGCGGATCCTGAACCCCTCCCGGCGCCACCGGCCGAGCTCCGTCGCGAGCTGGGTGAACTTGCCGGTGAAGGGCGGGATCGAGTGGGTGTCGAGGACGAACTCGGCGCCCGCCGCGGCCCCCGCGACGCGCGACAGCTCGATGCGCTGGCGTTCGCCCGCGAGGCGCCGGAGCGGCAGGTCATCGGGGGCCTCCTCGGGCGGCTCATCGAGGAGCTTCGGGTCGTCGACCACCACTGGCGCGGTAGGCGGCACATAGGCGAGGAGGGACGCGGCGCGCCCCGCGGCTTCGAGCGGCAGGACGAGCAGCTCATCGAGCCCGCCGATCGACCGCTGGGAGGTCGGATCGAAGAGGCGGGTCGACTCGATCTCATCGCCGAAGAACTCGATCCGGCTGGGGCTCGGGTGCGTGGGCGAGAAGACGTCGACGATCCCGCCGCGCAGGCTCCACTGCCCCACCTCGACGACGGTCTCCACGCGCTCGTACCCGGACCGCTCGAGCGCCTCGAGCAGGAGCTCCCGGTCGAGGCGGTCGCCGGGGGCGAGCCGGAGGGTCCCCGCGGTGAAGTCGCCGGGCGCGGCGACGGGCGACAGGAGGGCGGTCCGGGTGGCGACCACGACGATCGGCTCGCCCGCCAAAAGCCGGCGGCAAATCACGGAGCGCTCGGCGTCTCCCTCGCGGTGGTGGCCGCCGCGCCAGAGGCGCGGCTCCGGCTCGGGCGCCTCATGCGCGAGCGCCCCGAAAAAGCGCAGATCCTGCGTCCAGCGGTGGGCCTCGGCGAGCCCCGAGGCGATGACCAGTGCCGGCCGCGGGTGCGCCTGGAGCAGCTCGGCCAGGACGAGGGCGCGCGCCGAGCCGCTGAGACCGGCGACGCGCAGGCGGAGGTGTCCCTCCGCGAAGGCCTTCGCGAGCTGCTGGAACGGCGGCCAATCCATCAACATCCCGGGCACCTGCACGTTATCACGGGGCCTCCGGGGGGCGCCCCTCCGAGACCCGTGGTCGTCGCAGTCGTGGTCGAGGAGGGGCGCCCCCCCGGAGGCTAACGTGACCCCTTGGCGAGGTAGAAGCTCAGCGTTTCCAGCTCGATCGACAGGTCGACGTTCTTCAGCCGCACGTCCCGCGGCACGCGCAGCCGGGCGGGCGCAAAGTTCAGCAGCGCGCGGATGCCGGCAGCGACGAGGCGATCGGTCACGGTCTGCGCCGCCTCGGGGGGCACCGCGAGGATCGCGATCTGGATCCCGCGCGCCCGCACCTCACGCGCGAGGTCCCGGCTCGGGAAGATGGGGACCGAATCGACCTCGCGGGTGGCCTTCCCCGGGTCGTCATCGAAGACCGCCACGATCCTGAAGCCCTGGCGGCTGAATCCACGATAGTGGAAGAGCGCGGACCCGAGGTTGCCGAAGCCCACCAGCGCGACCGGCCACTCGCGATCGAGGCCGAGGATCTTCTGGAGCTCGGCCTTGAGGCCCGAGACGTAGTAGCCGATGCCCCGCACGCCGAACTCGCCGAAGTAGGCGAGGTCCTTGCGCACCTGCGCCGAGTTGAGGTCGAAGCGCTCGGCCAGCTCCTGGGAAGAGACGGTCTTCACCCCGTCCTCCTCGAGCTGGAGGAGGCACCGCGTGTAGACCGAGAGACGGTGGACCGTCATCTCGGGGATCTTCGGGGGCCGGTAGCCGGAGCGGGAGGCCATCGCTCGATGCCCGTCGGGAGCGTCAGCCCACGACGCCCCGACGGGCGATGCGCCAATCTACTTGATCGGCTGCACGAAGAGCAGAATCGCGGCGATGACGAAGACGTAGAGCGCGAGCGACTCGATGAGCGCGAGACCGATGATCATCGCGGTCTGGATCCGGGCCGCCGCACCCGGCTGCCGCCCCATCGCGTCGACCGCGGCCGCCGTCGCTCTCCCCTGACCGAGCGCGCAGAGCCCGGACGCGATCGCCATGCCGATGCCCGCGGCGATGACCGCGAATGGACCGACCCAGCCGCCCCCCGTCGCGCCCTCCGCCGCGAGCGCCAGGCCCGGCGACCCGATGACTGCCACAACCGCCAGACTCAGTGAACGTCGCACGAGTCCCTCCTCTGTACGTGTTGGTCTGCTAGTGGTGCTCGGCTTCCCCGATGGCGCCAGCGATGTACAGCATCGTGAGCATGACGAAGATGAACGCCTGGAGAAACGACACCAGGATTTTGAGCGGGATGAGGAACCCGACGGTGAACACGACCATGAGCACCCCGCCGAGCCCGCCGAAGAGCGCGCCCGTCACGGAGCCGGAGAACGCCCACCCCAGGAGCCCGTCGAGCCCCATGAGAAAGAAGATGACCGCGAGCAGGATGTGGCCCCCCGTCATGTTCCCGAAGAGTCGAAGGGAGAGGGAGAGCGGCCGCGCCAGATGGCTCAAGAACTCGATCGGGATCATGAGCGGCGCCAGCACCGGCACCGGTCCCATGAAGTGTTTGAGGTACGTGAGCGCGCCCTGCGTCCGGATGCCGATCCAGTGGTACGTGAAGAAGACGATGAGCGCGCACGCGGCGGTCGTGTTGAGATTCGAGGTGGGCGCCATCAGCCCCGGCACCAGCCCCATGAGGTTCGAGAGCAGGATGTAGAGCCCCAGCGTCGCGATCAGCGGGAGGTACCGGCGGCCCTCGTGGCCGATGACGTCGTCGATCAGCGCCAGGAACACCTCGACCGCAGCCTCGAGAAAATTCTGGAGCCCGCGGGGAACGAGCTGCGGGCTGCGCGAGGCGACGAAGGCCACCGCGGTGAGGATGATCATCACGAGCCACGTGTAGGTGACGTGGTCGGGGATCCATCCCGGTGCCCAGATGAGCGGAAGACGGAAGATCGGTGGGTGATCGATCGCGCCCACGGCTAGCCCGCTTCGCGCGCGGAGCCGAGCCCTCGCGCGATCACGACCGACGGCACCACCGCGAGCCCGGCCATCAGCGCCAGCGGGTGGGCCCAGCCGGTCGCGAGCAGGAACCCGAGCGCCAGGAAACTCAGGAGATACCGGCCGCCCACGGCGACGATCCACCCGAGACCGGGGCGCCCGGGGCCGCGGCCCGCGAGCGCCGCCGAGAGGGCCCGCGCGAGCAGGCGGAGGCTCGCGACGCCGATCGCGGCGCCACCCAGGAAGCCCAGGGCCGCCGCCTGGCCGCCCAGCCAGGCGGCCGGCAGGGCGAGCCCGCCGACCGCCAGAGCGGTCCGGAGCGTCACGGATGCGGTGAATTCAGCGAGCGTCATTCTCGTCCTGTTGAGCCGCCCTGATCGATCGAAAAAAGTTCACGAACCCCGCGGCGATGCCGAGCCCGAGACCGACCAGAGTCAACCACGGATTCGACCCGAGCCACCGATCCGCGTAGTACCCGGCACCGAGCCCGAGCGCCGTCGCGACGACGAACGCGAACCCGACGTGGGCAAGGTCTCCAAGCGCTCTCCAGGGCGATGCTTGCCCGGCCGGCGCCATGTGAACAGGGACACTAGCACATCAACCGGGGCGGTACAAGACGAGTCAAGTCCTTGATCTGACGACACTTTCCCACTTATCGTCGCGGGCCGTTCGTCACAACCTCGACGTGGCGTCCTGGGACGCGGCTACCCGAACATCCCTCCCATCCGGGTGCCTGCCGTGCGATTGATGACGATGAGGCTCACCGCGGCCACCACGATGAGGATCACGCCGAGCGCCGCCGCCTCGTTGGCACTCCCGGCGATGTAGAAGGCGAAGATCCCCACGGTGATCGTCTCCCAGCCACCCAGCGACAGGAACAGCACCGCGGACGCCTCCTGCAGCGACGTCATGAACGAGAAGAGCGATCCGACGAGCACGCCGCGCCAGATCAGCGGCAGGGTGACGTCGCGAAACGACCTCGCGCCCGTCGCGCCGACGCTCGCCGCCGCCTCCTCCATCGAGCGGTGGACGAGGAGCAGCGAGGCGTAGGAGCCGCGCACCGTGTAGGGCAGGCGCCGGATCGCCAGGACGAGGGGGAGGATGATCCAGAAGCTCGTGAGGCCGCGGTCGAGCCCCGGCAGGTCGAAGTGGAAGGCGCGGATGTAGGCGATGCCGATGGCGGTGCCCGGGATCGCCAGGATCAGCGTGTTGAGCCCGTCGAGCGTGTCGCGACCGCGGAGCCGGGTGCGCGCGAGGATCCAGGCGATGGGCACCCCGACGGCGATGCAGAGCAGGACGGCGAGCCCGGAGTAGAGGAAGGTGTTGACGATGTACTTCGGCGTCTCGACGATGACCCGCTCGAAGTACTGGAGCGTGTAGCGCACGGGGAACGGCGTGAGCGACCACCCCTTGCCCACCGAAGCCAGGGCGACGCCGAGGTACGGGATGAACGACAGGAGCATGACGAGCGACAGGAACACGACGACCAGCGCCTGCTTTCCCGCCGGGAGGCGCCTCCGAGCGATCCGCGAGTACGAGAGGGACGAGTAGTCTTTGATCGCCACGTACTGGCGCGCCGCGATCAGGAACACGAGCGCCAGGAGCACCATCAGCGCCGAGATCACGATGCCCATCCGGAACAGGCGGCGGTCCACGAACTGGACGATGTTGAGGTAGGCCTGGGAAGCCAGGAGGTCGTGGACGCCGAGGACGAGCGGCGTGGCGAAGTCCGAGAACGTCCAGATGAAGACCAGGAGGGCGCCCGCGACGTAGCCGGGAGTGGTGAGCGGCAGCGTGATGGACCTGAGCTTCCGCCAGCCGCGGGCCCCGACGCTCTCGGCGGCCTCCTCGAGCGCCGGATCGATCTTCCCGAGCGCGTCCACGACGTTGAGCGCGATCATGGGGAAGAGATGGAGCGTCTCGACCAGCAGCACGCCGTGGATCCCGTAGACGAAGTTGATCGGCTTCACGAGATCGAAGTAGTCCATGAGGAGCACGTTGACCGTGCCCGCCCGCCCCATGATGAAGGTGAAGCCGAGCACGCCCACGAGCGGGGGCGAGATGATCGGGATGAGCGTGAGGTAGCTGAAGAGGTTACGGCCCCAGAACTCGTAGCGCACCAGCAGGAACGCGATCGCGAAGCCCAGGAGGGAGGTGGTGAGGACCGTCCCGAGGCCGAGCAGCAGCGAGTTCCAGAGCGAGCGCATGTAGAACGGGTCGTGCACGAACCCCCAGAAATTGGCGACCGTGAACCGGCCCGCCTCGTCGGTGAAGGCGTCGTAGAAGATCCGGAGCAGGGGGTAGACGAGAAAGAGGAGGAGGAAGAGCCAGATCGCGGCGACGCCGAGCGCCGGGAGCGCGGCACCGAGGCCCCGCGCGCGGCTCAGCCCGAGCGGGCCCGCGGCGGCGACCCGGTCACTCATCCCCGAGCGTCAGCGCGGCGGAGGCCGGAAACGTGACCCGCACCGTCTGGCCCGCGGGCAGGACCTCGTGGTGCCAAGGGTCGCGGACGTCGACCTTCAGCAGCACACCGCTGCCCGCGTCGACGTCGTAGCGCAGGGTGTTCCCCATGTACGACGCGAGGATCACCCGTCCCTCGAAGGTGTTCTCGTCCGCGGAGCCGAGCGCGATGTTCTCCGGGCGCACGGCCAGCACGCAGCGGGCGCCCGGCATCACGCCGCCCCCCCCCGGCCGGCCCCGCACGAGGCCGAGCGGCGTTTCCACGAGGCCCAGCTCCCGGCAGACGCCGGGGATGAAGTTGTTGGTGCCGACGAAGTCGGCGACGAAGCGGGTCTGGGGCCGCTCGTACAGCTCCTTCGGCGCCGCGACTTGCAGCACCCGCCCCTCCCGCATGACCGCGACCCGATCGCTGAGCGACAGGGCCTCCTCCTGGTCGTGCGTCACGTAGACGGTCGTGATCCCGAGATCCCGCTGGAGCGTGCGGATCTCCGCCCGCACCTGCACCCGGATCTTCGCGTCGAGGTTCGAGAGCGGCTCGTCGAGCAGCAGGATGTCGGGGTTGAGGACCAGGGCCCGGGCGAGCGCGACCCGCTGCTGCTGGCCGCCGGACAGCTGGCCTGGATAGCGACCGTCGAGGCCGAGCAGGTTGACCTTCGCAAGGCCGGCGTCCAGGCGCTCCGCCACCTCCCGGGCCGGGAGCTTCCGTAGCTTGAGCCCGTACGTGATGTTCTCGCGCACGGTCATGTGCGGCCAGAGGGCGTAGTTCTGGAAGACCATCCCGATGTTGCGCTCGTAGGGCCTGAGCCCGTCCACGCGGCGCGCTCCGAACCAGATCTCGCCGCCGTCGGGCGTGTAGAAGCCCGCGATCAGGCGGAGCAGCGAGGTCTTGCCGCATCCCGAGGGGCCGAGGAGCGTGAACAGCTCACCGTCGGAGACGTCGAGCGTCACGCGGTCGACGGCCGCGACGCCGCCGAACCGCTTGATGATCTCCCGCAGGACGATCTTCACGTTACCGGGTGGAGCCAGATCAGGTTCGACCGCGGTCGAGCGCCGCGACCATGGCACCGAGGTTCGCGACGCCCGGGCGCGCGATGTCGTGCGCGGGGCCGTGGGCAGACGTCGTCACGCGCGGGCGCTATGGCTTCTTCCAGGTCGCCTCGATCTCCGCCCGGAACTTCACCTTGAGGGCCTCCGACCGCTTCGCGGCGACCGCCTCGTCGTAGACGTTGGCGACTTCCCGGTCGAAGTAGGTGCGGACGCCGCCGGTGAACTCGACCGCCATCTCCGCGGTGGAGCCGGGCGCCCCCTGGACCTTGTACTTCGGGGTGATCGGGAAGAGGCCGCGCTCCATGAACACCCGCTGTCCCCGCTCGGTCAGCAAGAACTCGATGAAGGCGCGCGCGGCCTTGGGGTTGCGGGCACCCGCGAGGATCGCCATGGGCTCGGGGGTCACGAACGCGTTCTTCGGGGCCACGAACTTGATGTCGAAGCCCGCCAGCTTCTCCTCGAACGCCATGTAGGACGGGACGGCGAAGCCGGCGGAGTACTCGCCCTTGGCCACCACGGTCGGCACGTCACGGCTCCGCGCGGTGAAGTGTCCGGTGTTCGCCGCCAGCCTCTTGAGCCACTCCCAGCCCTTCTCCTCGCCGTGGAGCGAGAGCATCACCTCGTATGTCGCGTTCGAGGACGACGAGCGCGTGGGGGCGCACTGGGCGACCTCGCCCCGGAGCTTCGGGTTGAGGAGGTCGTCCCACTCGCGAGGCTCGGGAAGACCCAGCCGCTGGATCCGCTTCGGATGGTAGACGAACCCGTACGGCTCGAGCGCGGTGCCGACCCAGAACCCGTCCTTGTCCTTAAGCGGGATCGGCTTCGGCGTCCCGATCGAGGGCGGGATGGACTCCCAGGTCTCCCTCCCGATCTCGAGCTTCTGGAGCAATCTCTGCTCGGCGAGCTTCTCGAAGAGCGCCGACTCGCCCCCCCAGAAGAGGTCCACCTCCGGCTTGCCCTTCCACTCGACGATCCGGCCGTAGGCGACCGGCGTCCCCGCGGGGATGGCGCTCACCTTGAGCGTGATGTTCCACTTCTCCTTCGCGTAAGCGGCGAAGGCCTTGAGCGCGGCGTCGTGGATGAACTTCGACACCGGCGTGATCATCGCCAGCTCGTTCTCGATCGGCGCCTGGGCGGCCGCCTGGCCGGCCGCGGCGAGCGCGATCACCATCGTCAGAGCCAGAGTCACTAATCGTCTCATCGTCGGTCTCCTTTATATTCGCCGTCGGGGCGCCTGCGCGCCCGACGGTCGGCGCCATCGCCCCCGTGTGGACGGGCGGTGGGGAAGTCAGCCCGTCGGCTTCACGTCCCAGTCCCGCGCTCGCTCGACGGCCCGCCGCCAGTCCTCGTAGCGCCGGGCGCGCGTGGCCGCGTCCATCCGGGGCGTGAACGTTCGCTCGATCGCGGCCCGCTCCGCCAGGGCGTCGAGCGACCGCCAGACGCCGGCGCCGAGCCCCGCCAGGTAGGCGGCGCCGAGTGAGGTCGTCTCGATCACGGCGGGCCGAAGCACCGCGAGATCCGTGATATCGGCCTGGAACTGGCACAGGAAATCGTTCGCCGCGGCCCCGCCGTCCACGCGGAGACTCCCGACGTGCAGGTTGGCGTCGGCGGCCATGGCCTCCAGCACGTCCCGGCTCTGGTACGCGATCGCCTCGAGCGCGGCCCGGGCCAGGTGGCGCGCGGTGGTCCCGCGCGTTAGACCCACGATCGTCCCCCGGGCGTACATGTCCCAGTAGGGGGCCCCGAGACCGACGAAGGCAGGCACGAAATAGACGCCGCCCGTGTCCGCCACGGCCTCCGCCATCGCCTGGCTCTCGCGGGCCTCCCGGAGAAGGCCGAGCCCATCGCGGAGCCACTGGATCGCGGCCCCGGCGATGAAGACGCTACCCTCGAGAGCATACGTCGTCCGGCCATCGATGCGCCACGCGACCGTCGTCAGGAGACCGCGCGACGAGACCACGGGCGCCTCGCCGGTGTTGAGCAGGAGGAAGCAGCCCGTGCCGTACGTGTTCTTGGCGCTGCCGGGCGCGAAGCACGCCTGCCCGAAGAGCGCCGCCTGCTGATCGCCCGCGATCCCCGCGATCGGCACGCCCCGCCCCACCCAGCCGAGGTCGGCGGTCTCACCGAAGACGCCCGCCGAGGCCATCACGGCCGGCAGGAGGGCGCGGGGCACGCCGAGGATGCCCAGCATCTCCGCGTCCCAATCGACGGTGCGGAGATTCAGGCAGAGCGTGCGCGACGCGTTGCTGACGTCGGTCGCGTGGACGCGACCGCCCGTGAGCTTCCAGAGGAGCCACGAGTCGACCGTGCCGAACGCCAGCTCCCCGCGCTCGGCGCGGCGCATGGTGCCGGGGACGGCGTCCAGCAGCCACCGGATCTTCGTGCCGGAGAAGTACGCGTCGAGCACGAGGCCCGTGCGCTCGCGCACGCGCGGCTCGAGGCCCGCCGCCTTCAACTCGTCGCACATCGCGGCGGTGCGCCGGCATTGCCAGACGATCGCGCGGTGGATCGGCGCTCCCGTCCCCCGGTCCCAGACGACCGTGGTCTCGCGCTGGTTGGTGATGCCGATCGCCGCGATCTCCTGCGGGCCGACCCGCGCGCCGGCGAGCGCCTTCCCCGCCGCCTCCTCGACCGTGGACCAGATCTCGGCGGGATCATGCTCCACCCACCCCGGCCGCGGGTAGTGCTGGGGCAGCTCGGCGTAGCCGCGCGCGAGCACGCTGCCCTCCGGATCGACGACCAGCGCGGTGGAGCCGGACGTGCCCTGATCGAGCGCCAGGACGTAGCGGCGGCTGGTCATCGGGGGACGAGAGTACTCCAAAGTATTACGCCCGCGCCGCCCTTTTTGGCGGATCATCCGGGCCCGCCGAGCGCCGCGGCCACGGCGGCGCGCTTCATGACGCCCGGGCGAGCACCCGCCGCGCCAGATCGGGACGGTCGGTCGTGATGATGTCGACGCCGAGCCCGGCGAGGTCGCGCATCGCCGTCTCGTCGTTCACCGTCCACGCGCCGAGCCCGAGGCCTGCGGCGTGCGCGGCCCGCACCAGGCGTTCGTCGACCAGGGTGTACTCGAGGCCCAGGTCGGTGGCGCCCGCGGCCACCGCCCATCCGATCGTCTCCTCCGCCCTGGCGTCGGTCATCCAGAGATGCCGCCCCGCCACGAGGAGCGTCGTGCGCTGGCGGGGCGCGCGCGACCGCACGCGGGCGAGCACCTCCGGATTGAACGCCATCACGCTCGCGCGCTCGGCGAGGCCCGCCGCCCCGAGCCGGCCGAGCACCCCGTCCTCGAGCCCCTCGTAACGCGGCCCGGGAACGGGCCCGACCGTCGCACCCCGTCGCTCCCAGAGGGCGCCGACGCCCGGCCCCTTGATCTCGACCAGCAGTCCCGACCGCGCCGCGCCTACCAGCCCGAGGACGTCCGCGAAGCTCGGGATGCGCTCGTCCGTCAGCGCGCCGTCGAGCCCCCGGAGGCGGAGTCGCGCCAGCTCTGCAGCGGTGCGGGCCGAGACGGGGCCCGACCCCTCCGTCGTCCGCTCGAGGTTCCGGTCGTGGATGACGGCGACGTCGCCGTCGGCGGTGAGGTGGACGTCGAGCTCCAGCAGGTCGCACCCCAGCGCCAGTGCCTGCCGGAAGGCGAGGAGGCTGTTCTCGGGCCACAGGGCCGCGCCCCCCCGGTGGGCGGCGTAGCGGGTCCGAGCCGCCATCTACTTTTCGCTCTCGATCAGCCCCTTCACGAACCAGCGCTGCATGAAGAGGATCACGGCCACGGGCGGCAACAGCGCCATCATCGCGGCGGCCATCATGATGTTCCACTCCGGGATGTGCGTGCCGGTTCTCGGGATGAGGTCTTGCAGCCCGATGACGACGACGCGCATCGCCTCGGTGTTGGTGATCAGCAGCGGCCAGAGGTACTGGTTCCAGCCGTAGATGAAGAGCACCACGAAGAGCGCGGCGATGTTCGCCCACGAGAGCGGCAGGAGGAACGACCAGAGG